>CADDZM010000227.1 GCA_902812345.1 Chloroflexota bacterium | reverse complement strand
GTCTGACCATCTTCATCATCCTGGCCTGGAAGAACTCCGGGTGGTGGGGTCTGGACCGCTTCGTTCTCCCGGCTATCGGCACTCCCTGGAATAAAGGTTACCTGTTAAACCGGGACAAGGGTGTGGACAGTGATACCGATACCGGCGCGGATGGCTCTGGAAAGACCCGCACAACCGGCGGAATACAGCAAAGTTAGTTTCGCCAGGCCGAGAAGCCCGCTGACGAGCCTCTCGGCCTGAAAACGAATATAGCTGAAAAGAAGTTTAATTTGAAAAGGAGTTTGAGATGAAAGAGTACGAAGCATCGGAAGGTCTTAGCACTTCGCGGCTGGTTTACGGCGTACTGGGGATAATCGGCGGTATCTGGTTAGTGGTTGCGCCTTTCGCCCTGGGTTACAGCAACCTTAAGGTCCTGAACCCCGCTACCAAAAAACAGGTTCCTGCCGATCTGAGCGCTGTAACGGTAAGCGACATCATCCTGGGGTTAATTATACTGGCCCTGACCGGTTTTGCCCTGGCAACCGCCAGCAACCCGGCGACGGCTAAATTACGGCAGTACGCCAATATCGCGGTTATTGCAGCAGGGCTGTACCTGCTGGCTGCACCTTACCTGTTCGACATTTTCAAGGCGGCGGAATACTTAGCCGTGGATAAACCGAACACCAACGACCAGTTAATGGGCCTGCTAACCATCATTATCGCCGGGTTCGCCTATCAGAAGGAGTTTGGTCGTAAAGAGGAAGAAATTGTGGAGGTTTACCAGCCCGCTCCCCGAGTATAAATAGTAGTAAAGTAGTATGATTTCTAGAATTTAGACATAAACCTCGTTACAAAGAGTAGCGAGGTTTTTTATTTCCCCTGCTTATGTTTAACCTGGACGAAAGTATTAGCTAGACCTGCCGCAACATTACCACCAAAAGGCGCGATTATTGCTTCTTTTTCTTACAGGTAATTATTTAGCTTAATAGCAAGGAGTTTTAAGAAATGACAGAGAAATTAAAAAACAAAACTGTTGTACTTACCGGCGCGTCAAGCGGTATCGGGCGGGCGGTCGCCCTGTTGTTCGCCAAAGAAGGGGCAAATCTGGTGCTGGCGGCCCGGCGCGAGGAAGCCTTGCAAAGCCTGGCCGAGCAGGTTCAGAAAGAGGGTGTTACCGCCCTGGTGATGCCGACCGATGTCAGTGACCGGGCGGCCGTCGAAAACCTGGCCCAAAAAGCCTTTGATAAATTCGGCAGCATTGATGTATGGGTTAACAATGCCGGCGTCTATAATATGGCAAGTTTCGAGAATACGCCTTATGAGGAGTTTAAGCGGCTGATGGATGTAAATTTTTGGGGATATGTCAATGGCGCTTATGCTGCCCTGCCCTATTTCCGAAAACAGGGTCACGGCCAATTCGTTATGACCGCTTCGCTGGCTTCAAAAGTCACCTACCCGTATGTTTCCGCCTATGCCGCCAGCAAGCACGCCGTTTACGCTTTCGCGACAGCGTTACGCCAGGATTTATTCCTGGATAAATCGGCTAAAAATATTCATATTTCCCTGGTAATGCCTGCCAGCATTGATACTCCGCTCTTTAAGCATACCGGCAACCATACCGGGCGGGCGGTTAAAGCTATGCCGCCGGTTTACCCACCTGAACAGGTTGCCCGGACAATCGTGGACATGGTAAAAGTGCCGCGCCGGGAGGCTTTTGTAGGTAACTCCGCCCGCATGTTTAGAATTTCCCAACTATTAATGCCAGCCGTGGCCGAGCGGATGTTTGCGCTGGTTGCTAACAAACAACATTTTTACAAAGACAAACCCGCTGAAGATACTTCCGGCAACATCTTCGAGCCTGTCGTGGAAGGAACAACCACCGATGGCGGCTGGGGTTCCCGGGCAAGTTCTAAAATGCGCTTGATTGCCGGTGGGCTGGCTGTGACCGTACCGGTGGTGCTGGTCTGGCGGCGCTTGCAGCACAACGACTCTAAAAAGGGTCTTTTGAGCTAACTTATATAGCCAATGGCAAAAGCGGCCCGGCTTTATCAACCGGGCCACTTTTTATTTCCTAAAAGAGCGAAAGAGTTTCTGAACAGGCGCAACAAAGTCAACCTTACACCCATAACCAACCGGCTAATCCCTGGCCGTAATAAATAAAAAAAGAGCCAGGCCGAAACTCACCACTCGGCCTGGCTTTTCCCCTGGCTCTACTTCCCCGTAATCCCCTCATATTCCGTACCCAATAACCCCAGCAAAACCTCATACTGCGTGCCTTTGTTTTCCGGGTGCCACTCGAACCGCGCCCGCTCGAACCACTGGACAATATACTGCTGCCCGGTGGCCGGGTTCAACTCAAAATGCTCCTCGCTGATGGGCAGGCCGTAACGGGCCAGACCGCCGTTTTTCTGCCAGTAGTTTAGAAAACCGTTCCCCAGGTTGTGGCCGGTCTGCGAAAAGAAAATAAAATGGGCGGGGTCGTTAATTGGTTGGGCCGGGCGGAACCGGGCGTCACTATGCAGCGCTTTCTGGCAAAGTTCACTGCCGAGCAGACCCAACAGCACCTCGTAGGGAGTCCCTTTGTTTTCCGGGTGATACTCGAACCGCGCCCGCTCGAACCATTGGGTCAAAAAATAGCCCTTCCCAGCCGCGTTATATTCTAAACGAGCTTCGTCGAGCGGCAGGCCAAAAGTAGCCAGTCCCCCATTTTGCTGCCAGTAACTTAGAAAATGGCCGCTGACCGTTTTTTTCGTGGCCGGAAAGTAGACCGGCAGCGGCTTCTGGCCCAAATTTTTCCAGGCAAAAGAAGCCGCCTTTTGCATCAAATCCGTGCTGGCATTGTAGTCGCCCTGAGTCATAACCGTAATAAAGATAGCCCGGCCGTCCGGGGTATAGACGATGCCCCCATCGTGGTTGACATCGCCCAGGTCGCCGGTCTTGTGGGCGATGGTCACGCCAGCGGGCAGGCCGAGCGGGAGTTTATTGTTAATGCCCTGGTTTTTGAAGAGGTCAATCATCACCCTGTAATCGTTGTCAGTCAGAACGCTGTCAAGCGTGTGGTTGTAAAGCTCTTCAAAAAAGCGGGTTACTTCGGCGGCGTTTGTAACCGGCGTTTCAGTATCTAGGGTGGTCCTGCTGTAGCCACGCGCCCTTAACATAGCATCAATGTTGTACCAGCCCAGGTAAAAAGCCAGCGACCAGGCGGCGGCATTATCGCTAATGGTAATCATCAGGCGGCGGGCATCGGCCACCGAAATACTGCTTACCTGCTGCAGTATGCTGCTGGCCTGGTCCGCCGAATCGTCCTCGGTATACGATAAGTAGGGAATAACGGCATTGTCGCTGAGCCGCCCGGCCTCGATTTCCTCCTGGACCCGCCATAGCACAAAAATTTTATACAGGCTGGCGCTGGAAAAAACCTGGTCGGGGTTAAACTGCAAAGTCTGGCCGCTGCCGCTGTCCTTAATAATGACCGAAGCCCCGCTCAACCCGTTATTGAGTTCCGACTGCACCAGGCTATTTAGCTGGTTTTGCAGGTCCGAAAGGGTGTCACCCGGCGCGGAAGCGGTAGGGTCCGGATTGTTGGCAGGCGGAACCGCTACCACCGCCGGGGCCGGGTCGTGGGCAGTCGAAATACAGGGCACCAGAGCGACCAGTTGCACCGCCAGACTGGCGTTATTCGAGCTATATGAGGGGACCGGAGAAGCTGCCTGGGCCGGATTGATTAGAGTACCGGCTAGATTTAGGCCGAAGAAACAGACGAGGGCCAGGCTAACACGAAGGAACCGGAATGATACGGCCATAACTGTTTCTCAACCGAGAATTCAACTCTTACAGGCGTGAAATCAGCGGCGATATTCGAATGGCTCTAAAAAGAGTAGCGGTGTTTCCTACTCTAACTCGATATTTTTCTTTATTATATAGATTATACAACCACATCATGAGCCTGAGGTTAAATATTTATTAACTTTTGTAAAATTTTCTTTGCAGGCTCCTTACCTCCCCAGACAACGCTTGAAAACCTTCTAAAAAAACCATTTTCCAGCCCTACTAGAGCTTAGTTAGCCTGGTCACACTAACCCAGTGAAATCGCTTACTGGCATCTAGGTAATCTGTGATAACTCTCACAAAAGTAGTCAAAGGGTAATTATTACACTGTGAAAAGGCTCACTGAACCCTAAGTTTTTTTAACGATGTTTGAAACTCCTCGCCCGGCTAAAGTTAGACCATCAATCAACACCCGGCTAACCGCTGAAATCAAGGTAAATCAAAGTAGCGATTGATAAAAATAAAAACGGTTAACAAAAAAATAAACTCTATTAAAAAGCAATATTTAAAAATAATTACTCATAGGAGCTTAAAGCATGTTCGGTCTTAAATTAAATATCTTATCCGCCACCCTGGCCCTGCCTTTATTGGTAGCCCCGGTCCAGAGCCGCCGCCACCCTTCCAGGCTGATCGTTGTTAAGGCCCCGGTTTACAAAAACAAGTGGACCGCCCTGGCCCAGGAAAATATGGCTGAGATCGAAGCTACCAGCCAGCCTGGCGCCCTGGCCCTGAACCGCAACAAAGTTATCAACAAAGCATATGCCGAACTGTATTTAGCAAACCCCGAAATTTTCAAATGGGCGGGCCTGGCCGCTTTCGCCTCGGCCTCGATTGGCGAGAAGATGGAAGTGCTGGCCGCCGGAAACCTGTTGCGCGTCCCGGCCCTGGTGGCGAGCGAGAAAGCTGCCAACAGCCTGAATTTGCTGTCGTCGGCGATGGACCTGGCCTACAACATGATTGGCCGGGGCAACAAAGCCATTTACGACGACATCTACTGGCAGCACCTGGCCTACCGCGATGGCGGGCTGGCCGAAATGACGGCCCTTTTCGAAGAAGGCAGCCTTGAACCCCAGCTTTACCTGGCCTGGCGCATGATTGACCAGGGCTGGCAGACCGGCGACGAGGAACTCATCTGGAGCGGCAACACCCTTCTTCTCAAGTACGAGCAGAAAGAAATCATCCAGCCGGTCCTCTACGACGGAATGTTGAATCAGCCGATGTGGAAACTGGTCAGCAAGCTGCACCAAACGCTGGGCGTATTGATTGCCTCGCCGGTGCCGGAAGAACAAAAGTCCTTCCGCGACTGTGTGCCGGGCGGCAACCTGGGTAATTATGAGGACCGCTGGAAATGGTGTGTCGAAAAGATTATGCCGGCCTGGCAGTCCTACGAAACCAAACAGCCCGCTAAAGTACGCGAATTGCTGCGGGAGTTCTAATCCTAAGTAGTCTGTCAAGCAAGTTTCTACAGGTAAGGTTGTGCCTACATTTCAGGTTAATTATTACAAGTCTTTGTTGACAGACTCCTTAGTTCTGATAATATAAAATATAAGTATTATCAGGATAAGTTTTCCTTTTAATAAGCAAAAGAAATTCTTTTATAGTCTTCATAACCAAAAACAATAAAAATTTTGACCTCGTAAAACTATATTGGACCTGGTTTTATTGTATAATTAGGCCAGATTTGATTTTAAGGATATTTATGAGGCACTGTTCGCCCGGTTCAATGCTGAATCAGCCGCCCGCCTGGTCAGACCTTACCACTTCTGGAAACTATCGCTTGCACTACTTTTCCCCGGCGCGGCTTGAATCTTCTCGATGAAACGAACGGCGATTCCTCTATGGAGATAAGAAATTATGCCACATAACCTGTTTAACACTTTGCAAAGCTTTGACGTGGGTAAGGGCCAGACCGCCCAGTTCTATGCCCTGCCCCAGTTGGAAAAAGAAGGGGTTGGGCCGGTGTCGCGGCTGCCGGTCAGTATCAGAGTGGTGTTAGAGTCGGTTTTAAGAAATTATGACGGCCAGAAAATCACCGAACAAGACGTTCGCACGCTGGCGAACTGGGCCGCGAACGGGGAGCGCACCGAGGAAATTCCTTTCGTAGTCGCCCGGATTTTGCTGCAAGACTTTACCGGCGTGCCGCTCCTGGTAGACCTTGCCGCGATGCGTGACGCTGCCGCCCGCATGGGTAAAGACGCTAAAATTGTCGAGCCGCTGGTCCCGGTCGAACTGGTCATTGACCACTCGGTCCAGGTGGACTACGCCGGGGTGAACGACGCTTTCCAGAAGAATATGGAAATGGAGTTTAAACGGAACCGGGCTCGTTACCAGTTCTTAAAATGGGGCACCCAGGCCTTCGAGAGCTTCCGGGTGGTCCCGCCGGAAATCGGTATCGTCCACCAGGTCAACCTTGAATACCTGGCGCGGGGCGTTTTTGAAAAAGACGGCATTTATTACCCCGATACCCTCGTTGGCACCGACTCGCATACGACCATGATTAACGGCCTGGGCGTGGTAGGCTGGGGCGTCGGCGGTATCGAAGCCGAAGCCGGCATGCTCGGCCAACCGGTCTACTTCCTGACGCCCGACGTGGTCGGCGTTCACCTGACCGGTTCGCTCAAAGAAGGCGCGACTGCCACCGACCTGGTGCTGCGGATTACCGAGATGCTGCGTAAGGCGAAGGTAGTCGGCAAGTTTGTTGAATTCTTTGGCGAAGGGGCCGCTTCCCTTCCCCTGACCGACCGGGCGACTATCGGCAACATGGCTCCCGAATACGGCGCGACCATGGGCTACTTCCCGCCTGACGAACGCTCCTGCGAGTACCTCACTTTTACGGGCCGCAGCCAGGAGAAAGTGGACGCCTTCCGCAACTACTACAAAGCGCAGGGGCTGTTCGGGATGCCACAGGCGGGCCAGATTGATTACAGCAATGTCCTCGAACTGGATTTAAGTTCGATTGAACCGGCCGTTGCCGGGCCGAAACGCCCCCAGGACCGTATTCCATTGAGCCAGTTAAAGGACACTTTTGCCTCGCTGTTGACCCGACCGGTCCAGCAGAATGGCTATAACAAGACCCTCGAAGACCTGCAAAAAACCTACCCGACCGAAATCGGAGCCTGGCACGGCAACAAGGACATCGAGGTTAGCGGCGGCGGCGAGCAAGCCCCGGAAACCGAACCGACCCCGCTGACGGTCCACAATACCAGTGAACTGACCGAATACGAAATGATGAACAACCGGCCCACCCCGGACCGCGTGGTGGAGCCCACCCAGGATTTACCGCCCGCCAACGAAACGCTCGGCCACGGCGACGTTCTGATTGCGGCCATCACTTCCTGCACGAATACTTCGAACCCGAGCGTTATGCTAGGCGCCGGTCTCCTGGCGAAGAAGGCGGTCGAAAAAGGCTTGCACGTCCGCCCGGTGGTTAAAGCTTCGCTGGCTCCCGGCTCTCGCGTTGTAACCGAGTACCTCAACAAAACCGGCCTCCAGCCCTATCTCGACCAGCTTGGCTTTAACCTGGTCGGCTACGGCTGCACAACCTGTATCGGTAACTCCGGCCCCCTTGACCCGCGCGTGGAAGATGTGGTGGTCCAGAACGACCTTATCGGCGCGAGTGTTTTGAGCGGCAACCGCAACTTTGAGGCCCGCGTCCACCAGAGCATCAAGGCAAACTTCCTGATGAGTCCGCCCCTGGTGGTGGCTTTTGCCCTGGCCGGTCGGGTGGATATTGATATGGCGAACGAACCGCTTGGTCAGGGCCAGAACGGCCAGGACGTTTACCTCAAAGACATCTGGCCGAGCAGTGAGGAAGTGCGCGATGTCTTGCAGGCCGCGACCGACCCGGCGACCTACCAGCGGCTTTACAACAATTTCGCCGAGCAGAACCCTCTGTGGAACGAAATCCCGGCCAGTACGGGCGACGTTTACGAGTGGGACGCTCATTCCACCTATATCCAGGAGCCGCCTTTCTTCCAGAAATTCGGCATTGAGCCGGGTACTTTCTCAGACATCAAAAACGCCCGGCCCCTGGCAATCTTTGGCGACTCGGTGACGACCGACCACATTAGCCCGGCCGGTTCGATTAAAAAGACCTCGCCTGCCGGTCTCTACCTGATTGAAAAAGGCGTCGCGCCGGAAGACTTTAACAGCTACGGTTCGCGGCGCGGCAACGACCGGGTAATGGTGCGCGGCACCTTCGCGAACGTTCGCATCAAAAACCAGATGGCGCCCGGCACTGAAGGCGGCGTTACGGTCTACCAGCCCCACGGCGAACAACTCAGCATCTACGACGCGGCTATTCGCTACCAGGCCGCCGGAACGCCCCTGGTGATTTTCGCCGGGCAGGAGTACGGCACCGGTAGTTCCCGCGACTGGGCTGCTAAAGGCACCAGCCTGTTAGGGGTCAACGCCGTAATTGCCGAAAGTTTCGAGCGTATCCACCGCAGTAACCTTGTCGGCATGGGCGTATTGCCTTTGCAGTTCAAGGAAGGCGCCAACGTCCAGAGCCTGAAACTGAATGGCACCGAGACCTTCGACATCACCGGTTACTCTGAAAACCCGCGCCCGCGCCAGGATGTTACCCTGGTCATCCACCGGGCCGACGGCAGCGCCGACGAAGTGCCGCTGACCATGCGGATTGATACGCCCATTGAAGTCGAGTATTACCGGCACGGCGGCATCCTGCCTTACGTGCTGCGCCAGCTTATTTCACAGGCTTAATCGTCCGGTTTAGAGCGTATCAAAAAGAGCCAGCCGCTATGACTGGCTCCTTTTTTTATTCTATCCAACTACAAGTGAGGCCGGGTTTGGTGACCCGGGCTTCGCCTTCTTTCTATCGCTTATTGGGCCGGACGCCGACCGGTGGGCGCAGGTGGTCAGCTAATCGCTTGAAACTACTTTTTACCCGGGCGCACAGGTAAGCCGGTGGCTGCCGATTGAATAGCGGCGGCGGTCAGGGCCAGGCTGCCCAGGTTATCGCTGCCGGTTGTTTCCGGCTCCATGCCGCTCTGGATAGCTTCCGCGAAGGCGTGCAAAGACCCCGCCCGGTCAATATGTTCCAGGAGCGGCATTGGGGCATTCCGGGGGCGCTTCCCAATATCATGGATGCTCACCCGGTCGGCCCCGGCCCCGACATTGTCCCGGCTGGTCCAGATAATCTCGCCGGTTTCGCCTTCGATATGCCACTCCCCGGCCCAGGGTGTAGGCGGGCCGGAGCTTATCCAGCTTCCCCGGTAGTTGACTACCGCGCCGCCATCGAATTTGATAGTGGCCGCGCCCGCCGGGGGTTCCTTAAAACTACTCCAGCCCGGGTTCCAGGTGGTGCAGCTTATTTCGACTGGTTCCTGCCCCAGTACACCGCGCATCAGGTCGAAATGGTGAATTGACATGTCCATCAAGAGTGGTTGTTTGAGGTGATAATGGCGGTTTTTCGAGTCAAGATTTTGCGGGACATAGCGCCGGAAATCTATATTCACGGTGTGGATAGCCCCCACCCGGTTTTCGCGTACCAGCGCCTGGGCGGTCCGCACCGCCGGGAAGAAGCGATAGTTCTGGCTGACCATCAGGATTAATCCTTTTTGCGCCGCCAACTCCACCGCCTGCCGGGCTTCCTCAACACTCGGAGCGAACGGTTTCTCGGTCAGGACGTGCCGCCCGGCGTTTAGGGCCGCCAGGGCCACCGGCACGTGGTAGGGCAGGGTGGTTGTTACCAGCACAGCGTCACTTTCGACCGATTCAAGGGCTTGCTCCACCGATGAATAGCAGTGTTCGACTTTTGCCCCAAGCTCCTGCACACAGGCCAGCATCGAAGGTTCCACGTCTACCACGGCGACCAGCTCGAAATCTTCCGATTTGGTAATGATATTTTTATACCAGTCCTGGCCCCAGCCGCCTACTCCAACCTGCACAATCTTTAAGGTCAAAATATTCTCCTTTGTTTTTTCACTTGCTTGTTTTAAAAAGTTCTTTCATCCTAAGTACAACTGCTCACAAATATGCAGTGGGTAGAAATGGACTTTTGACTAAGCCGTAAGCAATTCTAAGCCAAAACTGGCCGCAATAACCTGCTACGAACTTGTGAGCAGTTGTACTAAGTACAGCCCTTATTGAAATTTTTATAACCTCTGTTCACTGACCCCTTACTTCTGACCACCGGCTACTGACTGCTTTTTAAGTCATTAGCGTTACATGCTGATTTTTGGTAAAATAAGAACAGTTCTTCCGGTAGTTCTGCTATAAAAACCCGGCTTTCAGCTATTTTAACGGCGAATCGGCCAGATATAAAATCTAACCGGGAAGGTTGAGAGCGGCTAGATTAGAGGAAAAATTTCAGTGACGGACTTCGCCAGGCTTTACCAGTTTACCCAGCAGTTACTTGTTTATTCGGACGTTTTAGCCGACCCCACCGGCCAGGCTTTTGCCCGCCTGTTGCAGGGTCTGGCCCTACCCCACCCAAACCCGACCCAGCTTTCCCGCGATTACGCCAACCTATTCTATTTGCTGGCCGAAGAAGCCGAGCTTTACCAGGGCGAGATGGTCGGCAACGGCTGGCAGAACCACTTGCTCGACCGCCTGCTCGATAGCGCCGGCCTGATTGCCCGCAAGGCCCACCTGGCCCCGCGTAAACCGGCCCCCAGCCCCGGCCAACTGGTCATCGAGACCGAATACC
>CADDZM010000226.1 GCA_902812345.1 Chloroflexota bacterium | reverse complement strand
AGCAAAACAAAAGGTAAGAGAGACTCGAGAAATCGTCCTATTTTATACAATCTTTGGCTGATACTTATTTCTTTTATCACGTAGTTTCTCCGCTTTAACAGCTAAAACTTGTTGCAATAGCACTGCTTGAGGTTTGGTTTAGAGTCGGCTTAAGATAAAGCCGACTCTAAATTAGATGACCGGTTGGTTGCTTGACTACTAAATCTCAAACACGAAAGAATTTAAGGCCATAGCTCCAACCACCAGGCGTAACCATCGCCCCGATAATAAAAGCCCTCTTGTTGAATCCAGGCAGTATTGCCCAGCCAGACGGAAGAAGTTGACTTTACCCGGTAAAGGCTGTTAAAGCCGTTATAGAGACTGTTCCAGATGCCCTGCCGTCCATTGTTGAAAGTGTCACCCGTCAAACAATGAATTGCATTACAAGTCTGAGGTTGATTGCCGGCGCCATCAGTCCGGGTGGTACCTTTCACAGCTTCCATACTTGCGGCAATGTAGTTAGTGTTCTCCCAGGTATATCCGTCCCAACCATCAATTCGATACCACTGCCGGTAATGGTTGCGCGTACCGGTCCCACAACCTGAGAACGGCCAGGTATTGGCCTTCGGGTTGCCATTATCGGTGCTTTGTGAACCGCGCCACACAGTGTTATTTAGAGTAACATTGGGGTCATAGCAGTCATTGTTATACCAGCCCTGGCTAGCCAGCACATTTCTGACATCATCCTGGGTTTGAGGGGGATTGTTATAGGTCGGCCCCCGGGTAGAGACCAGAATATTGATCGGCTCAATATTAGCCTGAGTTATCGTAGAGTGACTGTACCAGGGACCACCGAAGTTGCTCCAGGCTCCGGCCGAGCCAACGGTAAGCCCCACCAGGCCAAATGCAGCCAGCAACATCAGGGCCAGGCGCAGCCCGGTTTGTCTAATACTAATCGCCATCGTTCTTCCTTTCTCCCTCTACTTACTAGAAGGTGTCTTAGCATTGTTGCTAAACTTGTTATCAAGAAGTTGCCGACCGAGCGTACCGCCCGGATGACACCGGGCAAACTCTTCGGCTCGAAAATCTCGCGCTACCATCAGGGCGGCTACGAGCGCATCTCCCAGCGCGAGCATAGCCAGTGCGCTGGTTGTAGGAGCTAGCCCTAGATGACCGGCTTCCCGCCTGACTCCTATATCCAGGTGGTAGTTGGTGACCTGGGCCAAGGTAGAGGAGGGGCTGCCTGTAATAGCAACGAGGGGGCAGCCCAGGTTTTTCAATGTAGGTAATAAAGTCATAATTTCGGCGGTTTCACCGCTATTAGAAAGCACTATTACCAGGTCTTCCGGTTTAACCATTCCCAGGTCACCATGCGCACCTTCCCCGGCGTGGAGAAAGAAGGCTGGCGTACCCGTGCTGGATAAGCTCACCGCTAATTTGCGGGCAACGTACCCCGACTTGCCGACCCCGGTTATTATCGCCCGGCCCCGGCACTCCAGGATTGCTTTTAAAACTGCAATAAATTGGACGTTCAGTCCTTGCGCGAGCGCGGTTAAGGCCAGCGTTTCATCTTGCAGCACCTCGCGGGCATGCGCTAACCAGCGCTCCTCGCTGCCTGAAAAAACTGCTTCCCGCTCACACTTTGAAGCCGCCGCTTCAACTGTGCTTTTACTTTTTGTATCTTTTGATTTTCCCAGCATATCCAATGTCCTAAAACTCGGCTAATTTTCAGCTTTCTTGCTATTTGTAATTGTTCTTTTGTTTTTCCGGTGTTTTAGCCCAAGCCTCTCCAACCAACTGTCCCGACAGGTGAGTTTATTTCAGCCCGGAGCGGACGAAGCTATTAATAAATTGTTTTTGCAGCACCATGAACAACAACAGCGGTGGCACAATTATTAAGACGGTGGCGGCTGCCAGGTGCGGCCATTGAACTCCACCTTCGTTTGCGGCCAGGATGCTAAGACGGACGCTTAGAGGGCTGGTCTTGTCGGTGGTTACCAGTAATGGTAGCAAAAATTCGTTCCAGTGATAGGTAATAGAAGCCAGGGCAAAGGCTACCAATCCTGGAACCGCTGCCGGCAGGTAGATATAGAAAAGGATCTGGCCTAAATTCGCGCCGTCAATGCGGGCCGCTTCATCGAATTCCACCGGCACCTCCTTAAAGGTCTGGCGCATCAGGAAAGTACCCAGGGCCGAGCCAAAATAAGGTACCATGACGGCCAGCAATGTATCGTATAGACCCAGACTGCGCAGTAGGAAAAAGTTAGGAATTATTAAAGCGGTAGCGGGTATCATCAACTGGATCAAGACCAGAATAAAAAGCCAATCCCGGCCTCTGAAGTTAAGCCGGGCAAAAGCAAAACCGGCCAGGGTCGCCGTGACCAGTTGCACCGCTAGAGTCCCAAAGACAATGATAACCGTATTGGCATAGCTCGGAGCCAGCACGTCCCAGGCTTCGGTGTAATTCTGTAAGGTAAGGCTACCGCCGTACAGGCTGGAACCCCGACCCAGGGCTTCGGTTTGCGGGCGTAACGAAATTGCTACTACCCAGATCAGGGGAACCAGCCAGACCACCATCACAGTCCAGTTCAGGCCGGAGCGTAGTAAATCCAGCGGGCGAAGGACCGGCGCTTTTCTACCGTGTTTGTTAGCCAGGCTGTTTTTTTTAGCCGAATTTGTTATGAAATTTACGCGCATGTTCTTTCCGTTTTGCTCAATTAACATCCTTGTGGCGTCCCTCGGCTAACCAATAGGCTATTAAAGCCAGTAATAAGAGGGTAATTACCAGCAGCACACTTTGCGCGTTAGCCCGGTCATAATCTCCATTACTAAAATCTATCCGGGCGTTAAACAAAAGCAGGTTGGTAGAATTGTTAGGCCCGCCGTCTTTGGTTAGCGCCGCTATCTGGTCGTAAGTCTGGAAAGCCGCCGCTAGAGCAGTCACCAGGACGAACAAAATAGTGTTGCGTAGGAGAGGTAGGGTCAGGTAGAGGGTGCTGCGCCAGCCTCCGGCCCCGTCTAACTTACCGGCTTCCAGGACATCACCCGGCAAGCTCTGCAGCCCGGCCAGGAAGAAAATCATATAGTAGCTGGCCTGTTTCCAGACGGTCATAATAATCAGGGCCGTCATAGCCCATTGGGGCGTACCTAACCAATTTTGCTTGTCTAAACCCACCAGGTTGACCAGGTCGTTTGCCAGGCCAAAGTTACGGTTGTAGATAAAGAGCCAGATGGCCCCGGCGCTTACCATTGGGAGCACTGTGGGGTAGAAAAAACCTGACCGAAGTAGACCCAGGCCGTGTCGGCCCCGGTTCAGCAGCAGCGCTAAGTACAGCCACTTACAAATAGGGTATGGAAATCAAGCGACCAAAGCATAGTGCCTACTTACCCTACAATGGGTAATGTTTGTATCTGGGCGAAGGCTAATTACTGGCTGAAGGCTATAATCTTTTTGCCTTTGCGGGCTTCGGCCTTTTTCCTTTATCTTTTGGGTTCCACTTTTAGTGGCCCCGGCTGCCAGCCCCATTTTCTGCTCATATCTCTCTATTAGCCTGGTTCCCGACGCGTTTGTCCATTTGAAGGGATGCGCCTTTTCATTCCATTCCCTAATAAATGCCTCTATGCGCTCGGCCAGCTCGCCCAAATTCTTAAAGTTTGCTACCCCAAACCGCTTGCGCTGTAATATCGAAAACCATTGTTCTACCTGATTTATCCAACTGCAATGCACTGGTGGATGTTGGAAGATAAAACGAGGGTGTTCGGCCAACCACGCTTTTACTTGCTGACCCTTGTGCATCCTCACGTTATCCAAAACAATATAGATCCGGGTAATCTTGCTCTCTATCGCTTTGTCCACTTGCTCCAGAAAAATGATGAATTCGGCCTGTCTTTTACGCTCGGCTGTATAGCCGTAAACTTTCCCGCTGCGCGTGTCAAAGGCTGCAAATAAATTTAAGGCTCCAACCCGTTTGTACTCGTGCTCTAAACGCAGTGGTTGTTGAGGGCGAGCTGGCAAAGTCGCTGCCAATCGAGGCCGGGGTTGCAAACTGGTCTTTTCATCGACACATAGCACCATTTCCCATTCCTCCAACTCCCGCGTGTACAGAGCGACTAGCACTCGCACAGTTTGGATAAAGGCCGCATCGCGAGGCACTTTGGGTGAGAGCCATAGGTGATAGCGCCAAGGTTTAAGCTGGTGATCAGCTAATATGCGCCGCACCGTTTCGCGAGAAATGCTGGTAACAATGCCCTCAGCTACCAACTGGTCGGCTAATCTTTGACAATCCCACTGGGACAGCGAGCAACCGTGTTGGTCAGGTAGTTCACAGGCCATCTTAACCGTATGGATAAGCACCTCAGGGAGAGAACTTGGGAGGCCGCCCCGGTCTGCCTTTGTCATACAGGCCATCTAAACCATCCTGCTTAAAGCGTTTGGCCCATTTACGCAGGTGGCGTTCAGCCAGGCCAGCCCCTTTTGCGGCATCTACGAAAGTCCTACCCTGGTGGAGTAAGAGTATCCCCTCTACTCGGCGGACCAGACCGACTGGTGTTTTCTGAGCGCGGCACAACCCTTCCATTACTTGTTGGGTAGCCGCAGGAATTTCGATAAGCAGTTTTGATTTACGTCCTCGCACTAATCTTTAGCCTTCCTTTTGTTAGCGCAAGGACTTTACCAAATGTTACCTCTTTTCGCTACTATTTCCGTACCCGTTTTCCGGGTAGCTGTACTAAGCCGAAGGCCAGGACCAAACTGGCCGGGACGGTCGTGGCGATAAAAACTGCCGTATTACCCAGCATTTTGGTAAAGACCGGGTCGTTAAAGAGTTCAGCATAGACTCCTAAACCGACGAAACGCCCGTTTTCAGCGTAGGGGTCTACCCGTTTATCCACCCGTAGGCTGCTATTCAGAGCGAGAGCCAGGGGCAGCAGCGTGAAAGTCGCCACAAAGACCAGGGTGGGCAGGACGAACAGGTAACCAGCCAGGGTCGTTAATAGGCCCAGTCTCTTGCCGCCAGTTTTTTTAGAGTCGGTCGGTGGAACCGGCCCCGGCGTTGGGCCAGCCATAACCGGTTGGAGCGGGTCCGGGGCTTGTGTCATTGAACTTGAGTCGGCTTCGCGAGTAGACATGCTAACTTTCCAAATTAAACCGGGCGCTAAAATCCAGTAGCAGTAAGGGCCGGAGCCGGTAAACTAGTTCTGATGGAGTCATTTTCACAAAGGAGTAAGCAGTTTACCGGCATAGTATTGTGTCGACTGCCAGATGCAGCATTACACCAGCAGGGCTGAATTACTCCTTGAAGCGGGCCAGGATACGGTCGGCATCTTTTTGAGCGTCTTCTACGGCTTGTTGGGGCGATTTCTCGCCGGTGATACTGGCCTGAATATTGGCCTTGATGATGTCCGTTACCTTCAACAGCTCGTGAACGCCCATCTGTTTAGCGGCATACTTTAACTGGTCGCGGGCAACGGCCGTACCGGGCGCTTTAGCCAGGTAATCTTTAAAGCTGGGCTGGTCGTAAGCGGAATTACGCACCGGCAAGTAGCCCGTTCCCGCCGACCACTCGGCTACCTTATCCGGCTGGGTAAGGAAGCGGATAAAACGCCAGGCCGCTTGCTGCTTGGCCGGAGAACTCTTTTTAAAGATCGCCAGGTTGCCGCCGCCGGTTACAACGCCATAACCTTTGCTCCCCGCCGGTATGAAACCGACCCCTACATCAAACTTACCTTGCGTCTGGCTGAGGATACTGGTCTGGCTACCGATGGTGTGATAGATAATCGCGGTCTTGCCGCTGGTAAATTCCGTCGGGAGTTGGGCCCAGGGTATCAGGCCGCCGGGCATTACCTGGTGAACGTTCGCCAGGTCACGGAGATATTGGAGTACGCCGGAAGTGGCCGGGTCGTTGAAAAATACTTTATTGTCGTCCTGCTCATTGACCCAGGGTCGTCCGTTGCCAACCGCCATAGCCTGAATAACCCAGGCGTCAATGTCGGAAGGGATTTCTACTCCCCACACAGTCGTTTTGCCGGCAGCGTCACGTTTGGTTAGTTTCTTGGCGTAGTCAATGACCTCCTGCCAGTTCTGGGGCGGCTTTTCGGGGTCGAGGCCAGCTTCCTTGAACATGGTCTTGTTATAGTACATTACGGGGGTGCTGCGCTGATAAGGGATACTCCAGGTCTTCCCCTTAAACTTGGTGTTAAGCATGAAAGCAGGTACGAAATCGTTAATATAAGCGTCGCCCTCCCCTTTGATAAAATCGTCCAGTGGAATTATGGCATCCATATCCACGTACATGGCGGTGTGCTGATTGCCGATAATAGCCAGGTCCGGCGGGGCACCCCCACCCTGCAAAATAGTCTGGATTTTATTGGTGGTATCGTCATAACTGCCGGAGAAAACCGTGTTAATCTTGATGTCGGGGTTAGCGGCGGTGAAATCGGCGCTGAGTTTATCGAAAAGCTTGGTAATGGGGCCTGGCACTAGCACCGGGTAGAAGAAAGTAAGCTCGGTGACCGACCCATTAGAACCAGCCTGAGCGGTGGTAGCAGTGGTGGTTCCGCTTCCAGCAGTACTGGCGACACTAGTGATAGTGCCGGCCGACGATGAAGCCGAAGAAGTGGTTGCTGCACCGACCGAGGCAGCCGGAGTTGCCGTGTTATCTCCACAGGCGGCCAGTAGCAAGCTTAAGAAAAAGCAGGCGACCAACTCCAGCCGGAAATTACAACGGATGGGGACTGCTTTTTTAGCAGAAGAAACTTCGAGTAACCTGGTAAAGTTCCGCATCATCTTTGATACCTCCCCTCGGTCATATGAGGCTCTACACCTCAAGTTTATTTCTTCTTTTAAATCCTGGAAGTAAGCTACAACTTCTGACCTTTGAGATAGCCTCTAGCCTTTGAGATAGTCTCTAGCCTGTGGAATTTAACCTTAAAAGCGAAATTAATCTCTGCTCGGCTGGCGGAGTGTTTCAGCCTCAGGGAGTTCGGAAAGGCTCCGGCAGATTTGCGGCCAGTTGCTGCAATTTTGAAATGAATAATCGGGCCGGTAAGATTTTAATTTATCAAAGTCATCGAAACCGGTGGCTACGGCGACGGTTATGGCCCCATAAGCCTGACCAGCCTGAACATCATGGATTGAGTCACCTATTACCACTACCTGTCGACCGCTAAATTGAGTCTGCCACTTCTGATTGGCCCGCCGGACGGCCAGGCTTACCAGTTCGACCCGGCTGGCAGCCTCAGGACCAAAAGCGCCGATTTCGAAAAAAGAAGCTAAACCGGCCCTTTCCAGAATCAGTTGCCCGATAAGGGGGGTATTTCCTGTAACTATCCCCAGCCGGTAATCTTTAAGCTTCAGGCAGCCCAGGAGTTCAAATATTCCCGGTAAAACCTGCTCTTTCAGGTCGTGATAAAGCTGGTCGGTAAATTCGAACAGGCATTGCCGGGCAGCTTCCAACTGCATTTCAACTAAACCTTCGGCCAGACCATGCTTATGGCTGATCTCCCGGATAAGCATGTCGGTAGTTTTACCAAAAGGCCAGATGTCCATTAAATCAGCTTCGATTTCAAAAATTTGTAAAAACATCAAGCGGTAGGCAGCCCTTTGCAGGGAAAAGACATCCACCAGCGTATGGTCAATATCGAAAAGAATAAGTTTGCTCATTAAATAAACTTTAGAATAGATTTCAAAATAAATTTCACTGTGGATGTTCCTAAAAGAAACCTTTTGTGCCTGGTCTTATGGCTTTTAATAGACTAGACTAACCGACCCGCACACCACCTGGTTGTCAGGCCAGGATAACTTTAACTCCCTGGTCCTCCATCTCTTTGACATATTCCGGTTTAATGGCTTTATCCACAATGACAGCTGTCAGGCTGGTCAGCGGGGCGATATTCCAGAAAGCGGAGCGTTCAAATTTAAGGTGGTCAACCAGTAAATAAGCTTCGGCGCAATTGCGGATGGAAGCCTGTTCTAAATTGACCTCGCCCGCAGCACTGGTCGAAAACCCTGCACCGGCCGAAACGCTACTGGCGCTTAAAAAAACCTTATCTGCTCTTACCAGTCCCAGGGAGTTCTCGGCCAGGGGGCCGTGCAGCATTTTGCGATTACGGTCAACAGAACCGCCCGTAAGCAGCACTTCAATCCCGCCAGTGGTTTCAAGTTCCTGGACCACCAGCAAAGAATTAGTCAGCACCGTCAAATCCTTGCGAGATTTTAAGGCCTGCGCCAGGAGGGCGACCGTCGTGCCGCTATGTAGAATCAGGCTATCGCCATCTTTAATAAGCTGGAGAGCCGCCTGAGCCACCGCTTCTTTAGCTTCAACCTGAACATGCTGGCGGGTGTGATAGGAGAAAAGGTCATCCGGCTTTACCTGGTCCAGCAGAACTGCTCCACCGTGGGTGCGGCGCAAAAGGCCGAGCTTCTCAAGCTCCTGCAAATCGCGGCGGATAGTGTTAGGCGAAACTCGCATCGGTTTCGCCAGTTCGTTAATGGTGACAACCTTTTTATCATCAATCAATTTTAAGATGTAAGAATGCCGTTCAGGGCTAATCATTTAGGTTTTCTCTCCCCTTCTTATCAGTTTTGAATGGTGAGGTTTTTATTACATTTGTAATCTTTTTGTATCTTGTGGTAGAATTATACCATCATGAGGAATTTTGTCAATACTTTCTTGTATATAATGATAGATTTTGGAATAGTTAGTGGGGTTATCCCATTTTCCAGCGGGTACCAACAAAGTATCTAATCAATAATGGACAAAATCCACCAATGTTTTTTTGATAAAACCTTGATAAAAAGGGCTTGCTTTAAACTTACCTTGTAAAGGACACAAAATGGCTTCTTTCTTTCAAAGCAACCCACCGGCTGATTTTACGATGGTTCTGAGGCTTATGTTGGCTTATGTTCTGGCAGGGTTAATCGGCTGGGAGCGCCGGTCAGCCCACCGACCGGCGGGGCTACGCACTCATATTCTGGTGGGGGTTGGTTCTTGTGCTTTTATGTTAATTTCCGTGTACGGCTTTGATAACCTGGGTACGGTTCGAGATCCGGCCAGGGTAGCCGCCCAAATAATAACAGGGATTGGGTTTCTAGGGGCCGGTACTATCTGGCGGGATGAATCTAAAGTAGGCGGGTTAACTACTGCGGCCAGTATCTGGATAACAGCCGCGGTTGGAATGATGGCAGGGGTGGGATTGTGGTTGTTGGCAAGTGTAGTAACCTCAATGGCCTGGTTCACCTTACGCTGGCTCAAACCCTCAAATCATCCACGCAACGCCAAGTCGGGCAGCAATCTAGGCAAGATAACAGATCGATCAGGAAAAGAAAATAAGCAATGAAGATGTAATCTAAGGGGATTAATTATAGGTAGTAACTCGGCTTTACAAGGTAACCGAATGAGTGGAGAAATACTGTAAGGGAAACCTCAAAAGAAATAATTGTATAGTAGAAAGAGAACCAGATTGGACCAATCGAGCATTGGCCGGTTCAGGCTTACGCCGGGGTTAAATCGCTCACCCCTAAGAAAGGTAAGGTGAAACTGGCAGCCATTGACCGCTCAACCCTGGCTGGCAAGCGCGACCTGGCCCTGCTCTCGGTCGGTATCCAGACAGGGCGCCGTCTTTCCAAACTGGCCGGGCTGCGCTGGGGCGATGTACACCAGGGCGAGGGAGGCAAACTTACTCTTCACTGGCGGCGGACCAAAGGCGGCAAAACTACCAGTGACTTTTGCACTCCCGGGATCAGCTGCTCGGTAATGGACTTGCTCACCGCTTATTATACCGCCGGTTAATTAGGTACTTTTCCTATAAGTACATTCTACTGTTCAAAGCAAGGATTAAACTTTCTGAACTACCTCACCGCTTGTTTAGAGGCAGTCTGGTTCAAGACCCCTGCCTTGCCCCAGCCCTTTTGTTGCCCTGTGAATGGATACAATTTGTCTCAAAAAACAAGACAAACTCTCATATAGTTTAATCAACACTTCTTAAATGATGTAAATTAATTTTAATCAATAATTACTTCAGATTCAGAGGTTTATTCGTTGCAATTTATGAAACCTATGTTATATTATAGATAGATAAGATGATACTTGATTACTTTACTAATAGAAGGCGTATAACTTTCCAGTAATAGTAATTTAAAGCCTTAAATATAATATCCATTCTGTTTAGGCTTCTAGTATTAAAATTAGTAGCTCGTTGTTCTACCAATGTTTTTTAATTGCAAAATAGGCTTTGGCGATGTGGTAAAGGTCTTGTATTTACTATCCTGATCGTACTTTTGCTGACCTCTTTACCTCTGCCCTTTTTAAGTTCAAAATAATCTAACCTCTCGCCTTTTCTATATAGAAATAGTTGGATTTTTAGGCGAGTTGTTTGCTCTGCTTTTTCAGGTAATTCATTTTAATTAGTTACTCCTAACTGAATCAGGAGACTAATTATTTGTCGTACCCGATGTAATTTATGTAGCACGCTGTTTTGATATAACCTGTAGAGTGGGTCAGATTAATTCCACTCTTCTTAGTATGATTGAATTTTACACCGCA
>CADDZM010000225.1 GCA_902812345.1 Chloroflexota bacterium | reverse complement strand
CACTGACCCCAGACCGCCCAGGATAACGACCGCAAATGCCCTTATATTATAGATGCCAAACTCGTCTGGCGTGAAACTGCCCAGCCAGACCGAAAGCAAAGTACCGGCGGCGGCGGCCAGGGCCGCCGAAATAGCGTAAGTCAGGCAGTAAGTAAAAGGTATATCAATACCCATCAGGCGAGCGGCGTTAAGATCCATTGAAACAGCCCGGATTGCGTTACCGGTTTTGGTTTTAGCCATGAAAAGGTAGAGCAAATAAGTCAGGAGCAGGGCAACTCCCACCCCGGCCAATTTGGCGTAATTTATGATGGCCTCGCCCAATTGAAAGCCATTGGCGGCATAAGCCGGGCTAACCCGTACGGGGGTGCCGCTGAAAATAACCCGCGCCAGGCTTACAATAAATGTTTCGAGGCCAAAAGTCAGCAGGAAAGTGACCAGGAGGGGGGCTTTAATAATGCGGTTAATCAGAAACTTCTGAATTATAAACCCGATGCCAAATAGCAGGGCCATGGTAAATGGCAGGGTCAGAAAAGGATCCAGGTTAAGTTTATCGAACAGGTAATAAGTTACGTAGGCTCCCAGCATGATAAAAGCGGCGTGGGCCAAATTAACAATATTTAAAATACCCCATACCAGCGAAAATCCCAGGCCTACCAGGCCCAACAAGCCTCCCAGCAAAATTCCATTCACAAGCACTTGTAGCGACACAGCCAATCTCCTTTGACGACTTAACCGTTAATGAGGGGACGATGGGAACCGGCGCTATGGGCAGCTATATTAAAGCTTAGCAGCAGGATAACCTCCCACCGATAAGCTTTAATATGACTCCTGGTTTATCCGGCTTAGCGTTTATCCCAGGTTGGGGTTGGCCACTGTGGTTTAGCTGAAGCTATCTCGCTCGGCCAGACGGTAGTTTTTTTGCCGTCCTGCCACTGTTCGACCACCATCGGCTTAAACATGTTGAGCCCCCGCTCATCAAACTTGATCTGACCGTAAAAGGTCATCACATCCAGTCCGGCCAGAGCATCCCGGACCTTCTTTGGATCGAGAGAGCCAGCTTTTTCGATAGCCTTCTGGTAAGCAATTCCGCAAGCCGCGCCGTCTGCTGCCTGATAGGCTGGTTCCACATTGTATTTCTTGACGAACATATCAAAGAAATTTTTGGAGCTACCGAACACATCGTCACCCTTATAGGTCACGGCTGAAGTCCACTGCGAACCACCCAACACATAATTGCCGTCGTTTTTAAGGGTAGTACCCCAATCCGGCAGGCTCGGACCGACCGAAAAGCCGTAAGCCATGGGGTTCAGGCCCAGCTCTTTACTCGCTTTGATAATAGCAGTTGCTTCGGCGTAATGCCCACTGTTCAATAATATGTCAGGGTTCAGGGCTTTAGCTTTTGTTACCTGGGCAGTCAGGTTGGTTTCAGCGTTGGGGTATTCTTCGTAGAGAACGACGTTCAAGCCTTTGCTGGTGGCGTAATTCTTGACCCCGGTGCCAACTTCTTTAGAGAAAGAGTCGTTGGCGGCCAGGATTGCTACTTTTTGCGGTTTAGGCGTCTGCGCCAGCGCCATGTCAATCACCCCTTGCAAATACTTTGAACCGGGCGAAAGAACCCCAAAAGTATACTTGCGGCCCTGGGTAAAAATTGATTCAGCGGCCCCGTTACCCTCAACCATCGGTATTTCGTTCTGCTCAGCGATAGTTGCCATGGAGTTGGTGCTGGCGGTGCCATACGGGCCAAGTAAGAAATTTACCTTGTCTTCGGTAATTAGTTTGGTCGCCAGGGTTGCGCTCAGGTCTTGTTTCGAGGCATCGTCATAATACTTGATGTCTATTTTGTAATGCTTGCCGCCGGCTATAATCCCGCCTTTTGCGTTAGCCGCTTCCATCCAGAGATCATAACCCTCCTGGGTCTGTTTGGACTCGTTGTTAAGGGAACCGGTCAGAGATAGAGGCGCCCCAAACTTGATTGTGCCATCAAACGAGCCGCTGAAAGCGGCGGCCGTAGTAGCCGCCCCGGCCCCTGCTGCCGTGGTAGCCGCCCCGGCTGTTGTCCCTGCCGCCGCTGTTGTGGCGGAGTTACTGCCGCTGCTCGGGGCGGCGGAGGTGGTAACCCCGGCGGCAGGGGCAGTAGCCGCATCGCCACAGGCTGCCAGTAAAAGGGTAGTGAGTAACACCAGTACGGTCAAGCCGCCCCAACCAGGTAGCCGGCCAGAATGGATCCTTGCTGTAGATGGCCGGTAACGACCGGATACTTGTTTCAGAAATCCCATGCTTCTTCCTCCTTGAGAAACTCAATTATCTGAAAAGACCCTTGATTGCTAGTTAGATAAGTTACAAAACCCAATTGAACTTATAAGAAGTGACCAAACAACCGTACCACTCAAAAGGTTAGAACTATACCAACTAATTTTACGACTTTGCACCTAGGCCTTTGTAGTAATAGATGATTTTAACAAACTGCTTAAACCTTTGTTTAGCCATCATGGTCCACAATCACAGGGTAGTGACAGTGAGTTGATAGCTCTCGCCATCGTTGGTGAAGGCAAAGGCTGGAACCAGGAAACCAAATTGGTCAGTAAATGGCACATTATCGTCATTTGTTCCTAATCATACCAGGACACAGCCGCTTCAATCCCCAGCCTTTGCAACTTTGTTTGAAGAAAGACCGTCAGAACGATTTTTGACCAATCCAAGACGTAACCGGAAAGTAGCTGTGAAACCTTTCCAAAAATCTTTTTTCTTAACGGCGCAAGACTACAATACTTTTTACCGCGCACTTTCTGGCAGCAATTGCAGCCCTACTAGTCGGCACCCGGGCACAGGCATCCTTTAAATAAAAAGTTATGATCACGACAATTTAGTTCGGTAAGGACCGCCAGAATTAACTCGAACCCATCTGATAGTTTTTGCAAGCGGCAATTGAAGTTTGGTACGTTGAGTTTACTAGTGGGCCATATGCCGCCAAAATCGCCATTCAGTGAGCTTTAGGCATTGGCAAGGGCCGTGACAAGTGGCCCACTAGTTAGTAGCCTAATAAATCTCACCATCGCTTAGTCAGCTGCGGCAACCCCTTTGATGCCCCCACTTGGTCATTAAATCGTCAATTACGAATCAACAACAAATTTAAAACAACCTGGCTCGTGAAATCAAAGCAAGGATTTCCACCAGTCATAATCGGAGAGTACAAAATAATAATTTTGCGTAATAGGTATATTATAACAAAATTGTATAATATACGATATAGAGTGATACCTTGTGGAATTACTGAAAGTACACTTTTGACACGGCTGTGGGGGCTACCAGACTAATCCGGTTGTGCTATTGGTAGTGGTTCTGGCAGAAATCAGCTCAGTAACAACAATACTGAACAAAATCAGAGGTGCTGATAAAGCAAGACTTTTTCTGTAAACAAGATTTTTTCTGTAAAATGGATAAAAAAAATGATAGCCGAAAAAATAATTTCCGAGAGTAACCAGCCTGGTAATTAGCATCTCTTGAGCCTGGTTGGGAAAGGCCGGTTGGCCGAGGTCTGGCTAGCCCGGCAAGTCCATATGAATTTCGCGGTGGCCTTAAAAATAATTGCCGATAGCCAGGGAAACAAGTTGCTCCGGCAATTTGAACACGAAGTTGCTGCGCTGGCCCGCCTTGAATATCCTAATATGCTGACGCCAGTAGATTATGGAAATACCGAGGATTATCTTTACCTGGCGATGCCTCTCGCCATCGGTGGCAGCCTAAAAACCAGGTTTGCTGACAGACCATTCAACCAGACCGAGGTCTGGCAGCTTTTTGACCAGATTTTGGCCGGGTTAGATTTTGCCCATTCTAATGGTGTTATCCACGGTGACTTAAAACCCGCGAATATCCTTTTTAACCCAGGATTTAACCAGACCGACCGGTTATCTCAGATTTTGGGCTTCCCAATAACTTGAACCTGAACAAAGATATTACCCTGACTCTCACCGGGTCAATAACGGTTATTGTGACTAAAAATAGAGATTTTGGAGGTTGTTATAGACCTTGATTTGAAACGGATGCTGACCTGGCCGCCATCCAGCAGGCCAGGGACGAGGCCATAGCGGCGACCAGGGCGACCAGTAACGACAAGGAAAAGCACCTCATGACCTTTGTCCAGGAGTTCGAGCGTTTCTGCGTTGTTTATTGAGAACATATTGTACTGAAGGACTTATTGCCTTATCCGTGCGGTGAGTACAGCCAAGCCAACAACAAGGTCGGCGCATTCCTTCTTTAAGTTCTGTGAGGACTCTTTCAACATGCTCCTTTCTGGTTTCTGGCTTTTTAACGAAGGTCGCCCAGCAGATCCATTCATTGCGTGCAAGCGGTGTAAGGCTTTCCCATGCTGCGAGAGCTTTTGGGTCAGAAATCAAAGCTTCCCGTAAATCCATTGGAACTTCGTGCACTACGCCACCTGATACCTGGTCCAACTTAGCCTCATCCAGTTTATCTACTTCTTTAGGTGTGTTCTCAATTCCTTCTTTGCCCTGGTCTTTGTCCTGCTTTCCCTCAGACATCGCGGTTTCTCCTTTCATAATGCTAACTCGATAACGCGTTGGTAGGCGCTGTGCCGTCCAGGTCATTAATCAGGCAAGTTAGCCGGCTTATTTGTTAATTTTAGTTTAGCTGTTGACAAAAATAAAGGCCCAGTCGGTGTTGGCCGGGTACTTATAGGCGGGTAGAACTTGATTTGGAGATAGGGGCTGCACGGGGACAACTCACCAAAGAGAAATGAGATGAAGCGTGGGCAAAGGGGTACAAAATCACATTTGACAGTACTAACCAGCCAGAGAAGGGGCCGCGTAGACTCAAAAATGCTTTAACTGGATTACTGGACGAAGCAAGTAACCATGACACGGGTTAGGCGGGCTCCATCCTGACCTCGGCTGGCAACTGTAAAACTGGATTGGCCCAGGTGGGTTTCGGGTGATTGGGTGCTCTTTGAAAAAACTTCTTTTTCGGTTACCGGGCGGGAGTAAAATTAAGACGGGTGGTCCGGTAGATACTCGAAGCAAAAGCACCTGAAATTCTTCCAGCGAGGTAAAACATAATTTAGAATCTGGCCTAAAACTTTAATAGACTGACCATGCCCCAGGCAATTAGTATTAAACCGAGCGGTTTACTAATTTTTCGGCCCCAACCTACATTTTTTTCCACAGACATTACCCCACCGAGCATAACCATCCAACCTAAATTTCCTGTCCCCATCACAAACATTAACAGCATCAAGGACCAGCAGCAGCCGATACAAAACTTGCCGTGGACAAACCCCAATTTTAAGGACTGCCAACGACTATTTTTGGTCCCCCAGTTTTCGGTGATAAAACTTAAAGGCGAACGGCATTTTTCCAGGCAGTGATATTTAAGGGGCGTGAACTGATATATTCCAGCGGTAAGGATTATGATACTTCCCAGAATCCAGGCTCTTTCCTGTAACCAGGGGCTTTGATCAACTGTTTTGTGAATCAACCAGTCCCCCAGGTGGGCTACTATTCCAAAGGCGGTCCAGGCTCCAAGATAACCTACCAGCAACAGATATATTAAAATTCCCTGGTTTGGTTTGCCCTTTGTCACAACAAAGAAGAGGCTTATTAGCGGCAATACGGTGGGAAGCATCATCGCAACCGTCATTAGGGTCCAACCTGCCACAAAAATAAGTAGCTGGTAAATATCGCCCAGGTATACCCCGTCCAGGTGGGAGTGATCAAGGTAACGGCTGTAAGGGGAAACTCCCCATAGCCACAAGAGAAACCAGGCCAGCCCTACCAAACCGGCCATTAACACCAGAAAGACTTTTCTGGGAGTGCTTAATAAAAACATAAATCTCTCCGCTCTTTTTAATTCTGGTTCAAGCTTGTATTTACAAGTAATAGTGCCGGCTAACAAACGGCCGGCACTATTACTTAAAATGACCCGATTTTCGCTTTGAGCTTGAGAGACCCTGGGATTCAAGGAAATCAAACTCGAAATAATTGTTTCAAGCGAAAGCCCTGAATAAGTTAAAACTCAAAATGGAAGCTACCCTGGACGGCATTTTTACCCTGTATCTCCAAACCCGCTCCGTGCACCGGTGAGGTAGATTTGAAGGAACTGGCCCGGCTTACATAAGCCGGAGAGCCGGGGTTAGTTGAAAAAATCGTTTCCTGTAAGGTAGTAGGCAAACCGGTGGCCCCCTTTAACGGCTCCATTTCGGCGGAAAGAAATTTTCCGACCGTGATACTACCTTTGCCATTTACAACCTCGAAATTGATGGGAGCGCGCTCCAACCCGGCTACTTCCCCGATAAGCTGAGAAAGATCGGCCAGGGGACCGCCCAACTGGCCGGTAAAAGCTTTTAAGACGGCCTCCTGTTGCTGCGCGGTAGCCTTATCATCCATGTAAACCACCACGCGCCAGTTACCTTTGAGGACATTACCCGGAATATGTACGCCCAAAGCCAGGGTTAAATTTGAGACATCTACCTGCTCTATCTCGCCCTGGTCAATATGCCAGGCTATTATAGAGTCACAGGTGCCGTTATCCGGGTCATCCCCTATCCAGCAAGGGCAAATTACATCGCAGTTGCAGGTCTCCAAAAGGCGACCATCCAATTTGTAGGTTGTTACAGTCTGGGTTGTCATTGTATTCACATCCTTTTATCTGATACCAAATTTGTTAGCTTGGCCTTGGCTTAATCGAGTTAAGCCTATCCTGAAGCCAGTCTAACCCTTCAGACCAAAGGGCACCAGCGTAGAATCATGGATTTTTTATTGGGCTTTTTTGAGTGGATTAAGTACCCTGTGGGGAATTACTTACCGGTTCATTCCACAACCAACCGGGCGGTGAAAGCAGAGGTCCATCAGGCACGTGAAATTACTTACTTATTGCATAATAAATAAGAGATTTTAGAGGAGATTATTTTGGAGGGTGTAGCGGGTAGCCGCACTGCGAGAAGTAATATTTAATTTAGGATATATGGAGTTTAGGTGAGTCTCAACTGTCCGAACACTGATACTTAAATTAGCGGCTATTTGCTTATTAGAAAGACCCTGTGCTAACAATTTCAGCACCTCTACTTCCCGCACCGAAAGATTATCAGGCTTCTTACTGGCATTAGGAGTTGGCTCCGGTGAGTTGTGAGAGAGGTTGTTAGATACCGGCAGCGCATTTTTAATTAGATCAAAGGCTTCTTCAAGTGACAACTTCATCCCGGCTTGCCAGGTTCTTTCTAACTTATCTTTTTCAAGGATAGCCTTTAACCTGGCCAGGTCTTTTTCATATTCAAGTTGGTCAGCCCGGGCTATTACGTTACTTAAAGAGTTTTGAAAAGCGGTAAAGGCTCCAAAGAGGGTAGCTGCCAGCTCAAATTGTTTTAAATCAACCGCTATCCCGCCAAAACCAGCCACAAAAGTCGGGACAAAGCGCGTCTTACGCACTTCAAGCCATATTTCAAAACCTCGGCTGAAATATTCGATGGCTCGGTTATTATCACCTAGATTCTTATAAACAAAACCAAGGTTGTGATAAGGCATACAGGTACTACCGCGGTCTCCCATTCCCTCGAATAATTTGATGCTCTTCTTATAGTAAGAAGCCGCCTGCAGATAGTTCTTTTCACACCGGGCTAACTCCCCAAGATAATTTAAAATATAGGCTAACCGGTTAAGGTTCTCCTGTCCCAGGTAATGGTTGGCGCTTTCTTCGAGAAAAGTGTGAGCGGTCTGGTAATCTCCTTCCTGCAAAGCATTTATTCCCAGGCTGCCCAGGGCGGTGGCCAGGTTAGTGGTATCATTAACCTCTCTAAAAAGAGCGACACTTTGTTCGTAATAACTTTTTGCTAACACGCCATTCCCCTGGGAAGTAGCGACCAATCCCAGGTAATAAAGGCAAAGACCGGCCCTGTGTTTATCCCCGGTTATTCGATAATAAGCCAGCGCGGAAGTAAGATGGGTGGTGGCCGATTGCAAATCCTGTTGAGGCCAGGCTAAGACCCCGGCTGCAAAATGAGCCTTAGCTCTGAAAGAATTGTTAGCCCAATCCCTGGTCAGGTTCAGACCTTTTTCCAACCAATCTCGACCTTCCGCCAGATAGGAGCGAAAATCCCAAAAATTCATCAAGCTGGCTGCCAGCCGCAGCCCGACCTCTAAACACTCAGGGTTGCTACCCTCAAAGATTCGTTCCAGGGCTGCCCTGAAATTGTCCTGTTCCCGTTCCAAACGTTCCAACCAGATTACCTGGTCTTTTCCCTGCAACTCTTGTTCAGCTTTTTCGGCTAAATTTAAGAAATAAGCCAGATGCCGGTCCCGGTACAGGTTTTCCTCGAAGCTTTCCACCAGTTTTTCACGAGCATACTGGCGGATTGTCTCAAGCAAAAAGAAACGAGCTTCTCCTGGTAGCGTTGAAGAATTATCCTGGGAAGTTTGTTGTAACAGCGTTTCGGTGGTTACCAAAGACTTGTTAACCAGTTGAGATAGCCCTTCCAGAACATGGAATCCAGGATTAACCACGTCCTTACAGACAGCTTCCGCGGCCTCGATAGTCCATCCACCGGAAAAAATAGATAATCTTTCAAACAGTTTTCGCTCCTGGTAGGTCAGTAAATCATAGCTCCAATCAATCGCTCCTCGGAGAGTTTTCTGGCGGGGTAGTGAGTTACGGCTACCACCTGTTAAAAGTTGGAAACGATCATCCAAACGAGCCGCTATCTGTTCTAACCCCATGGTGCGAGTGCGGGCTGCGGCAAGTTCCAGGGCCAATGGTATACCATCCAGGCACTGGCAGATTTTTATCAAATAAGGAGCATTCTGTTCGGTAAGCTTGAAAGAGGGATTCAGGTTGGAAGCCCGGTCAATAAATAACCGGACGGCTTCAAAGTGAGTGAGTTGGGTAAGTACCAGGGCAATTTTAGGAGGCGGAACTGACAGAGTTGGAATACGCCAGGTTGTTTCTCCATTAATTTCGAGGGCTTCCCGGCTGGTTGCGAGGATATAAAGCTGAGGGCAAACTTTTAATAAATCTTCAATAAAGAGAGCGCAGGCCTCAATTAAATGCTCGCAATTATCTACAATCAACAAGATTTTTTTAGAATAAAGATAGCGAGCAAGCGCTTCGATCAGTGGTCGGCAGGCTTCTTCTTTAACTTTAAGCGCTTTAGCAACCGCTTGAGGTATTAACTGAGGTTCAGTAATTGGCGCTAATTCCACCAACCACACGCCGGAAGTAAATTCTGGAAGTAAAACAGCGCCTAATTGAAGAGCTAAGCGGGTTTTACCGGAACCTCCTGAGCCGCTAATTGTAAGCAGACGAGTTGTTTTGAGTAATCTGGTAATTTCAACAATTTCAAGCTCCCTTCCCACAAAGTTAGTTAATTGTAGAGGAAGATTATTAAGCCTGTTCTCCATTAAATCTGTGGTTTGAGAAGGTATAAATTTATCTGCCATGGCAACCTCTTGTTACCTTCTTAATAATTCAAAACCAGGGGTGAGTAAATTGATTCTATCATTTAACTTGTAAAAGTAAAGAGTTTATTATCTGGTAGCACTCCAATAAACGGTGAAAAACAAAGAAACTTGAAATAAAAGCGTTCATCTGGCAAAATTTGGTTTTGATGAACAAAAAACCAACCAATGCCGATGAACGCTGGGGAGCAATTCTGCTCTTACCAGCATTGTCCCAAAAGAGGCCTCAAAAAGCAAGGCAACATCACCATTCATGACCGAGTGCGCCAGCGTTACCGCTGTAAAGTCTGCCGCAAAACCTTTAGCGAACGCACCGGCACCCTGTTCGAAGGATTGCGTAAACCAGCCGGTTTAGTCCTTATAGTGGTCACGTTGCTCGCCTGGGGCTGCCCTATCCAGGCCATCGTCGCCGCTTTTGGGCTGGACGAACGCACCATCGCCAGTTAGCGAGACCGGACCTGCCAGCATTGTCAAAAGGTCCATGAGCAGTTGGTGGTGCAACAAAACCTCGATTTACAGCACGTCCAGCTTGATGAAATCCGGGCCAAGGGGGTCGGTAAGGTTATCTGGCTGGCCATGGGTATCATGGTGCCGACCCGTTTATGGCTGGGTGGGGTGGTTAGCGCTACTCGTGACCGCAAGCTGGCCGACCGTTTACTAAAAATAGTGCGAGGCTGCGCTAAATCCACCGGCAAAGTGCTGGTCTGTGTAGACGGGTGGGCGGCTTATCCTAAAGCCATAAAGAGAGCTTTCCGCGACAAAATACTACCAGCGGGGCCAGAGCAACCTCAAAGGGGGCGGCCTCGTCTAGCGCTCTGGCCTCAACTCGCCATTGGCGTAGTCATAAAGTACAAGCGGGCTTATAAGCTGGTGGAAGTGCGCCGGGAAATCGTGGCTGAATGGCAACTTGGGGAAGCTGAACTGGCCGAAGTAAGAGCCGTTCTGGAGGGTAAAGCCGGTTAATTACGGGTTTATATTTTTTGTTCCTCTGAAAAATAACTAAACAACAATTTAGGCTTTTAGACAGCCTTAAATTAACGCTTCCACCTGGCGTCTCAAGCTTCAGCTTCGACTGTTGGCTAAACCAGTTTATCCGGCCTTTTCCAACT
>CADDZM010000224.1 GCA_902812345.1 Chloroflexota bacterium | reverse complement strand
AGGTTTTATGAGCCAGAGCCAGGAGACGTCTTTATTAGAAATCCGTGACCTTGAAATACAATACCGGCGGCGGCGCTCGGACCCGGTTTTGAAAGCTTCGGATGGCGTGAGTCTGGAAATGGTCCCCGGTACCACCCTTGGCCTGGTCGGGGAGTCTGGTTCGGGAAAATCAACCATCGCAAAGGCTATCCTGGGGCTAGCTCCGGTTCATTCCGGCACAATCCGGCTGGCCGGAAAAGATATAACCCATCTCGACCGCAAAAATCGGCGCAATCTAAGCCGGAATTTGCAGGCGGTCTTTCAGGACCCCAATAACTCGCTCAACCCTTATCTTTCGGTCGGGCGTTCGCTGGCTGAACCGCTGCAGGCCCATGGGGAAAAGGACCGGGTGGCTATTCAGCGGCGGGTCGGGGAAGCTCTCGAACGGGTCGGCCTGGGCAAGGAAGCCGCCAGTCGCTTTCCTTCGCAGTTTTCGGGTGGGCAGCGCCAGCGCATCGCCATCGCCCGCGCCCCGATGCTCGACCCGGAGCTGGTTATCTGTGATGAAGCGGTCAGCGCCCTGGACCTTTCGGTACAGGCCCAGATATTAAACCTGCTAATGAGCCTGCAAAAAGAGCAGGGTCTGAGCTTTCTGTTTATTTCTCACGACATTTCGGTGGTGCGGTTTATTTCGGACCGGATTGCCGTCCTTTATCTGGGCCAGGTGATGGAGACCGGCGCGACCCTGGCTGTGACCGAAAACCCGGCCCACCCTTATACCAGGGAACTGATTAATTCGGCACCTATTGCCGATCCCACCCTGCAGCGGCTTCGCCGGGAGCGCGAGCAAAAGCAAAGTAAAGAGATAAAACTTGCTTCTGCCAGTGCTTCGGCCTCGCCACCATTAAAACCGGTCTCAGGCGCAACCGGTTGCCCTTTTGCAACGCGTTGTCCCTTTGTTATTGATAAATGCCACACCGTGCGACCACCATTAATCCCGACCGAAAATGAAGGTTTCGCGGCTTGCCATCGTTACCCGGAGTGGAAAGAACTGGTCTAAAACAAAAACGATTTAGCAAATAAGAAAGAAAAAAGGAAAGGAAAACCGATGCCACTCCTTGCCCCTTTTCAGGCGATGCTTGATGCCGCTGCTGCTGCCGGGCAACCTGAAAGCCATACCCTCACAATTGAGGAGATCCGGGCGGCTAACCTGGCGATTATTCCGTCGCTGGGGAATCCTGAGCCGGTGGGCCGAACTGAAGACCGTGAAATTGAAGGACCGGTTGGAAAAATTCCCATTCGGCTTTACTGGCCGGAAGGGGCCGGGCCAGACCCGTTACCGGTTCTTATAACTTTGCACGGTGGTGGTATGATTGCCGGGAACATAGATGTCTTTGACACCACCAACCGGGCTATTACCAACCGGGTCGGATGCCTGACAATTTCGGTTAATTACCGCCTGGCCCCTGAAAATAAGTTTCCGGTTCCGCTGGAAGACTGTTACGCAGTGGCCGTCTGGGCCGCTGGTCATGCGGCTGAATTTGGCGGCGATCCAGCCCGCCTGGCCGTCCTGGGGGAGAGCGCCGGGGGCAATCTGGCAGCGGCATTGGCCTTCCTTACTCGCGACCGGGGCGGCCCTCACCTGGCCTGTCAGGTGCTGGTGTACCCCTTACTGGACTATCCTGACCCCGGCTCAAAGTCAATGCAGGAACTGGGAGAAGGTTACGGTTTGAGCAGGAAAGATATTAGGATGTGCCTGGAACTATATCTTGGACAGGAAGCCGATAAGCAAAATCCTTATTTTTTACCGCTTAAAGCCTCCAATTTGCAAGACCTGGCTCCTGCCCTGGTTATTACCGCCGAATATGACCCCCTGCGGGATGACGGCGAAGAATATGCCGAGCGGCTAAAAGCGGCCGGAGTCCCGGTCCTGGCCCGGCGTTATGATGGGGTATTGCACGGCTTTTACATTCTAACAACTTTGACCGAGCCCTCGAACCGGGCCATCGAAGATACTGCCGCGACCTTGCGAAATGCTTTCAGTCCGGCAAAGGTGAGTAAGTAACATTTAAAGAGAAAGGAAAAGAGAAGATTATGCCACTGGATCCTCAAGCCCAGGCGTTACTTGACAACATGGCGGGAAGCCCAGCCATTCAAGACATTCCTATCGAGCAGTTGCGCCAGAACGAAGTAGCGGTGGCGGCGGCTATTCTCGGCGCGCCAGAACCGGTCGCCCACGTCGAAAACCGTACAATTGCCGGTCCGGCCGGACCTGTCTCGGTTAGGATTTATACCCCTGAAGGAATTGGCCCCTTTCCTATCCTGATAATAATGCACGGCGGCGGCTGGGTATTGGGCAACCTCGACACCTTTGATGTTTACAGCCGGGCTGTCACCAACCGGGCCGGTTGCCTCTCAATTTCGGTAGACTACCGGCTGGCACCTGAAAACAAATTTCCGGTTCCACTCGAAGACTGTTATGCCGTTACGAAATGGGCCGCCGAACACGGCGCGGAGGTCGGCGGTGACCCGTCCCGGCTGGGGATTTTAGGCGACAGCGCGGGCGGCAACCTGGCGGCAGGGTTAGCCCTGCTGGCCCGCGATAAAGGCGGTCCTAAAATAACCTTTCAGGTGCTGGTCAACCCCGCTCTCGAATATCCCGATCCCGGTACACCCTCAATGCAAGAACTGGGCAGAGACTACGGTATCACAAGTGAAGGCTTACGCTTCGGTCTGGACGCCTACATGTCCGGGGAAGCCGACCGGCAAAACCCCTATTTCGCGCCGCTCCGGTCCAATAACCTGGTCGGGTTGCCGCCCGCCCTGGTCCTGACAGCGGAATATGACCCCTTACGTGACGAGGGCGAAATCTATGCTGAACGCCTTAAAGAAGCCGGGGTATCGGTAGAGGTTAAACGTTATGAAGGGGTGCTACATGGCTGGGTAGTTATGGCGGTGGTTATTGACAAAGGTAAACAGGCTCTAAATGATATTGGGGCAGCTTTGCGAGCGGCCTTCAAGTAAATTTGGTAAAAGTGTTCAAAATCGACCACCTTGTAATCGAAATTGAGTTTGTGTTTCCGGTAACGAGGAAGAAGTGAGATACTTTCGGCCTAAATAGTTTGGGGACCCTATTAACTAATACCAACAATATTAATTTGCAGTATGATGATAGCTTGTTAATTTCACTGGCGCTTACCTGGTGATGCTCTCCCTATGGTTGTTTTTGGTGCACTGGCTGCACATAAGGGAATCTTAATGATGCCGGTATCATCCATTCGGACCGGCATAAACCCTACCTCAAATTAGAAGAAAGCCGCCATCAACTGTGCTGGGCCCACCTCATTCGTAACCTGCGGGGCCTTTCGCAAAGGGCCGGGCCAGCCGAGGGATGGGCCAACGAGAGCATTGCTCAAAGTGAAAAACTCTTTGAGGTGTGGCACCACTTCAAACGAGAAGAAATCAGCCGAGGGCAACTCCTAGAAGAAGTGGGGCCTATTCGAGCGGCCTTCAAACGCCACCTAGCGTTAGGTAAAACACTGGGCGATGGGTCGGTGCGGGCCTTCAGCCGAGAGTTACTCAAGCTGGAAGAACGCTTATATATATTCGTTAAAGAGCCAGGCGTCGAGCCGACCAATAATGCGGCCGAGCAAGCCTTACGGTGTGGCGTCATCTGGCGCAAGAAATGTTTTGGCAACCAGAGTGATTGGGGCGAACGTTTTGTTGAGCGAATACTTTCGGTAAGGGCGACAGTTCAAAAGCAAGGTCAAAACTTCTTAAACTACCTCACTGAATGTTTAGAGACTGCTTGGTTCAAGGCCCCTGCCCCAACTCTTTTTACTACCCCGTGAACGGATACTATTTCCCGGCTACCCGCCAAGGGCTGCCGCGCCGGTCTTTTATCCTGGCAGTTTCCCCGCAGCCCTTATAAATAGCGCAGCTTTTTCCTTTTCAAATTCTCTTGAAGCAACGTTTAACCACAAAAAGCCCCACCGGATCTCTCCAGTAGGGCCTTAAGTTCTGAGGGCTTACTGCGTTCCCTCGATTTTATCCAGGACGAAACGGCCAAGTGTGCTAAGATTTCCATCATCCCAGACTACGGTTACTTCGTTTTGATGCCAGCGTTCCTGGGTTATCCGGTCAATTGTACCTGTAGTGCCCTCGGCCGGTCCGGGTAGTACCTTACGGAAAACCAAGATGTTAACGGTTTAATGCGATATCCTTTTTTTTACGATGGTGCGTTTTAATGCTGTTGCGAAAACCCGTAGCAATCAGTACCGTCCTCTTGAAATGTTTAATATCAATCTGCTTAAAGGTTATTACCAACAATCGGGATGGGTCATATCTATTTCCGGCTCAAGTCCAATGGGGCCGAGGTATTTCCCTTCCATCCACCCAGAACTAAGCTAATTAAGGTGACTTTTGACCCTGCAAAGCCGCTAACACATCTTGCGCCCGCGCCACTGTGGCGTGAGTCGGAAAGACCTTACCGGTTAGCACCCGGTGGACTTCTTCGTCGTCGTCCGTGCAGCAATCTTCCACCACGATTTGCTCGTAGTCGGCATCGGCAGCCCAACGCACCGTCGAAAGCACCACCCCACTGGTAGCCACTCCCGCTAATATCAGACAATTGACATCCTGGGCTTTGAGCAGGGTTGCCAGTTCAGTGTTGCTGAATGCGCCTGACCGCTTTTTAATCACCACGATCTCGCCTGGTAAGGGGGCGACCTGGGCCGGTATTTCGGACCCGGTGGTGCCTTCCAACATAATGCCCGACGCCCTGATACCGCTCAGCACCCGGTTGTTCGGGTGCGGGTTAATTTCCGGATAACCCGCTCGGAACCAGACGACCACGTAGATAACCGGGATCCCGGCTTCTCTCGACCCTCGTATGAGGTTAGCCGTCCGGTCCAGCAATTCAGCCGGGTTTTTGGCAAACCTGGCGATAATATCGTTTTCGTAATCCATCACCAACAGGGCACTGTGGCCCTTATTGATTTTCAGTGGCTCAGACATAAATTTCTCCTTTGGGCACAACTAATAAAGGGTTGCAAAGTTTGCCAACCACTGCGGCTAATTTCTAAGACACTGGATCAGGATTTTTTACAAAATGAAAAACAATCAGGAAAAACCGAACTGACTAAAGGAGGTTTTCGGCGGGCTTTAGTAAATCGTCACCGGCCAGGCTTACTTGCAGGTCATGTATCTTTTTATCAACATTCGCCAGGTATTCTTCGAGTTTAATCATCTGCTCTTGGACCCGTTCGCGGTGTTCTTCGAGAAAAACTAATCTCTCCCGGCGGGTGGCGTCACCACCCCGTTTAAGCTCAGCGCATTGGTGCATTTGCCGGATAGACATCCCGGTAGCCCTTAAATAGATCAGGAATTGAATCCATTCCAGGTCAGCGGCTCCGTAACGGCGATGCCCGCTGTTAGCCCTATCTATAGGGTCGAGCAAACCAATTCGCTCATAATAGGGCAGTGTGTACCCGCTCAACCCGGTAACATGGGCCACCTCTTGAATTGTAAATTCTTTTTCCATAGTAGGAGTATATAACTTAGAGCATACTTTAAGTCAAGGACTATTTTTAACTCCGATTCACTGTGCTAGTGGCCGTTTAGACTAACCAATACTTTTAAGAAGGTTAAAGTTTCGCTTTTATCTGACCTAAAAATTGTTCCAATTCTTCCAGGGTTTCTTTTAATTGCGTGCGTTCTTCTTCTCTGAAATTATCTATGTCTTTCTCTACCAGTTTCAAGGCTTCTTTAGCCCGGCTAATTGGCACCATTCTGGTCTTAAAGGCGTTTCTGATTCTGGAAGAAACCTGAGTTGGAGAATTCAATATTAGTTCCAATTGCTCCGGTACAGCTTCCTCAGTAAAGGGTAAAACTTGTTCCGAAGTAAGGCTGTTCCCTGGGAACACATTGTGCATTTCATCACCATCACTTCTTGTGAAAGGTAGCTGGTCCAATTCTACTGCTTCACTATAAGCCTGATTAATCGAGATTTCACTCCTGGCTACTCGTTCAATAAGCTCTGGAAAGAAGGCCAGTTTAAGACGCTTGGCAACATAGGTACGGGATTTATGGATAAGCCTGGATAAATCGGTATCTCCTCCAAAACCTTCTTGAGAACGTTTTTCATTCAACTCAGCCAGAAAATTAACCTCTTCCTTAAATGAAAGATTCCAGCGTTGGAGGTTTTCAGTTAGAGATACCAGCCTGGCCTCCTCATCACTGAAATTTTCAACTGTAGCTGGTATTTGTGAAACTGAAGCAATCTGGGCCGCCCGGTAGCGTCGTTCGCCGGCCACTATTTCAAATTTGCCCGGCTCCCTGGCCGGTCGTACCAGAATTGGTTGGAGTATCCCGTGTTCTCTAATATCAGCCGCCAGCTCTTCCAGGGCCGCTACTGCTTCTGCGGAGTCAAAGTCCTGCCGGACCTGGAAGGGGTTGCTGACAAGCTTTTCGAGCGGCAGGAGTTTTGCCTTCGGGTTGGCATCCAGCGAGGACTGAGGGGCAATCATTTCCCGCATCAAATTGTTCCTCAAATTATTATTGCTGTTGTTGTTAAAGATTGACACGTTCTTTTATCTCCTCCGCTAATTTCCGGTAATCCTCCGCTACACCACTCTCCCTGGCGTAATTTCCAATGGTTAGACCCATTGCCGGTGCTTCGGCCATCCTGGTACTTAGCCGAATGACTGTCTCAAAGACCCGGTCTCCAAAGGTCTCCTTTATCTGGTTGGAAACCTCCCTGGTAATCTTGGTATTTGTGCTCATCGTTAACACCACCCCTAACACCTTGAGATCAGGATTGGGATCGCTCTGGATATAGTTGATGGTTGTCATTAGCTGGGTCATACCATAAAGGGCAAAGAAAGAATTGGCCTGGACCGGTATAAGAATGCCATCGGCAGCCGTCAGGGCATTTATCGTCAGCATGTTTATGCTGGGAGAGCAGTCGAGCAATATTACATCGTAATTTGCCCTCACCTCCTGCAGCTTTCGCCGGAGTAATTTTTCCCTTGAAAACATGCTGACCATACGAAGCTCCAAAGCATGGAGAGCCATATGGGCTGGTATCAGGTCAAATCCTTCAGTGATAGGAACGATTGCTTCTGAAAAACACATCTCCTCGTTGGATATGACCTCTACCAACGTCTTATCAAGTTTGTCTGGGTTTATTCCGAGAGCTATGGTCAAATTGCTCTGAGGATCACAGTCAATTACTAGCACCCGGTAATGCTGCTGGGCCAGGATACCGGCCAGGCTCGTTACCGAGCTGGTCTTGGCCGTCCCTCCCTTGATGTTGCTACAGGCTATTACATAACTCACTTCGTGATGCCTCCTTTCTAAATTTTGAGTGATTAAACTTCTGGTGAACTAATTCCTGTTGCCTGGGTTATAAAAATTGAACTTTTCTGGCATCAAAGGTTAGAGCACCGGTTATATCTCCTTCAGAAAAGGTATTTTTCCTGATGGCATACTTTGCAAGAGCCTTATCCTGACTGATGGCAAAGGCAAGCAGTTGATTGGAGCAGCGCTCAATCTCTCCTGTTCCAAGACCTTCATCTAGATCCGGTGGCTCGTACTGTCTGGAGTCGCTACGACCTACCTGGCTGGTCATCAGTCCGGCCAGATTCAATTCATTCAGAACATCGCTGAAGCGTCGTACATTAAAGGCCATAGCCTCCCGCTCCGAATTACAATTCTTCGGCCAGCCCAGCCGCTGCAGGTAATCCAGCACTATAAGGTCATAACCCCGACCCGTTTTGACGGCCAGGGCATAATGACGAGCTTTTAACTCCTGAATAAGCTGTTCGCTGTTCCATTCCGGGCAGTGGCAAAAGTCTACCCTTCCCGGCCAGCCTGACACCTTTCCAGCGGCTTTTGAGAGTAACTCTAAATCTCGATCAGATAAATTTCTTCTAAGCTGGGAAAGGACCGGCACCCCACTCAGACGGCAGTACCTTCTTGCTAGCATCTGCTCCTGGTTTAATTCAACATGGAAATAGAGTACGTTTAACCCAGCCATTGCATTGGTATCGGCAATTTGGGAAGCTACCAGAGTTTTGCCTCCACCAGTTCTTCCAAGGATTGTGGTCAGGGTGGAAGGTAACAAAGACAGTACCGGAGATTCCATCCAGTCCCTCCCGTCAAACTCAGGCCAGCCAAACCGTAAACGAGGCAAGGTTTTTGGACCTTGCAAGGCACCCTGATTTTCGATATTTCGTTTTTCGTCAAGGTCTGAGGCAACTTTGACGAAGTGATCAAGACTTTTCTCGTGAGTGGTGAAATGAACGCTTTCTCTTCCCTTTACGAGGACTGCCAGATTCTGCATTCGCTCGATAAATTCTGCCAGTAGTCTTGTAGACTCTTCCTTCCCCTGGTAACTACTTGCGACGATGTGAGAACCTTCGGCTATCAGCTTGCGGGCTAACCAGTAGTTCAGAATAATATTGGAATAATACTGAACGTGGACCGGCGTGGGAGTGGCCTCCATTAGCCTTAGCAAATACGAGCCCCGTATCTGACCCGCTTCCTCCCCCAGCAGTTGCATCGCCTTTAGCTCATCCCGCACTGTAATAAGGTCACCCGGAACTCCTGTTGAATAGAGATTGAGGATGGCCTGGTAGACATTGGCTCGCTCCTGGTTGAAGAAATGCCCTGGTTTAAGAATCGAGGCAACCGTTACAATCAAGTCCCGGTCAATTAGAAGGCTGCCTAAAACAGCTTCTTCAGCCTCGGGGTTTTGCGGAATATTTAACTCCACGAGTTTCCCGTTGCTGTTGCTGTTAGAAGAAGACCTTCCGTTGAAGTTAGTAGGTTGTTGCATTTCAGAACCCTCCTTTTTGCGCTGATTTTTGTACTTAGCTTTGTTCCATAAAAAATGCTTGTGATCCGTGAATCGCATTTGGGGCTGTTAGATTAGGTTTGCTAACTGGATAAGCCCCTTTTTCACTCCCTTTTGCCTGCAGAGCCAGGTATTTATCTAGCCTGAGCTTTATACTGGCTTTGTCCCGTTCGGATACTGCGTCTGCCAGATTGCGCTCCTCAATGGCAATTAGCCGGGGTAAATGTTTATCAAAATATTCTCTTTTCTGTTCAGTCTCTAGCTGTAAGCTGGTTAAAGTTGGTACCCCCACTCCTATAGGTAACGGCACAGGGGCAAGCTGATGGACCATTTGCACCAGCAGACCGGCGGGGTTGTAAATCGTTCGGGAGGCCGTTTGTCCCCTGATCCATTCGGCTAAACCTCTCACATACTCATCATCCAGCTTTGCCCTGATTACCGTTGCAGCAAGCTGTTTTGCTCGTACCTCTGAAACTCTAAACTTTGTTAATACCGCTATTACTTTCTCACTTACTGTTGTTTGTAGTGGGATATGAATCGGACCTGGCACTTCTTTACCCTTCAAGCTTGTCCTTTTATCCGATGATTCTTTTCCAGAATTTCTAAAACCACACACAACGTGATCCGGTCCCTCAAAAGCTCCCTCAGTAGGAATTTGCACGTCTTTAGCAGGGGCAGTCTGAGTATGAGTGTGTGTATTTAATGCATGTATTTCAACTGCATGTGATTCGTCAGCAGAATGTTGCATACCCTCCCCTGTCATTCTCTGCTTACCTGGTAGGTCTTTTTTAGACGTAGGGTCAGCAGTATTTGGCAAAGGTGAAGGCGAGGAAGAACCGGTACCTCCTTTCGGATGAACCACTTTAAGAAGGCGGTAGTGATTTGACAGACCCTCTTTAGCCCGGCATATAATGGTTATAAGAGAAGCCTTCTCAAGCTCTTTTAAGAGATCGGCTATTCGCCTGGGTTTAAGATTCATATCCCTTCCTAAGGTCAGTTGACTCGGCCAGCACTCGTTTGACTGCCTCGCATACTTCATCAGAATTAAGTAAAGCTTCATTGCGCTGGTGCTAATACTGGCTTCGAGTACCTCTAATGGAACTTGAACGAACAGACTCTTTTCTTTCCCCTTTGTCTCTTTGGATGAGGGGGAATTAACTGTATCAAGTTGATTTTTAGACATAAGAAACTCCTAGCCCATCTTGACGTAGAAGTTTTCTGATGCTATGATTGAACTAGCTAGGGTTTACCAGACCCTGCTAAAAACATAGAAATCTCCTCGTAAGAGGACTCCATTTAGAAAATCCCACAGGTCGCTAAACTCAGGGATTTTCGTCTTTTATAGACAATTTAGAAATTCACCTAAATAAAAGGTGATTTTTATTTTCAGGTTGAATCGAGCATGTAACTCTCTCCTTCCTGATTGGTTATTGTTGGTACCTCTTGACTTCCGTTGCCTTGATGTTGTTTAATGGTGGTACGAATAGTTTCGTGAGACACGCCAAATTCAGCGGCCAGCTCTCTGAGGCTTTGACCACTGTGATGTCTTTCAACTATTTGACTTGATTGGTTTGGGGTAAGTTTTGTAGGTGTTGGCTTTTTGAGGCTAAGCTGCCCTAAAACCGGTATAGGATTTAAGATTTCGTTCTTGTAAAAAAGCGGAATTTGTATGGCGGATGAGGGAGCGAACCCCGTCACTTCCGCTCTTTAGACTTTTGCCTTGACGCTCACGAACGTGTTCAAGGT
>CADDZM010000223.1 GCA_902812345.1 Chloroflexota bacterium | reverse complement strand
ACTGAGCGCTTGCGCCAAAGGCCGCCCGGTGGCCTCCATAAGGCCGGAATGACCAGGGGTGATTAACGCTTCTCTATTCAGAATAAATTTGGGGCAAGGCTTGTTTATTATTTAAGAAACCATTTAGGGAAAACAAAGTCAAGTGGGGAGCTAATTTAGACCGCTTAACGCCCTGCCCGGCTTTTGCCGCTCAAGTTTTCAGTCTTAACCTGGGATTGGTTGACGCTAACTGCCGCTTCTTCCGGCGAGCCCGGTTCAGGCGGGAGCAGCTTGAAATGGGTCAGGGGAATTGTAAAGCTAAAGGTGCTGCCGTTCTCCGGCACGCTGGCCGCCCAGATTTTTCCGCCGTGCATCTCAACCAGTTTGCGCGTGAGTGCCAGACCAAGCCCGGTTCCCTGGTACTGGCGAGAATAAGTATTATCCACCTGTCTGAAGGTTTCGAAAATACATTCCAGGTTTTCCGGGCTGATACCAATTCCGCTGTCTTTTACTTCAAGCAGGGCCATCTGCGTCCCTTTTTCCAGCCCTGGTTCAATCCGGCCGTTTACCTGGATCCTCCCGCCCGGCGGCGTGAATTTAATGGCATTAGAAATCAGGTTATAAAGCACCTGCCGGAAACGGCCCCGGTCCGCCGATATAATATCAAATTCCGGCTCGTAAGTAGCGCTGATGCTTAACTCTTTCCTGGCGGCCAGCGTCCCAAGCTGCACGATTACCTCGCCAACGGTCTGCCGGGCCGAGAAATCTTCCCAGTTTAAGTCCATTTTCCCGGCCTCGACTTTTGAGAGGTCCAGCACGTCATTTACGAGGTCGAGCAGATGCCGCCCGCTCTGCACAATGTTACTGACATAGCGTTGCTGTCTTTCGGAAAGCTCGCCAAAAACCTGGTCCTGCAAAATCTCGCTAAAGCCGATAATGGCGTTAAGCGGCGTGCGGAGTTCATGGCTCATGTTTGCCAGGAACTGAGACTTGTGCAGGTTTACCCGCTCCAGTTCGGCGTTAATCTCTTCCAGCTTTTCGTTGGTGCGCGTAACCTGTTTGGTGCGGACCTCGACCTTGTGTTCCAGTTCGCGGTTCCAGTGTTCGAGAGCCTGCCTGGTCTTGCGCAAGGCCAGTATCATACCATTGAAAGAGGCGCTCAATTCGCCGACCTCGTCCTGGCTGGTAATCGGAATTTGCTCATTCAGGTTCCCGGTAGTGGTGATGCGGTTGGCCGCAGTGGCAAGCTCGCGCAAAGGCTGGGTAATCGTCCTGGAAAGCCAGACCGCTATGACGCTGATAATTATGATGGCAACCACCACGACGGCCAGGGCAATCAGGGCCAGCCGGGCGATGCCTGAAAAAGCTACGCTGGCAGATTGCGACACCACCACACCCCAACCGGGACGGCCCGGCACCGGGCTGTACCCGGCCAGGTAATTTTCGCCATCAGCCGCGTTGTACTCGGTCACGCCTTTTTCGCCCTTTAGAACCTGGGCCAGCGGCGAATTCCGAATGGATTTGCCGACCTGGTTGGGCGCGGAACTGGCGAAAATCACGCCCGTTTCGTCCACCAGGGCCGCGTTAGTCGAGCCATCGGTATTAACACTTCCGGCGATGGCGCTGGCGTAGTCCATATTGGTCGAAACTTCCAGGGTACCCTCAAAAGTGTTTGATGCATCCAGGATTGGGACTGCAATCAGCATAGAGGGTTTCTGAGTTTCAGGGTCGAAGATAATTTTGGAGAAATAATTCTCGCGGTTGCGCGTAGTCACGAAAGCCGGGTCGGTTGCCATGTTCTGAGCCGCGGCGTTTATGGGGGCAGGATTGGTTGTGTTCTCCAGTTGTTCGATGGAGCCGTTAAAGTAAGCCTGCCGCATGCCGTCCCGGTCAATCCAGGCCAGCGACTGGTACATATCAGGGTTGGCGCGGACAAAGAGCCGGAAGGCCAGCAGCAAACTCGGCTGATTATCCGGGTTTACCTCGTTAAAAGCCAGCGTCGCAATATCAAGGTCGGAAACGATACCTTTTAACTGGCTCTCGAACTGCCCGCCGACCAGGCCGGCCACTTCCAGGTTTCGTTTGCTCACCTCGTTTTGGACCTCCTGGCGGCTGAGAAAAACGGTGAGGATACCCAGCACCGAAAGCGCGATAAATCCTACCAGCAATAAAACAATCGCCATTTTGGTCTGGATGCTGCGCTGTAGGCGGGCCTTGATTGCCTTGTAGGGTCTAAAATTCATAGTGATTCGTTGAACGTTGAACGTAAACCGTTGAACGTAAACAACCCTTAAAAGCTTAATTTACAACTCTGAAAACCTTCGCACCGATGAATTTCTGTATTATGCCATTATATAGCGTTTAACGTTAAACGTGTTACTTTTTACGAGTATTTAACGATTAACGAAAATTGTTGGCGAAAAAATGCTCCTGCGACATAGTAGTAATCGGGAATCCGGCCTGTTTAACCAAATGGGAGGTTTTTTCGTCTTCGCCAAAGTTAAAGGCTAAATCGAGCGGCTTTTCCTGGCTGATATTGCGAATTTGTTCCAGGGCTTCTTCGTCCTGGAAAAGTTCGGCGACCGCGGTTTCGGGAGGAACCACGATAAGCCAGCGCGAGTTCGGTTCGAACGACCTCAGGGTCGCGTAAAGTTCTTCCATGTTTGCTTCTTTGGTCAGGAAAAGTTTCTCGCGGTCAGCGTCTACCAGCTTGTAATACAGGTAGCCAACGATAATTTTAATTACGGCTACAATTGGCACGCCCAGCAGCAAACCCATAGGACCCAGGAGCGCCGCCGCGGTAATCGTGGTAAATATAACCAGGAGGGGCGGCAGTTCGACAATCCGGCCAATGATATTTGGAATTACCACCAAATCTTCCATCTGGCGCAGGATAAACATACCGATGACTACGATTATGACCAGGACCACCGCGTCCAGGCCGAAAGAGAGACCGGGGCCGTGCGGCTGGAAGAAGGCCACCAGGCAGCAAACTGTAATCGCCAGGTACGGACCCACAAACGGAATCAGTTCCAGAATGCCGGTCATTATACCCAGCAGCAGGGCATACCGGATACCCATTACCGTAAGGAAGAGGAACGAGGCCACACTCATTATGAGGACCAGCAAGAACTGCCCTTTGATATAAGCGCCCAGGACAGTGTCCGCCCGCTTTACCAGGCCGCGCATTTCAGTCCGCAGGCTCAGGGGGAGGGTGTTGACAAATTGCCAGATAGCCCGCCCGCCGATTAGCATTAAATATAAGGTCGCGATAAGGTAGAGAAGCAAATCCACTACGAAACGGAAGGTTTTGGAAACCAGGCCCGGCCCTAAATCCTGGGCCAGGGTCGGAAGGCGGTCCAGCACGTTGTTGAGGGCGTTGCGAAGGGTGTCCGACTGGACTTCTATCCCGACCACGTTAACGGTCGGGTTTGTGGTGAGGTAGTTGTCCACCGTTGCGCGGATATTGGGGCTGTCGGCGGCCAGGGTTTTGGCTTCTTTAGAGATAGCCGGGATTATCAGGATGAGGGCCAGAGTCAGGACTGCCAGGAAAAGCAGGTAAATACCGGCAGCCCAGGCCCAGCGCGGCCCCCCAAAACGGGCGCACAGCGCTTTTAAGGGTCCATTGAAAATAAAGGCGGTCACAGCCGCCCAGATGAAGGGCGGCAAAGCTTCCCAGACATTCAAGAAGTAGATAATTACCAGCCCCACCAGGATTACCACGGTTATAAATTTAGCCCTGCCGGTAAATTTTATCTCTTTGACCGGGGTAAGTTCCTGTTGAAGGATAATGTGCTTTTTGCGCTCCAGCATGTTTCCATTCCTTTAGGCAGCCCAAACCTGCCATCCACCCAATAAATTTAATTTTCGAAATACCTGTCTATTTACTGCTACGCTTTAATGCCGTGTTCCGCCAGATAAGGTTTGAGGCTGGCCGGTTTAAACCCAAATTCGTGCTCGATTATCTGCGGGTCCGGTGTAACGTTATCAAAGGAAAAAAGTTCGACCATCGCGGGCGTAAACGGCGGCTTTGGTAAAACGCTAAAGAGGGTCGCGTTAATACTCATAACCCAGAGCGGTAACGGTAATTTCAGCCGCTTTTTGTGGATAGCCCGCAAAATTAAATTAACGAGTTCGGTGTAAGTATAATACTCCGGTCCACCCAGTTCGATAGTCTTGCCAATCTTGTCTTCTCGCTCCGCCGAGAGAATGGCCGCCTTTACCACGTCATCCACGAAAACCGGCTGGAAGCGTGCTTTGCCCCCGCCGATAAGCGCGGCTACCGGCAAAATCTTCATAATACGGGCCTGCGCTTCGAAGAATTCCGAGCCTTCCCCAAAAAGGATACTCGGCTGCAAAATAGTCCAGGCAAGGTTGCTCTTGCGGGCCGCTTCTTCCATCAGCCAGCGGGTGCGCATATAACTGCCTTCTTTGCCTTCGACGGTTCCCAGGCCGCCCCCCAGGATTATACGCCGGACCCCGGCTTTTTCAGCGGCAGCTACGATATTGCGAGTCCCTTCAACATTAACTTTCCAGTAAATATTATTGGTGTTTTTTATATTACCCGTTATTGCGGCAAAATGAAAGAGGGTATCTACCCCGCTCACGGCTTTATCCAGCGATGCCCGGTCCGTCACATCTCCTTCGACGGTTTCTACTCCAGGTATCCCGGTCAGGACAGTTTGTTTGCCAGGACGGACCAGCGCCCGGACCTGTCCCGGATGTTTTGCGGCCAGTTCTTTGACCAGGTGCCGCCCGATAAACCCGGTACTCCCAATTACCAGATACATTTTGATATTTTCTCCTGATTTTGGTTTACTAATGTTGCCTGTTTTTGAACTTTGAACTTTGAACATAAAACGTTAAACGGGGAAAAGATAATACGTTTAACGCGAGTGAACAATTTTATAATACCAGTCTTGCGGCTGTAAAGCATTTGCAAAAGATAATTGTTACATATTATTAGGCGGCTTAACTGTTAAATCCGTCACACCAGAGGTTTTGATGTTTCTATTTCCTTCAAAAGAGCGAACCTGACTTTGCCTTTACCCTGTTTCTTGAAGCTAAAATAGTGTTGTGTTTTTACTGGCTATTTTTCCTGACCAAACCCTGGTAAAATAAAGAAAACATCCCTGGAAAATGAGCCAAAACGAGATGCCACATGAGCGATTTATTAGAGCCGGGCCAGGTCGCCGGAAATAGCGAGAGTGTTGAAAATAACGCCCTTGAACTTGTGATTGAAGCGCGAAACCGCGACCTGGCCGGAATTACTATCCGGCGGGTGCTGCCTTTTTACGCCCGGCGTATGGTTGGTCCCTGGATATTCTTCGACCATATCGGCCCGGTAGAATTCGCGCCCGGGGACGGTATGGATGTTCCGCCGCATCCGCACATCAACCTGGCAACGGTGACTTATGTCTTTGAAGGTGTAATTATGCACCGTGACAGCATGGGTGTGGTCCAGGCGGTCGAACCGGGCGCGATAAACCTGATGGTGGCGGGCAAGGGTGGGGCGGTAAGGGTGCTGATTGGCGAGTGCTTTGGGCTTCTATCCCCGGTCAAAACTTACTCCCAAACACTCGCTGAAGCAATATGGTGTGGTTAACTTTTCTGAATATGTAGGACAAATAGTATTTTGAAATGGTTTATAACCACTGAAAACTAAACACTAACTTAAATATAAAAAAGAAAAATCCCGACAAACCTTGCGGCTCTTCGGGATAAATGCCAGATTTGCGATAGAAGCGGCGCCTCAACCAACCGGCTCGACCCTGGGGTAGAAAACTGCGGGAAAGGGCTCTTGCGAACTTGCTTTACCAATGTGTCCGACCCTGGGGGTGAGTTCCTTGACCGGCGGAAGTCCTTGCGGAGGTTCCACCGACCTGTCCAGCCGAGGGTGTTGAGAAGGTATGGCGCGGGCCGTTGCAGGTCGCTGCCAGACGCATTCAACTTGCGGAGGAACTGCCCGGCGCGTTCCCTTGCGGGACACCTTCCGCGCGGTTCAACCTCTCGGAAGAACTCGGTTAGGGCTTTCCTTGCGGAAAAGCTTGCTAACTTTTGATTGTGTTTCGGTGGGCTTCAACAACTCTGACATCACTATGGTAGCAAGGATTCTAAATTGAGTCAATAAAATTTATCCACGACTTACCCACATCTTTTCCCACACAATTATCCCCAGAAAAGTATTAAAACCCCGCTCAGTAGCCGGTGAAAACCCGAAGTCAATTAACTGGCCGCCGCGGCTTCATCTGCAATTGAAAGCGCTTCGTCTACCGCCCGCACGCCAACCATCAGTTCGTCCTCGGTAATGGTCAGGGGCGGCGCGATAAAGAGCATGTTGTAGCGGCAGAAAACAAATACACCCCGGTCCATCAGGGCTTTTTTAAGTTTGCTGGTTAGCGTCTGGTCTTTGCCGTTCCAGGGCGGCAGACCTTCGCGGGTCTGGCGGTCTTTAACCAGTTCGACTCCGCAGAAAAGGCCCAGGCCACGCACATCCCCGACGCTGGGGTGTTTCTCCTTGAGGGCGTTTAGTTCGGCCAGAAGTTTCTCACCCAGGCGGGCGCTATTCTCGATGGCTCCGTCTTCCTCATAGGCTTCCAGGGTGGCGATACCGGCGGCGCAGGCGAGCGGGTGGCCGCTGTAAGTCAGGCCGCCCCAGAACATCTTATCCTCGAAGTAATCGGAGAGCTTCTGGCTGATAATCGCGCCGCCGAGCGGGACGTAACCCGAATTGACGCCTTTGGCAAAGGTCATAATGTCGGGTTGGACTCCATAATAATCGGCGGCGAACCATTTGCCGGTGCGCCCGAAACCGGTCATAACCTCATCGAAAATCAGCATAATGCCGTGTTTGTCGCAAAGCTGGCGCAGGTAAGGCAGATAGTCCGGCGGAGGCACGAAAATGCCATTGGTGCCGGTAATAACTTCGACCAGGATCGCCGCGACGTTATCCGGCCCTTCAAAACTTAGCACGTCCTCAATATTGCGGGCACAGGTCATCGAGCAAACCTCGCCGCAATCCTTGAAGTTGCAGCGGTAGGGATAGGGGTCCTGCACTCGCACGATACCGGAGACGGCCGGTTCGTTGGCCCAGCGGCGGTTGTCGCCCGAAAAAGTTATAGCCCCGGCTGTCGCCCCATGATAGGAGCGGTAGCGGGTAATGACTTTATGCCGCCCGGTGTAGGCACGGGCCATTTTGATAGCATTCTCGTTAGCCTCGGCCCCACCGTTTGTAAAGAAGGTCTTGGTCAGGTCGCCGGGCGTGCGGTCGGCCAGCATGCGGGCCAGGGTTGAGCGGGCTTCGTTCTGAAAGTTCGGGCCGATGTAGCAAAGTTTTTCGGCCTGCTCTTTGATGGCGGCGACAACCTTCGGGTGCTGGTGGCCGAGGTTTGAGTTTATAAGCTGGCTCGAGAAGTCGAGATAGCGCTTCCCGTCTGAATCCCAGAACCAGGAGCCACTGGCGCCCGAAACGACCAGCGGGTCGGCATTAGCGGCTTTCTGGACCGCCCAGCTTACCATCACGTGCCGGGCCGAGTCTTCGTTGACCTGTTTGGCATTCACCTGCGTAATATCTAAAGCCATATTATTTCTTCCTTTTCAAAATTTCTGACCTGATTTCGACGTTGGAAATCGCCAGGCCGAGGTGTTATCTGACGCGGCATAATTTTTACTTTCCCCGGCCTTGCCCTGATTTTTACCCCGGTCAATAGATTGAGGCCCCTCGGCCTGCCGGGTTCGCGCTGGCGCTTTCCCGAGAGCCAGGAAAGGTTCCAGCCAGTTTAACGAATGGTGCCGCTGATGATTTTCAAAGGCTTCTCGGCCCTGGTTGAAGCCAGCCGGAAGTCGAGACCGGACGGAATGAGCAGCGTCTGCCCTTTTTCAAGACTTTCGTCCTCGAACAGGCTCGTAGTCGGTTCGAGCGTGCCGCGGCCTTCAAGGACCGATAGCAGGTTAAAACTATCCGGTTTAGCCTGGAGTTCGGCCCGGCCCTGGACTGAATACAGGTCCGCCGTAAAAAACTCGCTCTCGACCAGCCGGGCGCTGGCGTAGCCGGTCTTTGCTTCCAGTTCGGGATGGGTCACTTCAGGGTTAGGATTATCCATTTTAATGGCTTTAAGCCCTTTTTCGATGTGAATTTCGCGCCCGACCCGGCCCCAGTCGTAGAGGCGATATGTTATATCGGTATCCTGTTGCAACTCGTAGACCACAATGCCTTTGGTCAAGGCGTGGACTGTTCCGGCTGGCAGGTAAACTACATCACCTTCCCGGACGGGCGCTTTGTGTAAATAACGCAGCAAATCCTGTTCGCTAAGGGCTTTTTGTAGTTGGTCCAGGTTCTGGGCAGTTTCATTGAGGCCGTAGCAAATTACCGCGCCGGGCTGCGCCCGCATTACGTACCAGAACTCGGTCTTGCCGTAAGGGTAATTTTCAAGCTGCTGAGCCAGGAAGTTATCCGGGTGAACCTGGACAGAGAGGTTTTCCCTGGCGTCTATGAACTTCACCAGCAAGGGGAATTTAGGGTAAATCTTGCTTTTTTCGCCAAAGTAGCGGGCGGCGTCTTCCTTAAAAAGGTCGCCAAGCTTGCGCCCGGCCAGTGGGCCGTTGGCGATTGTGCTATCCGAATAGGCTTCCCAGCTTTCGCCGAGCTTTACCGAAGGGTTGGCGGGCCGTCCCAGTTCTTCGGCCAGCCAGCTTCCGCCCCACACCACTTCTTTGACCTGGGGTTCCAACCTTAAAGGGTACAAGTTCATAAGTTTCCATTTTCTCCGTTGCGGTTCTTTTTTTTGCTTCGGTTTAGCCGGTCCAAAAAGTTTACCGGAATTTGAATATATGTTATAACGTCAGGCCCCCTGGCAAGTCTTTTCTTTTCCTGTGCAGGTGGACTGCCTCGAAATCTAAACTTAAGGTGAACAAATCAGTTAGTCGCACTGTTTTCGTTACCGGCGATATAAGCCAGCCGACCGTGTCCGGCATCCCGCAGCAGATTGGCGGCCACCTTCACCATCATCCCAGGATAAGTTTTTCCATGACATAAGAAAGTAACCTTACCTGGATTCACTGCCGTACCCGCTTCTATTTCTGAAGTAGTTGCGCATCTTTATTAAAACGCGAAGCTGATAAAAACTCAATTGATTGGGTGGTCTGGCCGTCCACCGACATCTGGGCCAGGATTTCGCCGATAGCCGCCGCGAATTTGAAGCCGTGTCCCGAGAACCCGCACCCATAAACCACGTTCGGCGCGCCAGGATGGCGGTCAAGGACGAAGTTGCGGTCAGGCGTGATGGTATACATGCAGGTTAAACTCCACTTGAAGGAAGCCGCGCCACCCCGCATATATTTGTCGACCATCTCCTTTAACTTCTGAACTTCCGCCGGGTCTACCGTCCGGTTAATCGTCCGGGGCGTGCATAAATCTTCTTTATCGTGGCGGCCCAGCTTGATGCCTTCACCCGGCAAGAGCGGGAAGCCGTAATATTCGCCTTCCGGCCCTTCCAGCAGGTAAACCGGGAAATTCTCAGGCAGGAACCGGGCCGGTTCGGCCGGTTCGAAATGGCAGTTGACAATCCGCCAGACTTTTAAAGGTATGCCTAACCCGGCCAGCATCTCCCCGGCCCAGGGTCCGGTAGTAATCACCAGTCGCCCGGCGGTGTAACTACCCCGGGCCGTTTCCACCACCACCTCGTTATGGTTGGGAGCGTCCCACCGCAAGACCTGTTCTTCGTGGTGGATTTCGGCGCTGTATTTTGCGGCCAGGTCAAGATGGGCCATCACGCACTGTTCGGGAAAGAGAATCCCGCCGTTTGGTTCAAAAACAGCCTGTAGATTCTCCGGCAGGGTATAACCGGGAAAATTCCGGTTAACTTCGGCTGCTTCCAGATATTCGTGAGGCAAATTAAAACGCTGGCAACTGGCAAGCGCGCCGCTTACAAAGGCGCTTTCAGGTTCGCCAATGGTCAGGCAGCCGGTGATTTTAAGCAGTTCCTGGCCGGTTTCGGCTTCCAGATCGCGCCATAACTCGTAAGCTCGCTGCACGATTGGCACATAGTCCGAACCTTCGAGGTAGGCTTCGCGGATAATCCGGCTGGTGCCGTGGGAAGAGCCGTTTTTATGGCGGCGAGCGTTGGCGTCCAGGCCCAGCACCTTGAATCCCCGGCGGGCGAGGTGATAGGCCGTGGCGCTACCCATCGCGCCCAGACCGACCACAATTACATCATAAGTTTGATTCGTCATAAAAAGTTCTGGACCTTTCCGAAAACGGCTTAAATTATATACAAAAGGGTAGCTCTTTTTGAAAGATAAGTAAGGCATCCTTCTTAACATTATTTAATAAATCAGGATGCTATTTTGGCTACTCATGCAGTATACCTTCTTTTCGCTTGCCCTTTCAATAACCAACCTTCCAGTTAAGTTCCCCGGTAGCCTTTTTGGGGGTACCTTAAAGCGCCAACCCACTCTGTATTCATCACGAGGTCAGGGAAGGCAGTCATAAGCCCCAGGATAAGCCCCCAACCTGCAAGGTCCGGGCGTTCCGGCTGCCCATAATAATGGCAAATAAAAACTCGTTCCAGCAGGCAATGAAGCCAAAGAACGCCGCTACGATAATACGGGGCATTACCAGGGGGAAGGTTAGGGGGTAAAGAATGTCGAGGTCGTCACAGCCGTCCACCAGGGCCGCTACTTCCCCCTCTACCGGCAGAGAAGAAGTTATGAAAATTATCTGGGTGAAATAAGGCGTTTTATATAACCCCGAAACGGCG
>CADDZM010000222.1 GCA_902812345.1 Chloroflexota bacterium | reverse complement strand
GCTTAAAAGCGCGTCCAGCAAGTCGGCCCGGTGGACCGCCAGGATAGGCGCGCCGTACCGGGTTAAAATGCCGGCGTACGAGATTTCCGCCAGCAACGCGCCTTTATCCGTAAAAAAGCCCCCGGCAAACTCCGGAACCCCCATTTTGTCCAGGTCCGGCCCCAATCCCAGCTTATATAAAACTTTAACTGCGTTCGGCCAGATGGTCAGGCCCGCCCCGATGGCCTTAAACTCGGCGGCTTGCTCGAAGATACCGACTTTCCACCCGGCCTGCCGCAAAGCGATGCCCGCCGCCAGCCCGCCGATGCCGCCACCGGCAATCACGGCCGATTTTAGCCGTTCGTTCGGGACATGTTTGCCATCATCGAAAATTTTATCAGTTTCGAGCGGACCCATAGGCGTACCCTTTCTTTTCCTGTAACTACACAGGTACTTTACAAAGCTGCTAAATTCAAATAATGAGTTTAGAAAGAGAACAACAACTTGAAGCTGAAATAGCCCTTCTCGAGGCCACCAATGCTCAATTGCTAGAGCAGGTGGCCCAGCAGGCATCAGGCCGCCCTGGCCTGGATGCAGCCACTTTAGCCAGGTGGCATGCCCGCTACACTAATTTAATTGGGCTCGGTTTAGCGGCTAATCCCCCTCCCAGTGGCGGGTGGCCTAAAAACAAACGAGGCCGGCCCAGGAAAACCAAAGCTCGAAATCTACTCGAACGTTTGCAAAGCCATGAACGGGAGGTGTTAACCTTCGGCTATGATTTTAAGGCGCCGTTTGACAACAACCAGGCTGAACGGGATTTGCGAATGATAAAAGTCCAGCAAAAAGTGTCGGGTAGTTTTCGCACTGAAGCGGGAGCGAAATGTATTTTGTCGCATCCGCAGTTACATTTCGACTTTACGCAAGCAGGGGCAAAGCGCCTATTATGCTTTGAAACAAGCTTTTAAGGGTCAACCCTTGCTGCCTATCTTACCCCCTGTGGAGTTACAATTTTTCTTTATATTATAAATCATAAATAGGATGCATAAAGGCCTTCGCCGCTCACCCCTCTTTCCTAAAGCGGCTTACAAAATGATTAGGGGTAGCGGCGGTTGGCTTTTGTAACAGGACAACGCCAGAATTTATTTCAAATTCAAGATGCAACACCTACTATTCTTTGTCATAAACAGGTTTTAAGCTTTTTGAATTATTACAAAGTATATATTTGTAAATTATTGTTAGTGAACATAGCAAGGTTGGGAATTTTCTGGTAAAATAAACAGGCATCAGAGTTGATGCCTGTTTTCGAAAATGAGTTATAAATTTAAGGATATAAAACAGTTCGACGATGAACAGTTATAACCCAAGTTGCTTTGACAGGGCCGTCAAAGGGGCAAATGGCCGTATTTGGCGGGCCGGGAATTTTATAAATTCGCCTGTTGCAGCTCTTTTCCCGGCGGCTCATCCTTTTCTTTCACAAAATAAACGTCCTTTTCATTTTTTTCAAACCCTGGTCTTATCCAACCTCTTTATCTTTTCGCTTAGCAAAAACCTTTTCAACCGGGCCTTTTGGAGTACTGGCCCAGCTTCTGCGCAAGTTTCTGCGCCCGGTCTTGCTACCGAGAGCGGCCTGAAAAGCAATCTTTATTTTTTTTTGGAGGCAATAATAATGCGTTCGACTAACGAAACCGCGGCTAAAGACCGCAGCAATATTCCGCCCAAATCCGAAGCGGTCGCCCCGCAAGTGATCGGGCCGCAAGGGGTCGCAAACGAGGCAACCGCACCCGAGGCAACCGCATCCGCCGCGCCCCGCTGGCAGGAACTGGGTTTGAGCAAGAATGATTTGCGCGAAATGTACTACAACCTCTTAATTGCAAGAACCCTGGATGAACGCATCTGGCTGTTAAATCGGCAGGGTAAGACCGCTTTTGTCATTTCCTGCGCCGGGCAGGAGGCCACTCAGGTCGGCTTTGCCAAAGCCCTCCAGGTAGGCCATGATATTGTATTCCCTTACTATAGGAGTTTGGCGTTGACGCTGGCGATGGGCATGACGCCGACCGAGGTGATGCTACACCAGTTGTCGAAGGCGGAAGACCCCTCCAGCGGCGGCCGCCAGATGCCCTCGCATTTTGGCCTGGCCCGGCTAAATATGGTCAGCGTTTCAAGCCCGGTCGCGACCCAGTTGACCCAGGCGGCGGGCAGCGGCTATGCCTCCAAAGTTAAAGGCGACGACAAAGTTACTTACACCTTTGTCGGGGACGGCGGAACGAGCAAAGGCGACTTCCACGAAGCCCTGAACTTTGCTTCGATTCACAGCCTGCCGGTGGTCTTTGTGGTCGAAAATAACGGCTACGCTATTTCGGTGCCGGTTACAAAGCAGATGCACATCAAGAATATCGCCGACCGGGCCGTAGCCTACGGCATGCCGGGGGTGGTAGTGGACGGCAACGATTTGCTGGAAGTCTACCGGGTGGCCCGGGAAGCGACCGAGCGGGCGCGGCGGGGCGAAGGCCCGACCCTGGTCGAGGCCAAGACTTACCGCTACCGCCCGCACTCGTCCAGCGACGACGACCGGGCTTACCGCACTAAAGAAGAAGTGGACGAGTGGCGGCACAAAGACCCGATTAGCCGGTTCGAGCGTTACCTGGAAGAACAGGGCCTTATCACCAAAGAAGCCGAACAGAGCGTGCGAACCCGGGCCAAACAGGCCGTAGATGAGGCCCAGCGTTACGCCGAGGCCGCCCCAAATCCAACGCCCGATACCATTATGCGTTATGTCTACGCCGAGGAGGGTCAGCAGTAACTATGCCGGTTAAAACAGTTTTAGAGGCGGTCCGCGAGGCTCTTTTTGAAGAAATGCGCCGGGACGAGAACGTGTTCGTGCTGGGAGAAGACGTCGGGCAGCGCGGCGGGGTCTTCCGGGCCACGGAAGGGCTGCAAAAAGAATTTGGCGAACTGAGGGTGCTGGATACGCCGCTGGCCGAAAGCGCCATCGCCGGGGTCGCCATCGGGGCGGCGGTGCGAGGAATGCGCCCGGTAGCCGAGTTCCAGTTTGCCGATTTTATCCACCCCGCGGTCGAGCAGATTATTGACGAGGCGGCCCGGTTCCGCTACCGCTCGAACAACGCTTTCAGTTGCCCGGTGGTCTTCCGGGCGCCCTACGGCGGCGGGGTCCAGGGCGGAATGTACCACAGCCAGAGCGTCGAGGCGATGTTTGCGATGTGGCCCGGCCTGAAGGTGGTAACGCCGTCGTTCCCTTACGACTACAAGGGATTGCTAAAGGCGGCTATCCGCGATAACGACCCGGTTGTGTTTCTTGAACATAAAAAAACATATAATTTTCCTTCGATTAAACAGGAAATCCCGGCGGGCGACTATATCGTGCCGCTCGGTAAGGCTAACGTGGTCAAAGAAGGCACGAAATTGAGCGTTTTTGCGTACGGGATGATGCTGCACCAGTCGTTGCAGGCGGCCCGCACCCTGGAAGCCGAGGGTACTTCGGTCGAGGTGGTGGATTTGCGAACGCTGCGGCCCCTGGATAAAGAAACGATTTTGAATTCGGTCAGGAAAACCGGGCGGGCCATGATAGTCCACGAAGCGAACCTTTTCGGCGGGTTTGGCGGCGAAATCGCGGCTATTATCGCGGAGGAAGCCTTTGAGTGGCTGGACGCGCCGGTGCGTCGGGTGGCCGGGCCGGATGTCCCCGGCATGCCTTTCGCTTTGCCGCTGGAAGAAGAATTTATGCCCAACCCGGCCAAAATCGCCCAGGCCATGCGGCAACTGGCGGCATATTAGAGGAGGATAACTGATGGCAACCAAAATTACGCTGCCGCAACTGGGTGAGAGTGTCCACGAAGGGACTATCGGCCAATGGCTTAAAAAGGTGGGCGATACGGTCGAGGAATACGAGCCTATCGTGGAAATTATTACGGATAAGGTAAACGCCGAGGTGCCCGCGCCCGTTTCCGGCACGCTTACCTCAATCCTGGTAAAGGAAGGCGAGACGGTCGAGGTGGGGGCTTTGCTCGGGGAAATGAGCGAGGTGGTGGCGGGCGCTGCTACCCGGGACGGTAACATGGAAAAACCGGCCCTGGAAGCGGCCTTTGCGGCCCCGGCGACGCCCCAGGCGGCCCAGTTAAACCAGCAGCTTGACGGGCAGGTGGAGGAAGTGGAGGCTTCTTTCCCGAACGGCAAGGCGTCCGGCGGCTGGTACGAGGAGGACGAGGAAGATACTTTCGCCGGGGCTTCGGCGCCGAGCCAGCCCGCGCCTTTCGAGCATAAGAAGAACCGTTATTCGCCTTCGGTGCGGCGGCTGGCCGAGGAACACCAGCTTGACCTGGAAAAGCTCGGCTTGCGGGGCAGCGGCATCAACGGGCGCATTACCCGGGACGATGTGTTGATGTATATCGAGCAGCAGCGCAAACTCCGCCAACCGGTCCCGACCAGGGCTTTGCCCGGCCAGAACGCGCCGGCCGCACCGCCTCCGCCGGTAACTCCCATGCACGAACAGTTTGCGCCGAACGCGCTGCGGGAAACTCCGGCACCAGTGCAGGCACCAGTGCAGGCACCCACGCCTTCGGTGTTGCGGCCTGCTGCTATGCAACCACCGGCGCCACCCGCGCCTGCCCCGGCACCGGCGACCCCGGCGCTGCCTTCTTTCAGCGAAGCGGCGGTAACCGGGAATGGAACAGGCGGCAGCGGGGAGGAACTGGTGCCTTTAACGCCGATGCGCCGGGCGATTGCCGAACACATGGTGCGAAGCGTCCAGACCTCGCCCCACGCCTGGACGATTGTCGAGGTGGATATGACGCGGCTGGTGAAGCACCGGGCGAAGATTAAAGAGGAATTCAAGCAGCGCGAAGGACTGGACCTGACTTATTTGCCCTACGTGATGCTGGCGGTGGTGGCAGGTTTGCGCCAGTTTCCGGCCCTTAACGCAAGCTGGTCGCCGGAAGGCAACGGTATCATTATGAAACGCGACCTGAACCTGGGCGTGGCGATTGACGTGCCGGACGGCCTGGTGGTCCCGGTCATTCAGAAGGCTGACGAGAAAAGCCTGGTGGGGCTGGCCCGGGCGCTTTATGACCTGGTGAACCGGGCGCGTAACAAGAAGCTAACGCTGGCCGACGTGCAGGGCGGCACTTTTACGGTGAACAACCCGGGGGCGTTCGGTTCGGTGATGAGCCAGCCGATTATCAACCAACCCCAGGCCGCGATTGTGACGATGGAGGCTATCGTGAAGCGGCCGGTGGTCGTGACCGACGCGGAGGGTAACGACAATGTGGTGGTCCGCTCGATGATGAATATGTGCTTGTCGTTTGACCACCGGGTAGTGGACGGCGCGACCGCCGGGCGCTTTTTGCAGAGCGTCAAGAAGTGGCTGGAAACGCAGGACTTCGGCCGGACGGTTTAACGGGAGGGTTCCCTGGCAGGGTTTTCTTTTTTGCCCTTGCCAGGGGTTTTTATGTTTCAGCCTCAAAACAAGGGTTTGCCCGGTTCGAAAACGCGCGGCTTTATACCAAGTACGCGGTACAGGTTCCGAGATTCCTCAACTACGCTCGCGCCCGCAGGGTGTGACAAAATGGGCGAGGATTGGCAAAGAGTTTGCCCTTTTTCCGGTAGACCGGGCTGGCTTTAGCAAAAAAAGGGTGAAGCCGGGGGCTAGGGTTCGGCTGAGTCATCATGGTGCTTTTTTGGAGTGTAAATTTCACCCCTGGCGTGTAAACTACCAATTTTGGTAAGCGCCCGCAAGGTTAAAAGCGGCTGGTCCGTTTTAAGGGAATACCACAGTAAGCCCCGGGCCTCGTTAATATCTTTTAAACCCAACCAGGGCAGGTGAAGTCCAAGAGTTGTTTTTTTACCCAACATGAGGTATCGCATTTTTAGCTTTCCTGCCGAGTGGTGTTTAAAACAAAGCTGAGAACCATCCAATTGCGCCCACCCCTTACAACCTTCGACTTTACAGGCTCTTTCCGGCGGTACTTTTATCCAGGGGGCTTTTTGCATACGAAGTTTTGCGCTATTGCTCCGCTTCCGGGCAAAGGCCGGATGATGCCAGTAACAAAGTCCTGACCATTCCGCATCGGAAAACCATTACACCCGTGCCTGTGGCAACTTGCTTCGGGAGGGGCATTCTTCCGCCGGCAGTCTACCGCAATAAGTTTTCTAATGCGGTTTTCGGCTTTCAGAGGACTGTGAGCGTAACGCCACTGGGAGGGGGATTTGCCGCCAGACCCTCGGCTAAAAAGTTGCGGTAACTTTCTAGCCCTTTGTCTAACTGGCAGGCCCTCAGGCTGCTTAAACCCTCACCCTCAGCTTGCCCCTGGCCTTGTCCCTGGACCTGCGCTTTGAGTGAGAGGAGATGTTCAATTAAGCGGTTGGCCCAGCCCTGGCCGAGCTGTTCATGGACGAAGGTTAGCTCTCGCAAGAGGTGGGCATTGCACAAAGCGTGCTGGCACTGGGTGTAGCCCCAGTAAGACGACCAGCTGTCGTGAACACTCGTCCCTTTGAAAAGGGGCAGTGGCAGTAAGCCTATCTCGTCGGTAGCCGCTTTACCTCGTTTGAGATGGTAGTCATAATAGGTCAGCTCGCTATTACTCATCACGTGCAGCCACTGCCGCTGGCTTTGTACATACAGGCCACTTTCGTCATTGTGAACTACTTCGGCTTCGACTAAACCGGCTCGAATGAGTTGGATTGGTTCTGGTTCTTCAAGCTGGTCGTAGCATTCCTCAAGCATACGAGTGAGGCTGCCTTGCGAGAGCGTAAGACCGAAAAGTTCATTTATCACCTCACAGGTCCGCTCGTAAGGTAGTAACTGGACCTGGCTAAGATAAACCGCCAAAGCGCGGAGTTGAGGGCCATATTGCACATAGTGGGTCGCTTCGCTTCTTCAGGAAAGGGCGCCTGGTTGACCTTATGGCAATGGGGACAGTGTTTGAGGCCAGCGCGGTGCCGGGTCGTGGTAAGTTTAAGGTTCTGGGGCAAGTCGAGGACCTGATGGCTCTGCCAGCTTGTCACGGCTACCCTATCCAGAGCAGCGTGGCACTCCTCACAGGCTTGAGGCAGCTGGTCCACGATTTGGTCAGGAGTTTCATTCCAACTCAAAGTATGGCCTTCGTGACCGCTCTGGGCGCCGGGCTTTTTACCAGAGGCTTTACGCAGACTACGCTTTTTAGGTGGTCGCACGAAAGCATCAGAGGAAGGGGGTTTAGAAGAATTACGACTATTGAGAGCTAATTGGGCCTCAAGCTGGGCCACCCGCTCTAGCAATTGAGCATTGGTGGCCTCGAGAAGGGCTATTTCAGCTTCAAGTTGTTGTTCTCTTTCTAAACTCATTATTTGAATTTAGCAGCTTTGTAAAGTACCTGTGTAGTTACTTATTTTTTGCCTGAGAAAAGAGAAAAAAGGACTTATGTATAATCCGCAACCCGGCGACCGGCTGGAAAGCCTGGATACTCCTTCCATGATTGTGGACCTCGACCTGATGGAAGCCAATATCGCCAAACTCATGGGCCGCCTCCTGCCGGCCGGCGTAAACATCCGGCCACACCTTAAAACCACCAAAAGCCCCATTCTTGCCCGGAAATTAATTGACGCCGGGGCGAAAGGCGGCTGTGTCGCCAAACTGAGCGAGGCGGAGGTAATGACAGCGGGCGGCATCGAAGACATTTTAATTACCTGCGAAGTTGTCGGCCCGGTCAAAGTAGCCCGGCTGGTCGAGCTATTCCGCCAATATCCCGCTGTTAAAACCGTCATAGATAGTGAAGTGGGCGCGAGCGCCCTGGATGCTGCCCTGGCCGAATCCGGCCTCAAGCCGCCGCTGCAGGTCTTGATTGATGTGAATGTTGGCCAGAACCGCACCGGCGTCGCCCCCGGCGAACCGGCCCTGGCCCTGGCCCGGCATATTGGCGGCCTTAAATATTTGAAACTGGTGGGGGTCCAGGGCTACGAAGGCCATCTCCAGCACCTGCACGACCGCCAGGAACGGGAGGGGAAATGCCGGGCCGCGATGGCGGTCTTAAGCGGGACTGCCGACCTGCTGCGCCGGAACGGGTTCGATATTCCTACCGTCACGACCGGCGGGACCGGCACGGCTGAATTTTGCGCTACCTGCCCGGGCATCACCGAAGTCCAACCCGGCTCCTTTATCTTTATGGATACCGATTATCGTAATGCGGTCGGCCGGTTTTATTCCAACAGCCTGACGATTCTGGCAACGGTCATCAGCAAGCCTGAGCCGGGCCGGGCCGTGATAGACGCCGGCCTTAAATCACTCACGACCGACAGTGGTTTTGCCGAGCCGAAGGATTTGCCCGGTGTAACTTACGTGCCTAATGGCGACGAACACGGCTCGTTAACCTGGCAAGACGGTCCCGGCCTGGCAATCGGCGACCGGGTGGAGATGATTCCCAGCCACATTGACCCGACCATAAATCTGCATGACTTCTATTACGCCCACCGCCAGGGCGTTATCGAAGAAATCTGGCCGGTCGCTACCAGGGGCAAAGTTCAATAAAACCGCGCCGGATTGCCTCACCAGGTTGTCCGGCTCAAATCCAGTTGCATTCACCGGAAACTGGCTACTTTCAAAAAATTGCAAGTTTCGAGGGAGAAAGTTATACTGTTTTCAACTCGGCTTTGCCACCCGAGGGTTAAAAACAGTTTTAATTTAGTACGAAAATGCCTGCGCTTTCCCGGTCGCTGTTTTATAGCGCTGGTTGCAGTAAATTTAAGAAGTTATGCCTCCGAGAAATACATTCCGGGTAAGCCGCCCCGGCTCCAGAAGAATTCAAAAGCGGTCCTGGAAAAAGGCCCGCAGCCTGGCGAGGGCCAGCAGTCGCCGCTCTTTTTCCAGTAACCTGCCGCTTTTTATAACAGCCCTGCTTCTAATCGGCGCCCTGGCCTTGCTGTCCGGGCCTTTTTCCAGGAGTTCCAAAATCCCGGTTGGACGCGCCTATATCCCAACGGCTAATAACCTGCGGGTAACGACGGCCCCGACCAGCCCGGTTTTGGGCCTGACTTTAACGGCGGCTACCCCGACCGCCACTTCTTCGCCCGACCCTACCGCCACGCCAACCCCAACGCCACTCCCGGCCTCGCTCCAGGAAGCGATAACCCGGGTCATAGATAAAGATAAAGGCAGCCTCGGCCCTGAAGCCGGGTTTGGCCTGGTTATTCACAACCTGGATACCGGCGAAAAGTTTCAACTTAATTCGGACCAACTTTTCGAAAGCGCCAGCCTTTACAAAATCTTTGTTATGCTGACGGTCTATTACGATGTCGCGGGCGGGCGTTTGAACCTTGACGACCAGATTACCCTCGTACCCGACGCTGACGCTCATGACGAGGACGGTTATACCATTGTAAGCGTGGGTAACAGCCTGCCGGTCAGCGAATTGCTCGACCATATGATTGTCGAATCCAATAATACCGCCGGGCTAATGCTGCTGTTCCAGGTGCGGGTAGGCCATGTGAATGATGTCGCTATCAACATGGGCTTTACCGAATCAGACCTCAGTGATAGCTGGAATTTCCAGGTGACACCTGGCGACCTCGACCTGTATTTCAGCCGCCTGGCCGACCTGAAACTGATGGGCGCGAAGTACGACCAGCCGATGCTGGACCTGCTTAGCCGGAGCCTGCCTCGCGACCGTATCCCGGCCCTTCTGCCGCAAGGCACCCATGTCGCCAATAAGACCGGTAACCTGGGTGGAATTATCAACGATGCCGGTATAATCTACCTGCCAAACGGCAACCGCCTCCTGGTGAGCGTCCTGACCCACCACGTCAACGAGGACGCTGCCCGCCAGTTTATCGCGGAACTGAGCCTGGCGGCTTACAAATATTACAACAAAGGCTAAAAATAAATAGGCCACAGGTGGAAATCCGGCCTATCGCCGGCCCCGAACTTTCAGATGTTTCAATCCTTTTGCGCGGTTACGCCTTCTGGCCTTCCCCGCCCCGGCCGCCCGCTTCCGATTCCGCGAATCTTTCTACGAACGGCTCGACTACGTCACCTTTCCGCGCCCCCACAAGGTCCGGTTCCCGGTCAACAGCTTAACCGGACTGCTCGGGTGGGACTTCGGCGGAGAAGTAGAGCTTGTGACCTATCAGGAAGGTTTCTCCCAATGGCGGGCTGACCTGGCCCACCAACAGGCCCGGACGCCGGGTATAGCCCTTATCAGCGATACCCTCGCTGCTTCCGGGGCCGGGAATCTAAAATACTAGTTTGCGTCAAACTGAGAGAGTAACGCCTGGGCCGCCCGGTTATCGGGGTCAATTGCTAATAGCTCTTGCAAGGCAGCTTTGGCCTTGTCATCCTCGTTCTGTTTGCGGTAGAGCGAAGCCCGGGCTAAATAGTAGGCTTCCAGTTCGTCCAGGAAGAAACCGGCCTGCTTATTTTTAAGAGTTTCCAGCCATTTCGACGCTTCTTCAAACCCGTCCGAGGCAATTAAAAGCTGGGTCAGGGCCAGTTGGGCCGGGGTGTAGTCGGGGTCCACCTTCAGGGCTTGCCGCAAGTAATCTATTGCTCCTGCGGTATCGCCCTGGCCTGAAAGCAAGGCCGCTAAATTCTGGTAAGCCTGTTTAAGCCGGGGATTTTTCTCGATTAGCTGGCGGTAGCGCGTAATAGCCCCGGCCCGGTCGCCCTGGCGCATGGCGTCAAGAGCCTGGTTAAGCGCGCTGGCAGTCTGTTGGTCGAGGTCCGGCGAAGCCGGGCGTTTGGCTAACTCGCGCTGCCGCTTTTCAAGCTCGGCCACGGTGCCGACCGCCTGACGC
>CADDZM010000221.1 GCA_902812345.1 Chloroflexota bacterium | reverse complement strand
CGCCATCGTTGACGCCGGTTTTTGGCCCTGCCATACCTCGGAGCGATTAGGCGGCTTACGGCTTTTACGCAGTGTCGGCGAGGGTATGCTGGTAATGTGGGACCGGGGCTTTCATTCTTTTGAGATGATTAAGGCTTGCCTGGCCCAACATTCCGACTTTTTAGGCCGCCTTCCCTCCCACGTTACCACCCACCCCCGGCGCTACTTGCCCGATGGCAGCTACCTGACCTATCTTACCCCAAGCGATTACAAGCAGCGCCAGCAGGGCGAGCGGGTGCTGGTGCGGGTAATTGAATACACCATCACTGACCCCCATCTAGCCGGCTATGGCGAACGTCACCGGGTCGTAACCAGCTTATTGGATAGTGGCAGCGCGAATGCCAAAGAGCTGGCCGTAGCTTACCACGAACGCTGGGAAATCGAGTTGGTCATTGACGAGGTAGACACTCACCAGCGTTTGGTCGGGCGGCCCTTGCGCTCTCTTTTACCGACTGGGGTAATTCAAGAGTTGTACGGTTTATTAATCGCCCACTATGCCATCCGCTTTTTGATGCACGAGGCGGCGTTGGAAGCGAACCTTGACGCGGACCGGTTAAGTTTTGTACATGCCCTTGAAGTGGTGCAAGGGGCTGTCAGTGAGTTTGCGATGGTGGCCCCTGAGCAAACCGGGCAACTTTACGCCCGGTTGTTGCGAGATATAGCCTCGGTGCGGCTCCCGGAGCGGCGGTTACGCAGTAATCCACGGGTAGTCAAGCAAAAGATGAGTAATTTCAAGCTAAAAAGAGCCGAACATCAGGCTTATTACCGGCGAGATGGTTGTTTCGCCCAGGTCATTGCCGTTATTTAAAAGGTATTGGTTTTTAGAGTTCATCCGGCACAAAATCGGTGTCCTCAGCACCCCTTTAGATAAAGTTCCCGCGGATTGGAAGGTTAAGAGCCGCAAGGTACCGGGTTAGATGACTACCAGGTGCATCAAAGCCGATTGATTTAAAGCTATTTAGCCGCGCTCAAAATGTAGTAGTCTTTTTCTATCTGCTTTTCGGTCCATCTTCACTCTGGACCAGGGTCTAACCGAACCGGCCCGTCACGTATTGTTCGGTGCGCTCATCTTTCGGATTGGTGAAAATCTGTTTGGTAGGGCCAAACTCGACCAGTTCCCCGGCCCGGTCGGGTGCCATCATAAAGACCGACGTGTAATCGCTGGCCCGTGCCGCCTGCTGCATATTGTGGGTGACAATGACTATGGTGTAGTTGTTGCGGAGCTGGAGCATCAGTTCTTCGATTTTGATTGTCGAAATCGGGTCGAGGGCGCTGCACGGCTCGTCCATCAAAATAACTTCCGGCTGGACCGCGATAGCCCGCGCAATACAAAGGCGTTGCTGCTGGCCTCCTGAAAGGGCCATCGCCGAAATATGCAGCTTATCCTTGATTTCGTCCCAGATGTAAGCGCAACGGGCGCTGGTTTCGACAATTTCGTCCAACTGCTTCTTACTTTTGATACCGTGCATGCGTGGACCGTAAGCGATATTGTCGTATATGGACTTCGGGAACGGGTTGGGTTTTTGAAAGACCATCCCCACCCGGCTCCGCAATCGCACCACCTCAATCGAGTCGAAAATGTCCTGACCGTCCAGCCGGACCTGGCCTTCCACACGGGTATCAGGCACCAGGTCGCTCATCCGGTTGAACAGGCGCAAAAAGGTAGATTTGCCGGTGCCACTCGGCCCAATAATCGAAGTAATCCGGCGGCTGGGTATTTTTACGGTGATATTGCGCAAAGCCTGGAACTTACCGTAATAAAAGTTCAGGTTCTGAATTTCCAGCTTTGGCACTCCCGCGTCAGCTGCATCAAACGCTTTCACAGCTCCGGCCGGGCTTACGGCGGTCCTGATTTGAAAAGGAGTGACCCTGCTAAAACTTTCACTTAATTCCTTCATTAATTACATTCCTCATTTTAATAAATTAGCTCTATACAGGCATTGTTTTGTCGGGTGATGAATGATTGTACCTGGCTGGCCTCGTGCCAACCTCTAACCAAAACGGCCGCTGATGTAATCTTCGGTTCGTTGCTCTTTGGGCGACGTAAATACCTTTTTAGTTTCGGCATATTCAATCAGTTCGCCGGTACGTTCTGCTCCGGCCAGCATAAAGCCGGTCTTGTCGGAAACACGGGCGGCCTGCTGCATATTGTGAGTAACAATTATAATAGTAAATCGTTTCTTAAGTTCGAGCATCAAATCTTCAATTTTCAAGGTCGAGATGGGGTCGAGGGCGCTGCAGGGTTCGTCCATCAAAATAACTTCCGGCTGGACCGCAATCGTCCGGGCAATGCAAAGGCGCTGCTGCTGGCCGCCTGAAAGAGATACACCGGGTTCATCCAGTTTATCCTTGACCTCATCCCAGAGGTAAGACCGCTTCAGGCTTTCTTCGATCACCCGCTCCAATTTGTGAGGATTTGACTCACCTTCCAGGCGCAAACCCGAAACGACATTCTCCTTTATAGAGAGGGCCGGGAAAGGGTTAGGCCGCTGGAAAACCATCCCGATTTTGCGGCGGATCAGGGCTGAATCAACTTTCTTGTCCAGGATATTTTCCTCACCCAGGAAAATTTTACCTTCGGCGCGAGCGCCAGGTATCACCTCGTGCAGCCGGTTGAGATTGCGCAGGAGGGTAGATTTGCCACAACCGCTCGGACCGATTAACGCCGTAATCAAGTTCGGCTCGAATTCTATCGACACATTTTTTATAGCCAGGTGTTTGCCATAATAAGCATTCAGGTTTTCGACCTTAATGCCCTTACCGGCTTGCACGGCTGTTCTACCGGCGTTTTCACCATAAACAGAGGATTGGGCCATTTCTCTCAATTCCTTCTTATCGTAATTCTTTAACTTCTTATCGTAATTCTTTAACTTGGCCTTGTTTGGTAGCCAGCTTTTTTAATAAGGATTTTACTACTGGGTGCGCCATTTGTTACGTACTGCTGGCTCCCTACCAGCTACTACTCTACCGGCTATCTTTATTTCTATAACGACGCTTTCAGGCGGCTGCGGGTCAGAAACCGGACACCGAAAGATAGCAACAACACAATTACCAGTAGCACGAAGGCTGCACCCCAGCTTAATTCGACCGATGCTGGATCCGGGCGGCGGCCGTAGGTATACATTATAAGCGTCAGCGCCGGGGTCTGGTCGTTCAGGCCGTTAAAACTATCGTTGCCACGAGCGGTTAGTAGAATAGGGGCCGTTTCACCGGCGATGCGGGCCACCCCAAGGATAACCCCGGTAACAATACCGCTCAGAGCGGCCGGCATAACAACCGTCAGAATTACCCGCCATTTTGGTACCCCCAGGGCCAGGGCCGCTTCACGCATATTATCTGGCACCAGGCGCAAAATCTCTTCCGATGTCCGGGTAATAATTGGGACCATCATAATTGCCAGGGCCAATACACCGGCCCAGCCGTTATAACGCTGGCCCGGCACGAACAGGCTGGTGTTGATAACCACGGTCAGGATGAACAGGCCCATGATAATGCTGGGAACACCTTGCAAAACATCGGCCATAAAGCGGACTAACCGGCCAAAAGTATTTTTACCATATTCTGAAAGATAGACCCCGGCCAGAATTCCCAGCGGGATACCGATTACCGAGGCGAGGCTGACCAGGAGCCCGGATCCCAAAATAGCCTGGGCAATCCCTATGTTTCCGGTCGGCACCCCCCCAAAGAGCGGTCGCCCACTGGTATCGTTAATCAGGAAGTCCGGCTTGAAGACCACCGGAAGCCCTCTGGTAATAACCAGAATAAAAATAGACGCCAGTGGAATAATCGCCACAAGCAATGAGAAGATGAACAGGCCTTGCATGAAACGGTTGATAAACTTGCGGTAGCCGTAAGACTTATTGGGGTCAGCGATATAGGTCAACGCTACCGGTAACGAGCCCCCGCGCTCTTCCACTCGGACCTGGTAAGCTTTGAGACCCCTGAGTAGTCCCCAGATCGCAATAATAACCAGGGCCATCAGCAATGAAATAAAAGGGCTAAGAAGCAGAATCAGGATGGGAAAGAATAAGGATTGGAGCCGGCCTAAAATTTGGGTACCCGGGTTCTTTTTAGCCGTGCTAGAAGGTTTATTGCCCCGGCTGACCAGAATTTGAGCAATGATATTAATTATCAGGGTAATAATGAACAACGCCAGGCCAAGTTCCAAAAAGGCGCTAAAGCCATTGGTATCCGCTGGTGAAATTTCGTTATAGTTGTTTGCAAATTTACTGGCGATTGTCTCGCCCCGGTTTAAGAGGGTGCCCTGGGGTGGGATAACCGTGCTTGCGCCGCCGATCAGGAAGGCTACGGCGATGGTTTCACCAAGCGCACGGCCCAGGCCCAGTATCAGAGCACCTATAATACCGCGCTTGCCGTAAGACAGGACGGCCAGGCGGATACTCTGCCAGCGGGTCGCACCCATCGCCAGCATACCCTCCCGCTGGCTGTCCGGCACGGTGTGAATGACATCGCGGCTGATCGAGGTAATGGTAGGGATAATCATAATGGAAAGGATTAAACCGGCCACCAGAATATCGCGGCCGTTAAAAGCCACGTTCAGGTTTGTGTTCCTGGTGGTGGATACTTTGTCGGCAAACAGGGGCAACCAGCCAAAAACATTATTGAGGGATTTTTCGACCCCATCCGGCCCACCCATAAAACCCGATACAAATTGAACCCCCCAGAACCCGTAAACCACGCTGGGAACGGCGGCCAGCAGCTCGACCAGAAACGAAAGCGGCGCCCGCAGCCAGACCGGAGCATACTCGGAAAGAAAGATGGCCGCGCCCAGACTGGCAACCCCGCCGATTAACAGGGCAAATCCCGAAGTAATCAGGGTACCGAAAATATAATTAAGGGCTCCGAAGGGGGCTTTATCGAACCCGTTATCCGGCCATTCAATGCTGGTTAAAAAGGCTATCCCATTGCGAGTAATCGAATTCCACGAACCAACCAGCAACACGACCGCAAATACAACTATAATTCCTATTATTACGGCGGCGGTAATAGCCGTTAAAATGGCAAAAAGGCGGTCTGCCAGGTTAGTATTGTTAGCTGTACCGGATTTAACTCGACCTCTTACCGGCGAGTTTGTTGCCATCCTCTAATTACCTCCTAAAGTCATACCTGATTTTTAATAATAATTTGTCAGATGTTTATGAAAACTTTTTTCTCTTCTTGCTTAATTTTGTTTGGTAATCATCGCATAGTCCGGTTAGAAAAATGACCGGCTTTTACATAAAATAAGCAAGGAACTGCCTTGCTACGCAGCCCCTTGCTCTCCTATCCAATGCCATATAGTGATAAAGATGTCATACCGATGCCCCTAAAACTCAATTCTACTTCAGGATTGTTGATCCACCGGCAGTAATGGTTTTAAGTTTTGCTTCGGCCAGGCTAACAATTGAGGCCGGTAAGGGAGCATAGTTGGCATCCCTGGCATCGGTCCCACCCTTGTGAAGGGCATACCAGACAAAGGAGACAACGGCCTTTCCTTTAGCGGCATCAGCATAATCTTTGTTAAGCAAGAAATAAGTGGTAGTTACAATCGGGTAAGTTGTATCACCCGTCTGATTGATCAGGTTTACCTTCAGATTGTCATCCGGTTTGGCACCCGCCGCTGCCGCGCTGATGTTATCCAGGGTAGGTTTAACGAACTTACCGGTCGCATTTTTAACTGAAGCGTAGGTCAGGTTATTTTGTAAGGCGAAAGCAACTTCGTTATAACCAAGAGTGCCGGGTGTTTGTTTAACTAAACCGGCTACCCCGTCATTACCGGAGGCGGTCGTAACGTTGATACCGGCCGCTTCCCATTTAGGCTGCCCTGAACTTTTACCGCCCATAGCCGTACTGAAATCAGGGCTAACGGCTACCAAATAGCTGGTAAATACATCCGAGGTGCCACTATTATCGGAACGAACGGCGAATTTAATGTCCAGGCTCGGCAAATTAATGCCTGCGTTGTCAGCCTTAATCTTGTTGTCATCCCACTTTGTAATTTTACCCGTGTAAATCGCGCCGATTACCTCAGGGCTAAGCTTGAGGTCAGACACGCCGGGCAGGTTGTAAGTAATTACAACGGCGGCCAGAGTTGCCGGAATCTGGATGATGTTAGCCGGTTGCTTGTTGTTTTTGGAAGCTTCCTCGGCGCTTACTTGCACATCCGACACTCCAAAATCGGTTTTGCCGGTCAAGAAGTCACTTCGACCCTGACCACTACCCCCGCCCGGGTAATTTACTTTAACGCCTGAGGCAATCTTACCAAACTCAGTCTGCCAGACTTTCAAGGCAGGATTAACCAGGGTCGACCCGCTACCGTTCAAATTAGCGGTAAGGCTGGATGCGGTTATGCCGCTAGGAAGAGTTGAGTCGCTACCGGCGGCAGCAGTACCACCCGCGGCAGTAGTAGCCGCAGCAGATGTAGTGGCGGCAGCAGTACCACCCGCGGCAGTAGTAGCCGCAGCAGATGTAGTGGCGGCAGCAGATGTAGTGGCGGCAGCAGATGTAGTGGCGGCAGCAGTAGTGGCAGCAGATGTAGTGGCGGCAGCAGATGTAGTGGTCATAGCTGCAGTGGTAGAACCGGCAGCGGTTGACGCCACTGCACTGGTGGTAGCGGCGGGGGCCGTAGTGACAGCCGCAACCGCAGTGGTTGCGGCGGGAGCAACCGTGTTAGTCGCATCTCCACAGGCGGCCATTACAAGGACCAACACCAGGCTTAACATTACCAGGATCACAGCCCTGTTGTTAATCAAAAAGTTCTTGTTGCTTTTATTAAGCACTTAATCTTCCTCCTTAGAAAGAATCGCACGTTTCTTAAATCCTGCTTGCTTTAGCAGGGGTTCCCGAAAAAGTCTGTTTACAAACTCATTATTTTTTTGAGCAGTTGGGGATTAGCAGCTTTGATAATTTATTTCGTTTTGATTTGATGTAATTTTTTCCTTTAACCACCCATCAAACCATTAAAGACCCAACAAAGCAGTGAATAATATTGGCACTTACCTTATTTTATATTGATTTCCTTAATAAGATTAAGCAATATTTCACACCTACACAATATAGGAACCTTTTTAATATTTTATTATGAAGTGTATAACGTCTTATTAATGGTATGTTAAATTAATGGCAATTAAAAAGAGATTTTTAACAGAGGTTACCGGTTAAAGTTACCGGGAGAAGCTCTTTTTAAGTTCCCGCAAATTAATTAACAGGGGTAATCAAAAATTTTAGGGCGCAAAAGCCCCTCATTTACCGGAAAGATTTATTTTTTGAAAAATTCCTTATATCGAGTCTATCTTATCTTTTAATAAAATTTTTTTGCAAATACAGGCTAAAGTTGTTAACATCTTATTAACATGTTCCCGAGTTATTAAAAGTTATCCTCAATTTTGAGGGTTTAATTTTTCAATTCAGGTTAACAAGCGCCGGGTAAATCTTAAACACGCCGGGTCAATAGGATCTTTTTACAGTTTTACCGTAATATGGATAAACATCGAATTCCACAAACGGCATCTGGTGTTTTAAGTTCTGCTTAAAGATAATATCCAAAGACTATTTACAAAAAGTAATCGAAGCGGAATGGCCGGGTATTACCGGCTAAAAATGATAGTCTCACCCGGCGAGGTGGGGCCTAACAACTTTATGCTTTACGTCGAGGATACCCGAAGCGGTCAGCCCGCCACGGATTTTAAGACGGCTCGGTTGCAATACACCAGTGGTAGCGGGGTGGTGTTAAATTTCGACCTGGAAACTATCGAACTGCCGGTCGCCGGGATGGACTGCGCCGTTTGCACCGTGCCTGTTCAGAAAGCTAATTTCGCCCTGCCAGGGATAGATACGGTGAAGGTGCTACTTTCGGCTGAGAAAGCCATTAGTGAACCGCGTTCAAACAAGCTGGGGCAATCTTAATCCGGCAAAGCCACCCTGGTTGGGTATGGTTTTAATAAGCATTTATGGTAAAGACTTTTCGACATAAAGCATCAATCATATCGCCCTTTTGGGTTTTAGAAGCAGCCGACCAATAAAAAAGGGTCGTCCCTATTTCAAACTTATAATTGGAACGGCCCTTTTATTTTCAGCCTTTACCTGTTACCGGTCCTTCAGGCTAGGCATTCTTTCCGGCGGCAAAAATTCAGGGGTTGAAACCTCCTCGCTTTCGCCTTCAATGGATACCGGTGGCAGGATTTTATCAACCCACCTGGGCATCCACCAGGCCGCCCGTCCCAACAAGGTCATAATGGCCGGGACCAACGTCATCCGCACAATGAAGGCGTCCACAAAGATACCGACCGCCAGAGCAAACCCGATTGACTTGATATTGGTGTCGTGGTTGCCGACAAAACCGGCGAATACCGAAACCATAATCGCCGCCGCCGCCGTAACCACCTTAGCGCCCAGGCTAAAGCCGGTCGCCACGGCCTGTTTGGGGTCGCCGGTCCTGGTATAAACCTCGTGCATGCTCGAAACCAGGAAGAACTCATAGTCCATCGCCAGTCCAAACAGGATACCAATCCCTATAATCGGAATAAAACTGACAATCGGGGCCGGGTCAGCAATTCCAAACCAGCCCCACTGAAAGACCGCCACCAACGAGCCGAACATCGCCAGGACCGATAGCAGAAAGCCGATAGTCGCCTTAACCGGGACCAGGATGGAGCGGAAAGCAACCATTAGCAAGATTAGCGAAAGCCCGACCACCACCGCGAGATAAACTGGCAGGGCGTCCGACAGCTTTTTGTTGATGTCGTTCTGGAAGGCAGTATAGCCGGTAACGGCCATGGTTATCTGCGGGTTGCCGCTGGCCTGAGCCTGATTGTTACGGATATATGTGATTAAGTCGGATGTTTTCTGGTCGGCCGGGGCGCTGTCCGGGATAACCTGAATGATACCGTTAGCGCCATCGGCGGTAGCGGCCGCCGGGGTGGCCGACTTTACACCGGGGATTTTAGCCAGCTGCATCGCAATCTTGTTAAGCTCGGCCAGGGTCGAATACTGGGCGATTTGGGCTTCAAGTTGAGTTTGAGCGGCCTGCTGCTGTTTCAGCCCTTCGGCCTGGGCAGCGGCAATATCCTGTTGCAGTTTAGCCTTAAGTTCCGGGGTAGTTGCTTCGGCGGCCTGTTTCTCAAACTTAACCCTGAGCGCGGCGGTCTGGGCGTCTACCTGTTTCTGGTATTCGGCCATAATGGCGGAGCGAACGGCTGCCCGGTCGGCGTCCGTAACCGGGGGGACATTCCCGGCCAGGACTACCAAGGGAGCGTTATAGCCGACCCCAAAAGCATTAGCCAACAGGTCGTAGGCTTTGTGCTGGGTCGTGGCAGGCCCCGCATATTCATCGTTGGGCAAACCGAGAGTCAGGTTGGTGGCCGGTATGGCGATGAGACCGACTACCACCACGGATAAGATGATGGCAACCACCGGGAATCTGGTGAGAGCCTGGCCCCACTTGTACCAGAAAGACGAACGGCTGAACCCGTGGCTGGCGCTGGGACCGGCGGCTTGCGCGGCGGCGGTTCTTTCCCGGGTTTTGCGGCCAAAAATCCGGGGTCCGGCAATCCCGAAAATAGCCGGGGTCAGGGTGATGGCGATTACCGCCGCAACGGCAATCGAGGCCGCGGCCGCCAGGCCCATCGTCGTCATAAAAGGGATATTCACCACGCTAAGAGCCGCCAGGGCAATAATAACCGTGCTGGCCGCAAAAATTACAGCGTTTCCAGCGGTGCCGATGGCCCGGCCTGCGGCGTCCTTATAGCTGTAGCCTTCCAGGAGCAAACTCCGGTACTTTGAAATAATAAACAGTGAATAGTCTATGCCAACGGCCAACCCCAGCATAAAACTGAGGGCCGGAGTAGTGGAGTTAATATCTACCACCTGGCTGAGTGAAAAAAGCCCGGCGATGCTGATACCGACCCCAAGCAAAGCAATGATGAGCGGCATCCCTGCTGAAATGAGCGCCCCAAAGGTTATAAATAACACGATCATGGCGATAACGATACCGGCAATTTCGGTAGGCCCGATAATGTCGGATACGCCTAAATGGATAAGGCTGCCCCCGCGTTCTACCTGAAGCCCGCTGGTTTTGAGGCTGTCCGTAATCCCGGCGATAATGTTAAGTGTGCTTTCGTCAATCACCCCGGCCTGGTCCTTTAACTGGACGATGGCGTAAGCCGTCTTACCGTCACTTGATGTAGCCTGCGGATTAACAAAAGGGCTGACCACGCCCACCACGCCGGGGACATTTTTAACCTTGTCCAACCCGCCCTCTATCGAAGTCTTAAAATCGCTGACCGGCTTATCGGCTGTGTGAAAAACAATCTGGCCCGACCCCTTGCCCATAGCCGGAAACAACTCGGCTACCCGGTCAATCGCTACCTGGGCCTGGGTGCCGGGAATAGAGATAGCATTACTGACCGGCTTATAAAAAAGAGCCGCCCCCGTACTCAGGATAACCAGGATAACCAGCCAGACGCCGATTACCCACCATTTTTTACTGAAAAAGAACAAGCCTGATTTGTGTAAGAACTGACCCATTTTTCTTTTCTTCTCCCATTGCATAAACCTTAAAAATTTGCTCAAAACAATATATATGGTATCTTATGGTATTATATATCTCATAAGCAAAATTAGTCAATAGAAAATTGTGAATTTTTAATGTAACTCATATAATAAATGGTAAGACAGCAGGGTCTTTACCGCCAGTAAAGACCCTGCTACACTGGTAGGAACAACGGGAGAGCCTTTGTTTGTAACAGCGGCACCAGACCGCCTTGTGTAGACTG
>CADDZM010000220.1 GCA_902812345.1 Chloroflexota bacterium | reverse complement strand
GTTTCAGGACAAGCGGTATATAGAAGCGGCTTTCACCGAGATACTCGTCATAAACGTCGCCCAGCTTGTCCTTGAACATGTCTTCAAAGAGGTATTGCGACGCTACCTTGTAGAGAGCCGCCGGGACCGAATCAGCGGCCATGCTGCCGTCCCAGTTTTTGAGACGTTTTACCGCGTTGCCGGTTTTAGAGTCGTTATCGGGCAGGTTGGCGAAGGCTGCGCCGATATCCCGGCCCGGCAGACTGACTACATCGTTCTGGATGAAGGTCAAGTCCTGGATAGAAAGTTTGTCTTTAGCGGTTAGAAGTTGGGTGATACGGGCGGCCCGCCAACCGGGGTCAAATTCTTCGCCGAGCGAAAATTTCGGGCTGAAATTGGCCGGGACCGGGCGGTTGTTGGCCGTGGCGACAAAATTGGTCGAGGGATTGTAGACCGAAGGCAGTTCGTCAAAAGAAGCGTAGCCGGTCCACTCGTACTCGCCGGTCCAACCCGGCACCGGCAGCAGCCCATCGCCTTTAGCCCGAATAGGCCATAAACCCGGTATCTGGTAGCCGATATTGCCGTCCACGTCGGCATAGACAAAGTTCTGGGCCGGAGAGGAAAAACCGCGTAAAGCGTCCCGGAACTCGTTCCAGTTAGCTGCCCGGTTGTATTTCAGGACCGAACCGATAAGGGGCGCGTTTTTTAGAGCGGTCCATTGGAGAGCCACCGGCTGGCTGCCGTCGAGCGAACTGGTAACATCGTTCATAATCGGTCCGTGCCGCGTGATTCGCACCTTGACGGTTTCGGATGGCTTGCCCTTGATTTTGATTTCTTCGGGTACGACCTGCATATTCTGCCAGGCGCCCTGGAACTCGTACTGGTCTGGGTTAGCCGGGTTAAATTTTTCAATATATAAGTCCTGGGTATCGCCGCCGACATTGGTAACACCCCAGGCTATCCGGTCGTTATGGCCGACAACAACGCCCGGCACGCCCGGAAAAGTCACCCCGGCTACATTCCAGCCAGGCGCTTGCAAAGCTACTTCATACCAGATAGAAGGATTGCGAATACCCAGGTGCGGGTCGTTGGCAACCATCGGTTTGCCGGTGGTCGTCTTCGCCCCGCTTACGACCCAGTTATTGCTGCCCTGCGAGGCGGGGTCCCTCCCGGCGATTGTAGAAACTTCTGTCTGCAAGTCTACCAGGGCCAGGGCTTTATCCATCCCGGCATAATTCACCCCTGGCGGGACAATCAGGGGCGTATAAGCGGCAGGGTCGGTGGGCAAGAGAAAGGCGGCTTTGTCCGCGCCAAGTTTATCAAGCAGGCTGGCCCGCAAGATTTCGCGGGTGTAGTTGCCACTCAGGTCGTAAGCCATGTATTTACCCCACGAAACCGAGTCGAGCGGGGTCCACGGTTCTGGCGTGTAACCAAGCAGGTTAAACTCGATTGGCAAATTATCTTTGTGGGTATTAATAAAGAGGTTAACTCCTTTGGAATAATTTTCCAGGATTTGCAACTCTTCGGCCCCAAGCGAAGGCATTTCAGCCTCGGCAGCCCGGCGCAAACCGATGGTGCGCAGGAAACGGTCCTGTTTTACCGCCGCCGAGCCTAAAACCTCGGATAGCCGCCCGGCCCCGACCCGCCGGAAGAAATCAAGCTGAAACAGGCGGTCCTGGGCAGTCACGTAGCCCTGGGCGATAAAGAGGTCGGCGGCAGTCGTGGCTGAAATATGGGGGGTGCCGTTGTTATCGCGCACCACTTTCACTTCGCCGGCCAGACCCGGCAGTTGGATCGAGCCGGAAGTCTGGGGCAGCGGACGGTAGCCGAACCAGAACAGGCCAAACGCGCCGAGCAGCAGCAGCAGGCTTATGAGCAAGGAGACCAGAAAAAGGCCGTAGCGCAGCAGTCGAGAACGCAAACTTCGCCGCTTTCTTGGTTTAGCCGTGGCAGCGGTAGTGGTACTGCGGTCAATTTGCTTCATCGCAATTCTCCCCCAATGATTAAATTACAGGTTAAAAAGGGTATGGATAAAAAATTCGGCCAGACGAATGGGCCTAGCCGGTGTCCTTTTATATAGGTAGAAGTTTCTTATACGCGCTCGTAGCGGTCAAGGTTGAGTACAAAAACGGTGGCCCGCCCGGTCTGGATTTCGGGCGTTTTCCCGGCCACGCTCTGGTCTATAAACTGCTCCAGCGGATTGCCGGACTTGCGAGGAATGGCCGTACTATCCGGGAAAGGATTCGTGACGGTCTGGCGGCGGCTCTGGCTGTGCTGAGCGACGATAGTCAGCACATTTTGAACGGCCTCGTCGGGAATGCCGACAATGATGGTGGTATTACCCTGGCGCAAGAAACCGCCAGTGCTGGCGAGACGGGTCGCGCCATAATGCGCGGCCGTCAGGCCATCAATCAGGTCGTCGGCGTCTTCGTTTTGGACAATGGCAACTACAAGTTTCATCGCCATAAATAGAGTTCCCTCTCTTGAAGTATCAAGCCGGTTTAGCAAGGTAGCTATGCGCCGGGCAGCCAGTAGTGAAATTTCAGTACAGAAATTGTAAACTTCATTATATGGTTGCGGGCTGGGCCTGTCAACATGAAGCATTAGCCACCGGTCAGTAAACGAAATGGGCCTGGCGCACCACTATCAATAAAGCAAAGTGTTTAAGACATTGATTATTATGTCAAGTGATTGTTCGAAGAACTTTTTAAGAACCAACCTGTGGCTTACCACCGGCGTTTTCCGAATTGAGGCAAAAATAACCTTGGAATTCCGCCCCACCCTGGGGATTATTAACCGCCTGCAAATTGCCGCCATGCGAAATCAGGATACGCCGGGCGATAGTAAGGCCGAGACCGGCCCCGCCGCTCTGGCGTAGATGGGCGGTCTTACCCCGGTAAGACGGCTCGAAAAGATGAGGAATATCTTCAGGCGGGAAGCCAGGGCCGCTATCTAGGATCTTAAACCTGAACTTATCGGCCTCGCTGGTCCAGTCCAACCAGACGGTGCTACCCTCCGGGGTATAGCAAATCGCGTTATCCAGTAAATTCTCAAAGACCCGGGTTAAGAGGGAAATATCGCCCCTGACCACGCACGGCACCGGCGAAGGCGGCAATTTTAACTCGATGTTCTTGCCTTCCAGTTGCGGCCTGAAGCTCTCGGACACCTTATACAGCATCTGGACTACTTCGAAACTTTCGTAACAGGGCAACTGCTCCATGTATTCCAGGCGGGCATAGGCAAAAAGGCCGCTGATTCTTTTTTCCAGGTCGGCAGCTTTCTCCTGGCAGACCTTTACGTAGTGCAGGATTTTTTCGGGCGTGGTGGCGATACCTGTTTCCAGGCCTTCCAGGTAGCCGCGCAGAGAAAACAAAGGTGTCCGTAAATCGTGGGCGATAGCGCTGATAAACAGGCGGCGTTGCAGTTCGAGTTCGGCCTGGCGAGCCAGGGCTAATTGCAAGGCGTTACCCATTTCCTGGAAAGCGGCAGCTACCTCGGCCACTTCGCGGACCTGGGAAGGCGGTAGGGTGAAATTCAAATCGCCCCCGGCAATCTGGCGGGCCGACTGGCTCATGGCGGCGAGCGGCTTTAATAAAGCCCTTCCGACAAAAGCGCTCGTTATAATCGCCAGGACTACCTGGATTAGAAACTGAATAGGTATAACAAAGCGCAAAGGCGCCAGGTTGGACGGTTCGTGAAAGGTCCACCAGGTGATACCGCCGAAGGTGAGAGTGGTGGTTAAAAAATAACCCAGGAGCCATGTAAGCAACAGCCAGCGCCGGGCCGATAAGACTTTCATTGTTTTATCCCTTCAAACCGATACCCTACACCCCACACCGTTACAATATATTCCGGCTGATTGGGGTCTACCTCGATTTTCTCACGAATACGCCCGATATGGACGGTCACAGTATGGCGGTCCCCGATGTCGCCCCAGAAGCGTTGGAAAAGCTGCTCCCTGGTAAAAATCTGAAAAGGGTTTTCGGCCATAAAATGTAATAACTCAAACTCGCGGGCGGTAAGACTCACCGGGCTGCCCGCTACCAATACCTGGTGCGCTTTAACATCAATACTGAAACGCTTGAAGTTTAGCCGGGCAACGACAACCGGACCTGGCACCCGGTAGCGGCGCATAACCGCCTTTATCCGAGCCACCACTTCCGAGGGCGAAGCTGATTTAACGATAAAGTCGTCCGCACCCAGGCCCAGCCCGCGAATTTTGTCGTAATCCTCGTCGCGAGCGCTGAGAAACAACACCGGCACATCGCAAGTTTCCCGAATCTGGCGGCATACCTCGAAACCGTTCAGGTTCGGCATCATAACATCCAGCAAAATGCAATTTACCGGGTGGTCTTGCAGCACCCGTAAAGCTTCGAGACCATCTTTAGCAGACTCTACCCCGTAATCTTCCGCCAGCAAAAAGTCGCGCATTAACTCGACAATCTGAGGGTCGTCATCCACTACCAGGACGGTTGATTTATTTTCCACAAGTTTCTCACTTTAAGCTCCGCTTCTTCGGCGGCTAAATCCCTAAAACAACTTACAGGACATTAGATTGATTCTAGGGGTCTTTAGTTTCAATTTCAAGAGGCAGATGCCGGTTAATGATTCTGTTGATTATCTGTTTATATTTCCCGCACAGTTTATTGAGCTTCTAGACTTAAGCTATTTGAAGAAGTTAATTCAAAGAAGGTAAGTCTTACGGGGCCTCTAAATTTCAGCAGGCCAGGGAAAGGGAAGGGAAAATATGAGTGACGTGTATACTACTGCCTACGGTTTAAGCGCGGGCCTGGCGGTAATAACTTTCTTGTTAGCGATTGGCCCGGCTGTATCGGTAAGCGGGTTAGTACTGCGGAAAAATATAAAGAGTCTGAATTTGCGAATCTGGCTAAACATTATCCTGCTGGGTTTAATTGCAATCCTGGGGATTTTGAGACTGTCGTTCCTGGCCCAACTCGGTGTAAACGGCTTTGAACTAATCCCGGTTAATTTCGCGCTCGGCTTCTTATTCACGCTGGTCCCACTCCTGGCAGCTTTGGGCCTGACCGTACCAATGTTGTTGAAATTGCGCCAGCCGCGTCAAAGTACCGGCCCGACGCCGTTAGCCGACCAGACCCGGACCGCTCTCGCCGCACCGCGGCTGGTCGTTCCGGTCCAGGCGCTGCTGGTGGGTTCGCTCCTGGGCACGGTAATAACAGCGGCTTCTACTTCCCAATTGCTAACTTTGCTGGCGGGAGCGGCATTGCTGGCTTTCACCGGGTGGCAGTGGTTCCGGCAGACGCGGTTACAGCAAAAGATTAAACAAAACGGCCCGACCGCTAGCCCCCTTTTTGTAGTGCGGTTGGGCTGGCGGCTTGTAACCCTCCTCATCTTTATCATGGGTTTCCTGGGTATCTTTTTGGTCGGGACCGCGACTACAAAGCTGCCGGGCAGCTATAACATGACCATGGACGAGACCCATTCGGCCAGTATGACAATGGCTCCCGGCCAGAAAATGGTGAGCGTTACCGATTTAACCGGACCGAAAGACGGCGCGCCTGACAAAATCTTTACCCTCACGGCGCAACGCGCCCAGGTCCAACTTGACAGCGGGCAGCTTGTAGACGCCTGGACTTTTAACGGTCAGCTACCAGGGCCGGAACTGCGGGTGAAACAGGGCGATCTGGTACAGGTAACACTGAATAATAAAGACGTTACCGAGGGCGTGACCTTACACTGGCACGGCGTGGATGTGCCGAACGCCGAGGATGGCGTGGCCGGTCTGACCCAGGACGCTGTGATGCCGGGCCAGGCTTTCGTTTACCGCTTCCGGGCCAGTGACGCGGGGACTTACTGGTATCACTCGCACCAGTTTTCAAATGAGCAAATGCGCATGGGTTTATTTGGGGCTTTCATCGTGGAACCCCAAAAGCCGCTACCCGCCAACACCGCTGACCTGACCGTTATAGCCCATACCTGGGCCACCCCCTCCGGTTCGAGGTTTGCCTTTGGCCTCTCCACGACCGGGCGAAAGGCGGTTACGCCTGGCAGCGAAGTGCGGTTGCGTTTGATTAACGCCAATAACAGCCTGGTATCTTTCACTCTAACCGGGACCGCTTTCCAGGTCGCGGCTATTGACGGGACGGACCTCAAAAAGCCGGGAGATTTAAGTAATATCAGGCTACCCCTGGCGGCGGGCGGTCGCTACGATTTACATTTCGTAATGCCTGATCACCCCGTCTTGCTTAACAGCGGTAGCGCGGACCTGTTACTTAGCGCGGACGGTAAAGGGGATATGTCTCCATTGGTGGCCGGGTCCGATTTCAACCCGGCGATTTACGGCCAACCTACCGGTGAAACCCTTAACTTACAAAGTCACTTCGACCAGGAATACACTTTCAACCTGGGCACCGGCCTTGGCTTCTACAATGGCTCCTTTAGCTCTCTCTGGCTGATTAACGACCAGGCCTTTCCGAATACCCCGGCGATAAATGTAAAAAAAGGCGATCTGATAAAAATTACCTTCGTAAACCGAAGCCCGGCGGACCACCCTATGCACCCGCACGGCCACAAAATGCTGGTGTTAAGCCGGGATGGTCAGGCAGTGAAAGGCAGTCCCTGGTGGACCGATACGTTGAACATAGGCCCGGGCGAGATTATCACGGTTGCTCTGAAAGCCGATAATCCGGGCTTGTGGATGGACCACTGCCACAATCTCGACCACGCTGCTTCTGGTATGGTCATGCACCTGATGTACAACAACGTTATGACACCCTTTCTGGTCGGCCCTACCTCCGGTAATAAGCCGGAATAAAAAGTGATGCCTACTCAGGAGTAACTGAATCCATGCTCGGGGTTTATCTTTCAAGGGTTTATCTTAAGGTAGAACCCGAGTTTTGGCGTGTTTATCTGGCAGGGTTAAAAGTAGGGTTGGATAAAGAGTTTTTAAAGTTCGTAAAGAGGTCAAGGTTGGATAAGACTCGAAATTAGCGGGTCAATCGTAAGCGCATTCTCCCAGGCAGCCCATACCGTGGCAATGAGAACAAGCGCTATTATAACAGTCGAGGCACAATCGCCCGATAATTTGAGGTTCGTCCTGGCTGTACCAATCGTAAATTGGTACAAATTCTTCTTCAAGGAGCGTACCGCAATCCATGCAAATTGTCTTTTTAGGCTTTACCGGCTCAACCTTCTTCCCGGTATCCAACTCTCCGGCGTTCATCTTACAAGCATCCTTTACGAGTAACCCGCTATTTCTTCAAACAACCTTAATTATAGTCTTCTCAATCCATACATTCAAGATAGCAGCTATTGTGAAACAGGGTCAGGCAACGGCAGGATTGATAAAACCGCGTCAACTAACTTAGCCAATTGAACTGGCTAACCCCTGCCTTTAAAAGCTTACTACTAAGGCCAGTTTCTCACAAAGCCCATCTTTACCCCTGTCACAGGTGGCTCAGCCCTCCTGTAGAGGAAGATGTGGTGCCAGGTTCCTATTTATATTTGTAATCTGAGAAACAATAAAGAAACTATTCTTCATTAATATGTTATATTCAAGGTATAAATAATCAATAAGTAAACAATGATTATTCAAAAGGGTAAAAGTCTTTAACGAAGGGACAGTAGTCCTACCTATTCACTATTAACAGGTAAACTTACTAAATGTTTAGCCGGGTATAAATGCTTTTGAAATAAAAGGAAAGAAGCTTACCCTACCAGGCAGAAGAGCTTTTCTCAATCATTAAGATAAAAATTTCCATGCAGGTTTAAGGTAATAGGTGGGGCAAATTTAGCAAGGTCTTTAGTTTTAGCAATAGTAAATTTTTATGTTAACAAATGTGGTTTAAAATAAAGAGGATTAAATAAGGCTGGCTTATTTTCGATATGGATGTAAAAAGAATAAATTTGTAGCTAAAGAGCCAGCCCGGATCCTGGCAGAAAGCATAATGTAGGAGGGATAAGTTGTGGGAGGGAATTGCTTCCCGGCCAGTTAGGCCTTGGATCGGGAATAGACTTCTCTCCCACAGTAATAGTTACATGAATTTAAGCCCATACCCATTCTTTATAAGTTTTTTAGTCTATAAGTACTCAATTGATGGGTATTCAATGCACAGACAATTACAAATGTTTTGTTAATCCTGGAATAAATTCTTGCGGAAAGCCTACTGCAAGTTTTAACTCTTTATTCTTTTTAACTATGAGGACTAGAGCCCCGGTTTCAGGCGCTTCTTTTTTTGCTGGAGGGGTTGGGTACTAACCGCAGAGGTAGGTAAATCTCAGGGAAGAGGGGCAATAACTTCTTCAACAAAATGCTCACCCATTTACTCATTTAATAGTGAGATTTTTAGTTACTTTAGACGTTTCAGCCGGTCAATTATAGACGTAAGCCTTGACATTTCCTGCCGGTTAAGAGGTATTCCCCGTTCTTTTGCCACCTGCTCGACACCATCTAAGGCTGCATCAAGTTCCGCTAGCGCCCTGTTCATCCTTTTGCCAGGGGAGCTTGCATCACCTTCTTCAGCCGAGGTGTACTTCGGAAGTACACCTGTAGCATCTTCTCTATAATTCTGGCTTATTGGTCTCAAACCGGATTCTATTCTACGCCGGAGCTGCTCTTTGGTAATACCTTTGTCGGCCACATCATGCGATAACGTTTCACGTAAAACAGGATCTTCGACACTCATAAGGGAGGCCACAAAAGTCATGCTATCGGGCCGGGCTTCAACCATATCTTTTAAATATTGGGGGGCGCGGAATAAATCAAGCCGGTTCTGCACCCAGCCTTTGCTTTTGCCCACACTGTTTGCGATGTCCCGCACGGACATTTTCAGGTCGTGATGGAGAAAGCCGATTACATTTGCTTCACCCAGGGGCGAAAGATCTTCCCTGGAGAAGTTTTCCGAGGCCATAACCCGGGCCATCTGGGCATCGTCCAGGGGCATAATTTTTACCGGCAGGTTGGAAAGCCCGGCTCGCCGGGCGGCTTCCCGGCGGCGATGGCCGTAAGCTAGCTCATACCCACCACCCGGCCGTGGCCTTGCCAGAAGCGCTCCATAAAAGCCGTTTCCACTTATCGAATCGGCCAGCTCGGCTATTTTTTCCTCCTGCATAGCCTGGTCGTGAGCGGTTCGAGCCAGAGCCTGGTAGGGATTATCATGCAGTTCACTTACCAGAACCATCTCAAGCGGCAGTTGCTCGGCCTGGTCCTCCAACTTTTTACGAAGCAGGCCGCCGTACTCCCACGCTTCTCCAGGCTGCTGGGAAGGTTCCTCCCGAAGTCCTTTAAGAGCGCCCCGGAAATTATTCTTAGCGGCCACCTTTGCCTCCTATTTTAATTCCACTGCGGGCGGCTACTTCGGTTGCCAGTTGCTGGTAATCTTCCGCGACGGCGCTATCGGCGGCATAAAGGGGAAGAGGAACTGAAAGGGCCGCCGCCTCCCGCGCGGTGGTGCTGCGGCGAATGGTGCTCTTGAATACCCGGTCCGGCCAGCGTTCCTCGGCTTCCTCCCGTACGGCCTGCATTATTTTGGTCCGGTCATACATGGTAAGAAACAGCCCCAGAAACTTGTTATCGAGATTATAAAAGGTGGCGTTATCTTTAGCGACCTTATTAAGAGTGCTGACCGATTGTAAGGCCCAGGGGCCGTCCACCGGCACCAGGAAGTAATCCGAGGCTGCCAGAACGTTACTTGCTAGTTTACCCAGGTTCGGGGGGGAGTCAAGTAAAATCACATCATATTCTTCCCGGAGAGGCTGGAGGCCTAACCGGAGTCTAAGGTCGTTCGCGGGCATACCGGGCAGATTCATTTCGACGGTAGCAAGCGCAATCGAGGCTGGTATCAGCTTTACGCCGCCCTGGCCGGTTTCAATAATGGTATCCCGGACCTCAGCTTCCTTTAAGTAAACCTGGGAAACAGTGTTAGCAATTTTATCGCGCAAAGCATCTACGCCAAACTGAAGGGAAAGATGCCCCTGTGGATCGTTGTCTACAGCGAGCACTTTTAGCCCGCGTTCTGAAAAAACAGCCGCCAGGCTGGCCACCGTAGTCGTCTTACTCGCGCCGCCCTTCTGGTTGCACAGCCCGATTATTACTGCTCCGCTCATTTTATTCTCCGGCTTCAATTAGGAATTTAGTTCGATATGAGGAATCTACCACGCTGAGTTTTAAGCGTCAAGCAATTACTGTGTCGGTTGTTTTAGAAATGTTATCCATCATAACTGACTCAAATCATCATTGACGGTGCTTTTTTAACGGCACAACGGCCAGCCAGACCTGAAGACTTTATCCCTAAAATTTAAACCCGGCGGGCTTTTTCCAGCAGTAATTGCGCTTCAAGGTATGGCGAGACTCGCTGGTCCCACAAAGCCAGGGGGTCAAGGTCCGGGCTAAAAAATTTGCTGGCGAGTCCAAAAGAAAGAAATGTATGTGTATTAGGATCCCAATCGCTGTCTTTTTGACTTTCATCTGAAAGCTCTCGGGAAGCCAGAACCAGACCACCTCTTAACATTCGTTTCCATATCAAAAAAAATCCTTGTTTGACAGCGTTCCGGTTAATATCTTCCATTGCTCTAATTATCCTTTGTTGCTGCTTATTGATTGCCGCCATTTTTAGCGGCAACCCTGGTTGGATGTATTTTCGGCTTAGTGTGAATTTAAAAAACAGGTTTTCCTAAGTTGGCCGTTCAGTTGACCCAGGCGAGTAAAAAACTCCCGGTCCTGATCACCATTAGTTTAAAATTACTTTTACAATAACATCATACCGTACAAGTGCCTTGTTTAATCACCTGTTTTTGTAACATTACAAAATTAGCCGGGTACAGGTATCCACAAAATGAGCGCCGGCTTGCATGAGGAAGCCGCAAAAAATTTATCTAACTTGACATA
>CADDZM010000219.1 GCA_902812345.1 Chloroflexota bacterium | reverse complement strand
GACTGAGCCAGCCCAGGGTTTGCCGCGCTCCCGCCGGTTTAATTTTAGCGAGATTGCCGGGGACGACGAAGACGCAGAGACGGACGCAAGCCCTGCGACAGTAAAAAGCCTGGCCCAGACGGAAGAAACGCCCATGCTCGGAGATTTAGACGAAGGAAAGCCGTCCACTTTTGAACTGCCCGAATTCCTGGCTAACCCGGATTCGGCGGCAACATCCCCTGAAACGGAACCGCCTTCCTGGCAGCGGCTTTATGTTCCCGAAACTGCGGCTCCCGAAGAAGAGGCTACCACTCAAGAAGCGGACCCGGAAACACCCGCGCCCGCCGCAATCCCGGAAGATGAAGCCGCTGACCCCTCGGAGTTACCGGACTTCCTGCGAAACATTACGTTTGAACCGAAGCCCGCTGTAATTGCCCCGGCCACTCCCGCCGAAAACAGCGCGCCGGCCCAGGTAGACCAGGCCGAACCTGCTACGCCGGAACAGCAGAGTAACGACGGTTGGGCCTCGAACTGGAACGAGGACGAGCAAGGAGAGGCTGTCCAGGCCACCGTTACGCCTGCCCCGCAAGCCGGGCCTTCTGACGAAGAAGCCACCGCTGCCCCGCCAAGTAATGTAACGCCGCCGGGCGAAAGCGAGGACATGGACGATATACCACCCTGGTTGAAAGCTCTGTCTGCCAGCGGCCCGGTCGAAGCCGTCCCGCCTCAAACTGTCAGCGGTTATACTGAAATGAACCAGGGTAGCGGCAGCCCAACCGAAACACCCGCCGCCGCTGAGGAATTGCCCGACTGGTTGCGGGATGAGCAAGCCCCCGCCGCAAACCCCGGGACCGCCCGGGTTGTGACTGAAAGTTTGCAGAAGCCGGTCCAGCCTAAAGGTACGGTGGCGGATACCCGTGAACTGCCGGACTGGCTTAAAGAGACGGCCAGCGAACCGGCCCCACCCCTGGCAACTAATCTGCCGGCTCCGAACGATTTGCCAGATTGGCTGAGAGAAGCGGAAGCCCCGGCTCTCTCTTATGCACCTGAAGATTACACCGGCCCTACCATGCCCAGGGAGCCAAGCTCCAGCCCGCCGGTTGACTATTCGGCCTTGCTCGAAGAAGTACCAAGCAGCCAGTTTAGCGGCAGTAATTTCTTTGGGGAAATGGAAGGCCCGGCCTGGTTGCGCCAGGCTAACCAGCCTAAACTGCCCGAAGCGGCTTCCGGTTCGGTCCCGGCTTCCCGGGTTAAATCCGATAGCAATGCCTTGCCCGCCTGGCTCCGCACGGTCGCCCCGCCACCTAACGCTGAGCCTGAACTTGAACCTGAAGCAGAAACGGAAGCCTTTGCGCAAACAAGCGGGGTAATCCGGCCCGCGACAAAGCTGGAAGAAGATTCCATGCCGGACCCCGCCGAGGAACCGGAAACCGGGGAAGACGAAGATGCGCCTTCGGTCCACCTGCCACCGCGCCTTACCAGCGCCGCCGTCCTGGAAACTTTGCTGTTGCCACATGCGCCGGCTCCGGTCGAGGATGCAACCGGGACCGCAAAGCGGACGCTGGGCCTGCCGGGCAACATCGCCCGCTACATTCTCTATATTGCGCTGATTGCGGTGGCCCTTTTCGGCCTGTTGCAGCCCCTGCCGGTCAGCAACCTGACCGTATCGCCCAACGTGCAGACTTTTTACAGCCAGGTTGACAACCTGCCCGCCAATTCAAAGGTGCTGGTGGCGTTCGATTGGGAAGCCGACCGCTATGGCGAGATGGGGCCACTTTCAACAGCGGTAGTGCAGCATCTTATGGCGAAACGCGCCCGGCTGGTAACGCTCAGCCTAAATCCGCAGGGCCCGGCCCTGGCCGCCCGCATCACCGACGAACTGGCGACTAACTCGATTTACGGCAACGGCGGATTTTATAAATACGGCAGCACTTACCTTAACCTGGGCTGGCGTTCCGGCCAGGAAGCCGCCCTGCGCAGCCTTTACAGTTCGATTGGTGACCTGACGGATTATAAAAACGGCCAGCGGGCGGCTGACCAGGCGGCGACAGCGGGTATTAACTCGCTTAACGATTTTGACCTGATTGTGGTCCTGGCCGGGGACGAGGGAAGCGTCCGGGCCTGGGTCGAGCAGGTCGGCATCCAACCGGGAGCGCACATGGTTTTAGGAGTGCCCCTGGCGGTCGAGCCGGTGGCCCGGCCTTACGCCCAGGGTCTTGCTACAGCCAACCCGAACCAGATGTCTTCGGAGACCCAGCCGCGCGCCCAGGCTTTGCTGGCCGGTTTGAACCAGACCGCCCAGTACGACCAGCTTTTACGAGACAAGCTAAATCTCAAGACCGACCCGACCGTCGGGGTGGAAGGCCGTTTGAGCGCGCAAAGCCTGGCTGCCCTGCTTTTGATAGTTGTCATAATTCTGGCTAACGTGGTTTTTCTGGCCCGGCGCCGCCGGTAGCGCCTTACCAGGGGGAGAAGCTCTCAGATGGATTTCAATGTGGTGGGTACGATCATCGCGGTAATTTTAACCGCAATGGTTTTTAGCTACCTGCTGGGCGATAACCCGGTCTTCCGGCTGGCCGAGCATATTTTAATCGGCGTTAGCGTGGGCTGGGCCGTCTTACAAATAATTTTCAACCTGTTCGTGCCTGCTTTCGATTATATCCTGGACACCAGCCAGACCGGCAACCTGGACTGGTGGCTTTATTTAGTGCCGATGGCGCTGGGCGTGGTTTTGCTTTTCAGGCCGCTCCGAGCTGCCCGGCCCGTCACGAACCTGGTAATGGCCTTTGTGGTGGGGACCGTGGCGGCTTTGGCGCTGGCGGGCGCGCTCTCCGGCACTCTTTTGCCGCAGGTCGGCGCGACCATGGTCCCGCTCACTTCCGGCGACATTGTCGGGCGGGTTGTTTTGATACTGGGTACGATTTTAGCCCTATGGTATTTTCAATTTACAGTCTTTCGGGTCAATTCTTCCGGTGAGGCTGCCGCACCGGCCCGGGAAGCGGCTGCTACCACCGTCAGCAGCCGGGTCCGTGTGGCCGGACGCTGGGCTATCATGCTGGCTTTTGGGGCCGTCTTTGCCTCGGTCTTTTTGACTTATTTTGCCGCCCTGGTAGACCGCTTGCTCTTTCTGATTAATCTCAAATTTTAAGGTTTCTTTCAAAATCCAATGCAAACTCGCTTCAGGAAAATAGAATCGGTCTTGATTGCCGACTGCGGCAGCAATACTACCCGGGTGGCCCTGGTCGAAGTGGTGGACCAGGCTTACCGTTTTGTCGCCAGGGGCGAAGCGCCCAGCACCCTGGAAGAACCTTTCCCGGATGTGACTATCGGCGTTCTGAACGCTATCCGGGCAATTGAAGACACCACCGGCAAGCGGCTCCTTTCAGGGACGCGCCTGATAACTCCCCAGAAAGAAGACGGCAGCGGGGTGGACGCTTTTGTCGCCAGCAGCAGCGCCGCCGAACCGCTGCGGGTGGTCGCGGCGGGGCTGGTAAAAGACCTCTCGGCGGCCAGTGCTGCGCGGGCCAGCCACGGCACTTATACAAGTGTCCTCGGCACTATCAGCCTGGATGATTACGGCGATGATTACAGCTTATCCGCCGGCAGTTCGGCTCCGCCTGCCTCGTTCGATTACGACCCCGACGCCGAAGAGATGACTTCCTCGCCTTTTGCCGGCCTTAAAGACAGGGCCGTAACGCCGGACGAACCGGAGCCGGTAGTTTCCAGGAATAAGCCAAAAAAGGTCCGGAAAAACCGGGTAGCGCCGGCCTCGTGGAAAGAACGCCAGGTCGCCAAGTTACGCCGCCTGTCACCGAACGTGGTAGTTATTTCGGGTGGCAGCCGGGGCGCGAAATCGAACTCGTATCGCAAACTGGTTGACGTGGTCCTCGAAGCGAACCGCCAGGAGAAAATTCTGGCGATTACTACCGGCGAAACTCGCCGCTCGTCCAGTCTGGTCTTTGCCGGGCCAAAAGAAGCCCAGGAGCAGGTGCTGGAACAGGTCGCCGGACAATGTGAGGTCTTCCCGGTAGATACCATCCGGCCCACGCCTGACCGCGAGAATTTAAATCCCTTACAGGCCCAACTTGCCGCCATTTACCAGGAACGCTTGCTGCCAAACCTGCCGGGCTACCGCCGCCTGAGCGAAATGAGCCACAGCTTGATTACCACGACCAGCGACTCGTTGTGCCTGATTACTCGCTTCCTGGCAAAAGATGTCGAGGCTAACCGGGTGCTGACCGCCGACCTGGGCGGCTCGAACGCGGCTCTTTTTTACGCCGACGCTCAAGACTTTACTTCGATGGTGCGCGGCGGCTTCGGCCTGAGTTTTGGCCTGAGTAATGTGCTTGCCGAGACTTCGCCCGACCAGCTAAGGCGCTGGCTGCCTTTCGAGATAAATGACGAAGAACTCATTCATTACGCCCTTAACAAGACGCTGCGGCCCCACATCTTACCCGCCACCGAGCGTGAGCTTTTTATTGAAGGCGCCTTTGGGCGGGAAGCTCTGCGCGTCCTGATGACCGAACTTGACCGGGAAGCCCCCGCTCACTTTAACTACAACCGCCTCATTGGGGTCGGCGGGCCGCTGGTGAACGTGCCGTTGTGGCAGACTGCCCTTTTAATGCTGGACGGCCTCCAACCTTCCGGGGCTAACGAAAGCGGCCTGGTTGAGCTTGACCTTGACTCGACCATGCTAATGTCGGCGGCGGGTTCCCTTGCGAACCTTAACCCGAACGCGGCGGCCTATCTTTTCCGCTACGACTGCCTGCACCGGCTTGGCGCGGCGGTAATTGTCCAGGGCAGCGGCAATCCGGGAGTGATAGCCGCGAAGGTCAAGCTGCGCAAACGCAACGGCCAGTTAAAAGAAGCGACGGTGCCTTTTGGCTCTATCGCCCTCTTGCATTTGCGGGCCGACGAGCAGGCCACGCTTAAAATCCAACTGCAAAGCAATTTTAGAATCGGAAGTTCGAAGGCCGGGGCGCTGGTCAGCACCGCTGACGGCACCTATATCAGCGGCGGGGCGCTCGGCGTGATTATTGATGCGCGCGGGCGGCCTATCCGGTTCGCGGACGGCCCGGAAACCCGCATCGCCCAGGTCACACACTGGTATAACGTTTACCGCGAAGCTCTCAAACAGGCGGAAGCAGAAGGCTCGGAAGATTTCGCGCCTGCTTCCGGCCCTTCGCAGCCAGGCCAACCGGGCGGCTTGCTGGCTAACAGCGCGACCGACGAACCGGCCAGCCTGCGCGAGACCAAAAGACGCGGTTTTAGCCTGGGCCGGAGGAGGTAGAAACTTGGTAGAAGAAAATCCCCCGGTCAGTTCGGGTATAACTCTTGGCGGCAATTTACGCCCGCACCTGGGAAACCGGGTCCAGTTAGCCGGGCTTACTCCCGGGAGCGCCAGCCAGTATTTACCGGCCATGGCTCCGAACCTGACCCTTAAAGTTACCCGCCGCCTGCCTACCGCCGGGGACGTGGTGGCCGGGGTCGGCCATAAGGTCGAGAGCGATACCATTATCGCAACGACCCGGATTTCCGGCCAGCCCCAGATTTTCAACCTGGCCGAGTATTTCGGGGTTACGCCTAAAGAAGCGGTTAAATTCCTGCAAAAAGATGTTCAGGACACCTTCAAAGAGGACGATATTATTGCCCTCCGCAAAGGGCTGGTCGGCCGCCGCCAGTACCGCGCGCCTTTTGACGGCACGCTTTCGGCCCTGGATGAAAACGGCGGCTATATCAGCCTGACTCCCCGGGCCAGGCCCTACAACCTGGAAGCGTATGTGCGCGGTATGGTGGTCGAGGTTATCCCGAGTTACGGCGTGAGTATCCAGTTACAGGCGGGCTACGCCAGGGGCGCTTTCGGCTTTGGGCGCGAACGCCACGGTCTTTTGCGCGTCCTTTCGACCAACCCCGCCGAACCGCTTGACCCGGCTTCAATTGACGCCCGCGCCACCAACTTTATTTTGCTGGGCGGTTCGTATGTCACCGCTGAAAGCCTTCGCCGGGCCGTCGAACTAAAAGTGCGGGGCATAATCGCGGGAAGTATTCACGAAGAAGAGCTAACGAAGTTTCTGGAATACCGCCGCCGCTCTCAGTTCTACCGGGTCGGCTTGAACAACTGGCGCTTCCCGGCGGAACCGTCCAGCCAGGAAAGCCCTTTTACATTAGTTATTACCGAGGGGTTTGGCATCCGGCCCATGGCAAACCGCCTTTTTGAGATGCTGGTCGGACACGACGGTGAAGAACTTTCGCTAAACGGCCAGACCCAGTTGCGCCGGGGCTTGCAAAAACCGGAAATAATCATCCCGCTCGTCACGACCGGCGGAGCCAACCGCCCGGCGGCACGCTTTGAAGGCCCGCTTGTTCCCAGGGTTGGCTCGGTCGTACGCCTGATAAACCCGACTTACCTCGGCGCGGTTGGTCAGGTGGTCAGCCTTCCGGCCTCGCGGCGCGGTATCCATCCCGGGCAGCTTGAACGGCTGGCGAAGGTGGACGTACAGGGTACCACGCTGGTCTTGCCTTTCGCGGATATAGAAGTGCTGGGCCAGAATGACGCCCTGCCAGGCGCGGTTTCGGGCTAAATATCCAGTCTGCGGGTCACGCCCGCCGCAACATGCTGTTATAATAAAGAGGCGTTCTGATAAAGATTTTAACCTGTTTGGAAAGCCTCTGAAAAATTAAATGGACCAAATTATTCCCCCGCCCGCGCTGGAAGTCTACGATCTGACCAAACGCTATGGCGACCATGCCGTCCTGGATAACCTCACCTTAAAACTACCGCCCGGCGCACTGGTCGGGCTGCTAGGGCCGAACGGCGCGGGCAAGACCACTCTTTTAAAGTCGTTGGCCGGGCTGATAAAGCCCGACAAAGGCACCATTAAAATCGCCGGACACAACCTTGCTACCCAGGAGAGCGAAGCCCGCCGCTACCTGGCCTATGTGCCGGATGTCCCCAACTTTTACGTCGAACTGACCGTAATCGAACACCTCGAACTGCTGGCCCGCGCCCACAACGCCATGGCCGATTTCCGTGAGAAATCGGAGCGGTTGTTGCGCCGTTTCGGCCTGTGGGAAGCTCGTCACCAGCCTTCTTTTACCCTATCACGCGGCATGTCACAGAAGCTTTCAATTTGCTGCGGGTTTATCCGGCCTTCCAAAGTAATGCTGCTCGACGAACCGGGCGGCACTCTCGATATTCGCAGCGTTACCCGCCTGTACGGTGCCCTGCAGGAATACCGCCAGGAAGGCGGCCTGGCGATTTTCAGCAGCCACCAATGGGAAGCCCTGCAAGACTTTTGTGACATGTTCGTCCTGGTTGACCGGGGCCAGACCCTGGCCGTTGGCGGCCTTGCCTTCCTGCGGGAAGGGGCTGATTTACCGCCGGACGCCGGGTTGCGTGAAATTTACCTGGCTTTTATGGATGCGGACGACGGCTTTGACGAAATTGCCGCCGAAACCGATTCGGACGAAGCCGAAGAAACGCCGGGAGACATTGCGCCTGAACCCGCGCCGCCCGTCCCGGCCCGGCCTTCCACCCCGGCTAAATCTTCTAAAACAACCGCCCCTAATTACCGGAAGCCCCGCTCATGAACGCCTTAATGCTGCTTTACGAGCGTAAAATCGAGCGGTTGCGCCGGTTTGCCTACATGTACATCGGGTATGAGGCCGACAGCAAGGATGTTTCCGAAAAGCTGTACGGGGTTTACATAGTCGTACTTTTAGGGCTTGGAACTTTGTTTATGCTGGCCTGGGTTGTGGTCAATATCGGCAAGGTGCTTTCGCTGTTCGCCATTCCGCTCCAGCCGGTTTCGCAACTGGTCTTTACCGGTATGTCACTCTGGCTGGTCTGGGTGGTCTTTCGGGCGGCTAACACTTACGATTTGCAGCAGTTTGAACTTTCCGACCTCGATTTTTTAAGCCAGGCGCCGCTTTCAACCGGCCTCGTTACCCTGGTCTGGTGGGTGAAATCTTTTTTCAAACGAAGTATCGGGGCTTTCGTGCTGGTCTGCGCTATCGTAAGCAGCACGGCCTCTTACCTGTCGCTTGGCAACGACATTTTAGCCCTGGTTATCGGCGGTGTAGCGGCGGCCCTCTTTATCATTGTGTCCGGTGGGTTGCATTGGACCCTCGGGATGTGGAAGTATTTGCCCGGACCGCGCCCGCATCCAATCTTCGGCTACGTGGTGGCCCTGGCCTTACTGGTGCTGGCTTTCACGCCCTACGCCTATTACATCTTCTGGCCCGCGACCCTGGCAAGCTGGCTGTTGGTTGGCCGGGCCATTGATGATAATACGACCTGGACGGCGCTGGCCCTGGCCGGTATGCTGTTAATGCTGCTGGTAGGCGTGCTGGCAATCTGGCGGTTAGGCCGGGCCAGCCGTTTAGCCCCGGCCCTCGAAGAAGGCAGCCTGGGCGGTCGTTTCCGGCTGGCCGCGAAAGTGGACAAAGCTTCGGCAGGCGAGGCCGCTTTGCTCTACCACCTGGGCCGCCGCTTGCAAAGTGGCCGGGGCGCTTTCAAGGAGCGTGAGGCTAAAGCTGATTTCTGGATTGGCCCGGCCCGGACAATCGCGTTCCGCCAGATTTTGCGCCTGCAACGCCTTCCTGTTACCAAACTGCTGCCCGGACTGGGCCTGGCGGTTGGCAGCGGGGCGGTCGGGGCGCTCGGCCTGGTGATTTTGCGCCAGCTAAACGCCTCTTTGGTGGTCCAGATTCAGGTGATTTTCCTGGTAAACTGGGTGCTGTTGCGGGCCGGGACCAGCGGGTTGCGGCGCGAGTTGGCCCACCCGGACTTACTGGTAAACTGGCCGGTCAGCCGCCTGCAATTTTCGATTTACTACCTGGTCCTCGGCTTTATCGCGCCCCTGGTAAGCGGCGAGGTAGCCCTGCTCCTGGCTTTCTTTACCGGGCTGGATAAAACGGCGGTGTATAGCTGGCAGTTGTTGTGGGTAGGCCTGGTCGCGGTTAGTTTTATCATCACCCTGGGCTTTTTCAAACGCGGCCTGGCGAAATGGAGCGGTAACCCGCTTGAAGTGCCAAACGCGGGGCCGCTGGCCTTAATCCTGTGCGGGGTTGCCTGGAGTATCGCGGCGGTTTCCAGCCTATCAACCGGGCTTATCATCGCCGGGATGGTTATCTTTAGCGGGCTTTACTATTTACGGAACGCCGATTTTTAAGATGTGAAGGGGTCTTTGGAAAATGCGCCTGATTGTCCTGGGAGATTTACATTTTTCCACCTATCAGAACCAGGCTGAAAACGCCGCCCGTGACCGTTTCTTTGAGGGCTTTTTTCGCCAGGTAGCCGCTCACAAGGCTGACCTGGTTATCGCAATTGGCGACACCACCGAAGGCGGGTTTGTAGACCAGCTAGCCTACCAGACAGAAATTGCCCGGCAGGCCGGGGTAGACCTCGTGCGCATCCTCGGCAACCACGATGCCTATAACCTGGATAAAAGCGAGATTGCCCGTTTCTTCCTGGGGGAGCATACCTCAGCCGGTTCCCCGGACCTTTACACGGGTTTTGAGGCTGGCCCGGTCCGGTGCCTCCTGCTGGATACCACTCGCTCGAAGAACCCAAACTGGAGCGGCTTTGTTTCGGACGAGCAACTGGCCTGGCTCGGTCAGCAGATTGCCGCCCACAACCGGGGCGACCTGCCTTACCTTGTCGTGATAGGCCACCACCCGATTTTTGGCACGACCGATTACAGCGCCAACCGCTGGTACAACATTGAAGACAGCCGCCCCATTCAGGCCGAGTTCGCAAAGCTGGAACGGCAGCCCGCTTTCTACCTTTGCGGCCACAACCATTCCAACAGCCTGGCCGGACCCGACGCGCAGGGCTGGTATTATGTGCAGGTGGGCGCGCCGTTGCTCTGCCACAGCTACGGCCTTTTTACCTTTGATGAAGCCGGGGCGCGTTTTGAAACAGTTGACATTGACCTGTCCGACCCCGCATTCCGGGCTGCCTCCGAAACAATTCGCCTGGCCCAGGGCGAAGGTTTCAACGGGCGGCCGCTTGCAGAAATGTATGGGCTCGACCGCGACCACCGCCTTGTCGTTCCCCGCCGGTAACACAGCCTGGAAAGAGGCGCCAGGATTTCTCCATAAGGTCGAAATTACAGGGGCTGAAAACGTCGTCTCTTAAAATGTTGCCCCGGGTCAAGATTTTCTTTTTATATTATTTACCCGGTCGGCCTGAAGTTAAATTTTACTTTAGCCTCAAATCACCGGCTACTGACCTCTCGATACCGGCTCCTTCGCCCTCATCACTCGGTCGAAACCGATGGGTCAACCTGCTGGTTTACCGGCTGGACTTTGACAAAGTGCGATTCTGGACTGGCCTTAAGCGGCGTCAGGCGGGCCACTTCTTCCGGTTGGCCGCTTTCGTCCAACTCTTTGAAGTAGTAGCCGAGCAGTTCTCGGACGTTTGCTTTGTCGGTATCGTTCAGGCGGCTCATGCCGACCTTTGCGCCTTTTGCCAGCCGCCTTTTGAGCGCGGCCAGGTCAAGGCCCATTTCCGGTTGCAGCCGCAAATAAACTACCCCGCCGGTCATACCGGAGCAAATCCAGGGACCGGGGTCGCCTAGAACTACCGCCCGACCGTTCGTCATATATTCGAAGGCAAAGCCTTTCAGGTTGGCCCGCGTCCCGATATAGCCGAGGCTGTCGTCCACCGGTTCCGCGATTTCCCCGCCAATTACGATATCAGCCCCGGAGAGCCGAATACCAAAGCGGCTGTCGGCGTTGCCCTGGATAATAAAGAGGCCGCGCTGCGCTCCGTAACCAAAGCTCTTGCCCACCGAGCCATCTACCCGGTCCCCCCAGCGGTTCATACCCTCCAAAATAACTATTTGCCCGCCCCGCGAACCTTTGCCGACGCCGTCCTGGGCGCCGCCCTCGACCACGACTTTAACTTCCC
>CADDZM010000218.1 GCA_902812345.1 Chloroflexota bacterium | reverse complement strand
CCGTTGCAAAACTGGTATGTCAGGTCTTCGCGGCCGATTCTGGGCTGGTGAGGGCCGATTCTGGGTATAGCAAAGCGGATAGTGTCCAAAGCCGCGTTCAAAGCGGCAGAAAGCTCCTCCGTTATAGCCTTAAGCTGGTTTTCTTCAATCAACATTTAATTGGAATCCTCCTTATACCCGGCCTAAGGTAAATCCATAAACCTTGGAGCGCCGTCACCGCAAATTTTTGTGGTTAATACGCCGCTAATTTTCCTGAAAACAGAGCCAAAGCCAGGGTCAGGCCAATAGAATCACCTTATTAGAAAAAATTTTTTATAAAGGACAGTTTATTTATACAAAATAGCGGTTACAACAACTGGGAAAAAAGAAGTTCAGGCTGGTTTTACCAGTTCAAAAAATTTTTCTTTTCTAGAATGTTGTCTTATGAAAAAATGATAGCAGAAAAAAATTAAGCTGTCAAGGGTTTGTGCATATAAGTTCCGCAAATATTTGTGTAAATCAGTTGTTGCAACTTGCGGTAAGTTTGATATAATATCTTGGGTCTTATTTACCTGATAAATTGCAATAAGTGTTTCCTTAAGCCGAGAATTTGCGAAGGGGGAAATTTTGACGCCAGATTTTGTTAAAAGCGGGCGCCGTACCCGGCGGGTCCAGCAGAGTGAAGTGGCCCGGCGAGCGGGGGTTTCAGTCAGCACAGTTTCACGAGTGCTCAACAACAAGACCGCCGGTTTTATCAGTGAGGAAATTAAACAGCGGGTACTGACCGTGGTACAGGCGATTAACCAGGAAAATAATCTCTATGGTAACTCAGTCGGCCTGAACCATATTGCTCTGTGCGTCACCAATATCTCAACCGACCCTTCGCTCGACCCTTTCCATGCCAATGTTCTTAAGGGAGTAGAGGGCGAGTGTAACCGGCAGAATATTCAGCTGAGCTACACCAGAATTGGCTCCGAAAAGGAAGAAGCCTCCTTTATCCTGGATAAGATCAAGCAAAATAAAATTGACGGGATTTTACTGCTGGCAATAGATGACCAGCGCATGCTACGACATCTGTTAGAGGCCCGGCTACCCACTATCCTGCTCAACGACAATCCGCACGACCTGCCGATTGATACTTATTTGCCCAATAACTGGTTGGGCGGAAAACTGGCCGTGAATTATTTACTGGCACAGGGGCACCGGCGGATTTTACATATTACCTGCCCGGACCGCTGGACCATTCGGACCCGCCAGGCGGCTTACCAGAACGCCCTTGAAGATAATGGTATTGCTTATGACCCGGCCCTGGTCCTGCACGTAAGCCTGGGTCCTGAAACAGTCTACCAGGCGTTAAAGGCTTTTATCGCCCAAAAAACCGCCGAATTCTCCGCGATTTTTTGCGCGAACGATAGCGCCGCGATTGGGGCATTGCGGGCTTTGCGTGAAAGCGGCTTGCGAGTGCCTGACGATGTTTCGTTAATTGGGTTCGACGATATCGAGGTGGCGGCCTTTCTGGAACCGCCCCTTACTACGGTCAGAATCGAAAGCGTCGAACTGGGCGCGAGAGCAGTTTTAGGCCTGTTAGAACGGGCGGCCAGCCCCCACCAGAGCCCGGTCTGGCTGGAATTTACCCCTTCGCTGGTGGTGCGGCAATCGGTCCAGCCATACCCGGTTTAGCATATTTCCTGGTGCTTATCAAAGGTCTATATTGATACTTTCCAAAACTACAAAATGCATAGGACTCCACTCCTTTTAAGAGTCCAGGGATTAAGTTCAATTTCTGTAACTACACGGCTAATCGAAAAAGCTGTTAAATTAAAACAATGAGTTCAGAAGAAGAAAACGAACAACTCAAAGCTGAGATTATTACCCTCAAAACCCTCAATGCTCAATTCGAACTTACGTAAACAGGGGCAAAGAAGATCTTTTTCCACGGTTTGGTTCGGTCAATCACCTTGCGGAAGTCTGGCTAAACAGGAAACCAGTGGGCCAGCACGAAGGCGGCCACCTTCCCTTCGAGTTTCAGACAAATAATTTTCTAATGGTAGAAGTAGAGCTGTTTTAATAAAGAGGGTCTGCCGGATATGACCCTCTTTTTTTGGTTCCTGGATGATCCAGGGCGAAACCCTCTTGCGTTTTTAAAAGTTTATGTTATAGTAATCATGCACGATACATGATGCACGAAAAAAAATAAAATTTAGAATAGAAATGATTAAAACTTCTTTGTTTAAGCCCGAAAGTGTATTTGGAGGCTCTGGTCGAAACTTAAATAGTTTGACAGATCTGGCCTATGACGCAATTGTCGAAGCTATTATTGACGGCCGGTTCCCTCCCAGTACTCCACTGGGTATTGACGCTCTTGCTCGTGAACTTAAAATTAGTAATACCCCTGTAAGAGAAGCTCTTAGTCGAGCTGCTTCAGAACGGCTGGTGCTTCTATCACCCAATCGGGGGTATTCAGTGGCGCCCCGTCTGACCGAAGAAGAGTATCACCAGCTTTTCGATGTTCGCTTTACCCTTGAAAATCATGCCCTTGAACAAAGTAAACCCAATTTACTGGCAGTGGATCAAATAAAAACAGTTTTTACCAAAATGGTCCAGCCTCATGAAGGTGTTAGATACCAGGATTATAAAGTTTTTAACCAGGCTGATCACCATTTTCACCTGGCGCTTGTTTCTCTTTCAGGCAATAAATTTCTAGTTCAAGCCTGGCAAGACCTTCATTTCCACCTGCACATAGGGCGTCTTTACAGTGGTGAGGGGATAATTGACTACACTCAGGCGATGCAGGAACATGAGGCAATTATAGGAGCGCTTAAGGAGGGGGACCAGGCAAGTTTGCTTTTGCAGGCTACCACTCACATTAAAAACGCCGAGAAACGCCTCACCCCTTTATTAAACCATTAACAATCAGGAGAAAAGGTCGGATGACACAACCTAAAATAGAACGGGTAGAAACCTATCTTTTATGGGTCCCACTTAGCCGTCCCGTAGCCGATTCAATATATTACCGGACCCATTGGCATGTACCGGTTGTGGAAATATACACCAGCGAAGGTTTAGTCGGCACCGGCTACTCCGGCCTATGGGCTGGCGAGGACTTGCTTTCCCAGACTATTGAACGCTATATCGCCCCGCTGCTTATAGGTCGCGATCCGCGTGATATTCATAAACTCTGGACTGATATTTACTGGTCACCCCTGCATTGGGTGGGCCGGGCCGGAGTAGCTCATATGGCCCTTTCGATGGTGGATGTAGCCCTCTGGGATCTCGCTGCCCAGCGAGCTGAGTTGCCCTTGTGGCGGCTTTTGGGAGCGCGCCATTCGCAACTTCAAACGTACAATACGGACGGCGGCTGGCTCAACTTTGACCTTAATACGCTTATCGAAGATATGAGTGGGATGGTGGAGGCCGGTTGGAACCGGGTTAAAATGAAAATTGGCGGCCCAGATCCTCTGATAGATTTGCGTCGAATGAAAGAGGTGCGCCAGGCGCTGGGTTGGGATATAACTTTGATGGTGGATGTAAACCAGAAATGGGACCGTATTACGGCCCAGTTAATGGCTCCTCGCCTATCCGAGTTAGGTATCGGTTGGTTGGAGGAACCGCTACATCCCGACGATATTATCGGGCATGCTCAACTTGCCGCAAACTGCTCGGTACCAATTGCCCTGGGTGAAAACGTCTACAATCTGGAAACTTTTGCCGCCTTTATTGAAATGAAGGCGGTGGACATTGTACAGGTGGATGTTACCAGAGTGGCCGGTATCACCGAATGGCTTCGCATTGCCCACCTGGCCCAGAGCCAGTCCAACTGGGTGGTGCCTCATGCCGGGGACATGTGCCAGATCCACCAGCACCTGGTTGCCGGGATAGGCGCGGATAAGCCCGCTATGATCGAGTACCTGCCCTGGGCAACGGAAATTTTTGAGGAACCAGTAAAAGTCGAACGGGGCATCCTAACGCTACCGGAAACACCGGGGGCATCATCACGTATCCGCTCGGACGCGCGCGCCAGGTTTGGAAATGGAGATTCCGGTTTCACTATGAGCGTAGCCAAAATGGCTGGCAGCGCCTATGCCGCCGGTGTAAACCAGGCGCCAGATCCTAAACCTTCCAGCTCCGACATGTTTCGCCCACCCAGCGACAAGGCCCAATAAAAGGGGTCTCAAAGAACTGGAAAACTAATTTTTATTTTTAATTGTGCTGCTTCCTCTGACTGAATTATTTAGAAGGGAGGGTTTGTTTTCTTTTCTCAAATTTAGCCCTTTTCACCTTATTCACTTGAATAATTCAGGTAGAAATCACTAAAGCTCAAACTTTTCGGACCCGCAAATTCTGAATTACTTGCAGAAAAGGCCGTTAATTGGCGCCAGAACAAACTTTGAGGTAAGGAAGGAGAGGTTAGGGTGGCTAGAATTGATGCGCACCAACACTACTGGGACATCACCCAGGTTTTCCCCGTAGACCGGTTGCCCTGGTTTATGGGCCAGTTAACTTACGGCTGGAAAGAAGCCGGGTTAACCAGCCTTAATCGCAGCTACTTACCGGTCGAACTCGAACCACAACTTGCTTCGAAAGAAATCAGCCGAACTATTCTGATCAATGTTATCCATAGCCCTGGCGAAACCGAGTGGCTGCTGAAGCTGGCTCAGAATACCGAAAGCATTGCAGGTGTAGTAGGTTGGGTCAACCTGGCTCAACCCGCTCAATTGGTGCAGCGTGACTTAGAAAGTCTGTCCGGCGCATCGAAGCTTGTGGGCTTACGCCACCTGGCACAATTTGAAACAGATGAAGAATGGCTGCTGCGGCCTGATGTAATAGCTGGCCTTACTATCCTGCAACAGCGCGGATTGCCCTTCGATCTGCTGTTGACGCCGGAACAATTGAAAGTTGTGCCCCAACTTTCAGAGAAATTGCCGGACCTCGATATGGTGATTAATCACCTGGCAAAACCTTATATCAAGGACCGCAAGTTGAAGCCCTGGGCAGATGATATGCGGTTAGCTGCTCAAAATCCCAGGGTCTTTTGCAAGTTATCGGGCATGATTACCGAAGCTGATCACAAACTCTGGACCCCGGACGATCTCACTCCTTATGTTGAAACCGTTCTGGAAGCTTTTGGACCAAACCGGGTGATGTATGGGAGTGACTGGCCGGTCTGCACTCTGGCCGGAAGTTACGACCAGGTTTATGAGGCTTTACTCTACAATTTACGCAAAGTTTTGGGGCGCTTAGATGAAAAAACTGAACAGGCTATTTTTCACGACAGTGCAGCCCATTTTTACAGGCTAAATTAAAGCAGGTGGGCCTGCTCAGTCAGGGTGGGCTACCCATTACAAAAAATGTTAAGCGTTAAGCATCGTTAAGCATGGAAGAGAGGGTAGGGTTGTACCTGTATTCCAATCCGGTTCTGCTAAATTTCAAATCCAACCGTTTTATTGCACATTAAGAACTACTGGAGGAGTATATCAATGAAGATAAAAAATCTGAAGATGAAAAATCTTTTAACAGGTTTAACTATGGTGTTAAGCCTTTCCTTTCTGCTGGCGGCGTGTGGTAACGACCCCACCCCCAACCCTCAGCCAGCCGCTACCGCGGTCACGACCGGAACAGGCGCTGGCTCCTCACCGGCCCAGGGAGCCAAACTTGGCAAAAAGATAACTTTCATCATTTATGCTGATGCGAGTGTGGAGTTTTTTGTGCCGGTCGTTAATGGCGCCAAAGAAGCGGCCCAGCAATTTGGACTTGACCTGGACATTCAGTATGCTGGAAGCGATCCCGTCAAACAGAACAATCTTATTGAAACAGCCGTCGCCAACAAAATAGATGGGATAGCGGTTTCAATTTCGGACGATAATGCCTTTGATAAATCGGTTTGCGCCGCCCGCGATAAAGGCATTCCGGTGGTAGCGTTTAATGTGGACGACTCTAAAGGGGCCGCTGGCGGTAACTGCCGGATGGCCTTCATGGGTCAGAATTTTGAGGAAACAGGCTATCTGATCGGCAAACGTATGATAAAAGATCACGCTTTGAAGTCGGGAGACCTTGTCTTTACCCCGGTTGAAGCCCCAGAAGCAGTCTATGCAGTTCAACGTTACGCCGGGGTGAAGAAAGCCCTCGATGAAATCGGCGCAAAATCAGAGCTGGTTGGCACCGGCTTCAACCTGGCAGATGTCCAGACAAAGGAAGCCCAGTATTTTATCGGCCACCCAGACGTGAAGGCAGTGATTGCGCTTGGTTCGGCTCCCCTGACCGTGGCTGTAAAGGCCACTCAGGAGGCCAAGTTAAATATTCCGATTGGCGGGTTTGACCTGACCAAAGACATTATAACCGGCATCAAAGATGGGAAAATCACGGCTACGGTAGATCAACAACCTTATTCGCAGGGTTATTATGCGGTGGCCCAACTGGCTATGTACCTGAAGTATGGGCTTTATCCCTCAGATATGAATACCGGGGGTCTGGGTCTGGTAGATAAAACCAATGTCCAAACCGTTGAAAAACTGGTTGGCACCATCCGTTAAAGGCTAGAATTTTTACTCACCACCTTAATTTTGTGATACTTAACCTGGGGCGAATATCCCTTTACCAGTAGAATATTCGCCTCAACTTCGTGCCAGGTATGAGTAATTTTGTAGGTTTCGTTGTAACAATAGATACTATCTTCTTAACAAATAGGGTCTACAGGGAATACCCGGTCCCGCTACAACTTACCGGGTGCATTTCTACTAAAGCAGCTATTAACGCTGGCCGGTTGATTAAGCTGGTTAGTGTAAGTAGCGCTTCAGGGCGACATAAAATTTGATAAGGGGTACGAACAGCAAATGAAGAAACTAACCCCAGCTTTCGCTAACAAAAAAATGGATGGATTAGAACAGGGCATGATACCAAACCCTGAAAAAAAGAGCTGGTCGCGTCTTTTAAAAGGTAATAGCGACTTACCTATGGAGATTTTAATCTTATTTCTGCTTGTACAATTTATATGCTGTTTAAGTTCTATTATCTTTCCTGCTAATTTTCGCTATCTTTCTGAATCCAATATTTCAGTGTTGCTCAAAGCTATCCCGGTCCTGGGTATCATTTCACTTGGTATTGGGCTTTTAATGATTGCGGGAGAATTCGATTTGTCAGTGGGAGCTAACTATACCTTCACCGGCATAGTTATAGCTACCCTGGTGGAGAGCGGTCTTTCGGCTTTCCTGGCTGCTCCGCTCGGACTGGCCCTGGGTGTGCTAATCGGCCTTTTAAATGGATTTCTTACCTTACGCTTCAGAATTCCCTCCTTTATTGCCACCCTGGCTACTATGCTCTTCTGGCAGGGCATGACCTTACTCTACCATGGCGCTACCTCCATTCGCTTCTATCCCGGTGATATTTTCACCAATCTGATGGCCGGGCAAATAGGTTTAATGGAAACCTCTTTCCTATGGTTTGTGGCCTTAAGCCTGGTATTCTGGGCGGTGCTGCACCGCCATAAATTCGGCAACCATATTCTGGCGGTTGGAGGTAACAAACAGGCTGCCACCGCTATTGGCATCAATCCGACCAGAGTAAAGCTGGCCGCTTTTGGATTGGCTGGCTTTTGCGCGGCCCTGGCCGGAATCCTGGCAGCCAGCCGGGTTGGAACGATCCAGCCCGGCCAGGGGGCCGGTATTGAATTAAGGGCAATTGCGGCCTGTGTGGTAGGCGGGGTAGCCCTAACAGGCGGGCGCGGAACTATTCTGGGAGTGTTTCTGGGGGCTGGCCTTATTTACACCATTGAAGACATTTTATTACTCCTGCGGGCTCCCGGTTTTTACCTCGACATTTTCATTGGTATATTGATAGCTGGCGCGGCTATTTTTAACCAGCTCGTACGAGAACGAATGGTAAGGTAATAATTAAGCCCGGCAACTTAGCTGCCTTTTCCAGGCTGCCAGTAAGGAGTCATAGCAAGCTGGAAAAGAATTTAATTCTCACGATAACAGGCCGGTTGCTTACTCAAGCTGCAATTCCCTGGCGGCTCTTGTATTTTCTTTGATGTACTTGCACTTGATTTAGCTTAAAAACAATAGTGGGGTTAATAATGGATGCTAGACCAGATACAAATATCACACCTGTTTCCGCGGCGGCCCCTGGCTCCGGAGGAGTTGGACCCCTGTTGGAACTAAAGGGTATTAATAAGAGTTATGGACCCGTCCAGGCCCTGACCAACCTTGATTTCCACATTAATCCCAATGAAATTATTGCCTTGCTGGGAGACAATGGGGCGGGTAAATCAACCCTGATAAAGCTTATATCAGGTCTGGTTCAGCCGGACAGCGGTACGATTATGGTTAATGGTAAACCGACCCGGCTAAATTCCCGGCGAGATTCTGAGCAGTTGGGAGTTGAAACCATCTACCAGGATTCAGCCCTGGTAGATAGTATGTCCATAACCCGAAACATCTTTATGGGCCGGGAATTGACAAACTCGTTGGGTTTTATGCAGCATCGTAAGATGCGCCAGATTGCCAGTGAAGTTTTGCAAGGGGTGGTGAATATTCGAGGCATTGATTCGCCCGATGTCCTGGTTGGCGGGTTATCAGGGGGCCAGAAGCAAGCCGTAGCAATTGCACGGGCGGTTTACTTCAACCGCAAAATCCTGCTGTTGGACGAGCCAACCAGCGCTCTTTCGGTAAGAGCAACTGAAGCTCTGCTTGAGTATATCAAAAAGTTAAAAGAAGATGGTGTCTCAAGCGTACTGGTTACTCACAATCTTTACCACGCCTACCTGGTTTGCGACCGCTTTATTGTAATGAGCCATGGGCAAAAAGTCTGTGACGTGTCCAGACAAGAGACCACAATTGAGGAGTTGACCCGTTACGTCATTCTGGAATAACTCTATTTTAAAATGACGGTAAGGAGATAATAAAGTGCTTAGAATTGCTTTTCTGGGAACGGGCATGGTAGCGGAGTTGCATTACCAGGCTCTGCAGGCAGTAAAAGAAATAGAACTGGTGGGCTTATATGATTCCAATCGACAGCGTATGCAACAACGTGGCCTGGAGTGGAAAATAAAAGCATATGACAGCCAGGCGGAACTGTTGGCTGACCCGACAGTAGAAGCGGTTTATGTACTTACTTCCACCGAATCTCACGTTAACACAGCTCTAAGTTGCCTTGCGGCAGGTAAACACGTGTTTATCGAGAAACCGGTTTCTAACCGCCCTACTGAGATAGAAACCCTGCTTGAAGCAAGTCGCGTCTCAGGCCGGGTAGTCATGCCGGGACATAATTACGCTTATATTCAGGAATTTCAACGAATAGCTCGGCTGGTGCAGCAGGGAAACCTGGGACGGATCCAGGCTCTGTGGATAAATTACGCCATCAAACATTCCGAACAGGTCGCTTCAGCTTATGGTGGAGTGCTGGAAGAAGTAATGATCCATCATACTTACCTGGCTTTATCCCTGCTTGGCAAACCTGATTTTCTTTACGCCGGCATAACCGAACCGGGTTGGGTTAAACACGAAGCGGAAGACCAGGCCTGGATGACATGGGTTTATCCTAAAGGCATTAGCGCCAATCTCTTTGCCACTTTCGCGGTGGATGACGACAGCGCCGATCCCTGGACCTTTGTAATAAAAGTTCTGGGTACGGAAGGCAGCGCTTCGTTGACCTGGCGCAGCAGCATTTTCAAGCGAGCTCTTGGCTCCTTACCTTTTGCCTTACCGGCATACGAGGAAAGTTACGAACGGGAATCACGGCAATTTCTTGATACTATCGCCAACGGCACCCCCCTGGTATCAACCCTGGAAGATGCCCTTGCCAGCGCTAAAATATTAGAAGCTGCCTACACTGCGGCAAAGCGCCAGGCCGCAGTCCACCGTTACGATAGTACAAAGTCAACTGCTAACTGGTAGCCTCTAATGCGCGCCAGTAATTAATGATTTTAAAAAACTTTGGTTTTTTGCATTTTTTTGCTTTAAGGAAAGAGGTAATCAGGTTTTGAAAGCAACCAGAGATTTTTTGTTAAAGTTAGGTTTACCGGGGGCGGAAGCAAACCATTTGCCTGATTCCACTAAACGCTTCCCGGATGGAGCGCAGTACCGGGTGGAAATACCTTCAGTGGAAGGACCGCGGGCCCTGGCAGCTATGTTAGAGGAAGCCGAACGCTACCACCTCACTATTCACCGGGTCAGCCAGGGGAGTGGGGTGATGCTTCTAACCGATGAGGAAATTAAAGAGATGGCTGCGATGTGCGAAAAAGCAGGCCTTGAATTAAGTTTGTTTGTGGGGCCTCGCGCCTCCTGGGATATTGGCGGGCAGGTTGCCACTTCTGCCGGAAGGGGCATCGCCGGCAAGCTGCGAGGGACCGAACAACTGGTCTTTGCAATTGAAGATGCCAGAAGAGCCTGCGCCCTGGGGGTGCGGAGCCTTCTGGTAGCGGACGAAGGTTTGCTGTGGGTGCTGGACGAGATGAAGAAAGGCGGTGAACTGCCCGGCGATCTGGTTCTCAAAGTCTCAGTCCAAATGGTGGCGGCAAATCCAGCCGCCTTGAAGGTTATGGAGCGGCTTGGAGCCGGAACCTACAATATTCCCACCGATCTAACTCTCCCTCAAATTGCCTCCTTGCGGCAGGGTTGTGATTTGCCCCTGGATATCTACGTGGAAGCGCCGGACGATTTTGGCGGCTTTATCCGGCATTACGAAATACCGGAACTGGTCAGGATAGCGGCGCCGGTATATATCAAGTTCGGGCTGCGCAACGCGCCTAATATTTACCCGAGTGGCTCTCACCTGGAAACAACTGCTATCGCACTCACCTGCGAACGGGTGCGTCGGGCTGCTTTAGGGATGAGGCTTTTGCAAAGCTACTACCCCCAGGCTATTACTTCTAAATTAAGGGCTTCCGGTCTGGCTGTGCCAGTTGTAACTTCTTAAAAACTTTAGTTACCCTACTTTGTAAGAGTCTT
>CADDZM010000217.1 GCA_902812345.1 Chloroflexota bacterium | reverse complement strand
ATACTGGTTCTGGTTCGGGGTCTGGTAGTTCGGCTGAGTTTGATAATTGATTTGCTGGGGTTGGACATAACCCGGCGTAGCCTGTTGGAAGGCCGCGCCCTGGAAATTTTGAGGGTTGTTAAAACTTTCTTGTTGGGACAGGCCGCTATAAGCGGGTAGAGTCTGATAATCAGGGACCGGTTGGGCAAGCGGAGGCTGAATCTGGTCAGGCGGGGCGGTTGGTGGTTTGCTCTGGTTGGTAGGTTCGGCCGGTTTATAGCTTACAAACTGGGTCGGCTCGTAAGCGGCGGGGTTAAAATTAAGGTTTGCGGGTGGAATATAAGCTTGCGGGTCGGCGCTTCCGGCATATTTTTTTGAAAAATCGGAGGCCGGGGAAGGGTTCAGAGGGGCCGCCGCTACGGGTGGCCGGCTGACAGGCGTGCTCTGGTGCGTTTCCGGGCTGGCGATAGCGGTTTGCGCGGCCAGGTTTTTCACGTCAGGTTGGTCTATAGCCAGTTCGGTTTTCAGCGGGTCTTCCATGGCGTGCAGGCGTTCGGTATACTCGTCGTCCTGGTCGTCATCCGGGGTTAGACCCTGGACTTCCAGCAGGGTCTGGCCGATTCTTACCCGGTCTCCATTTTTCAGGATGGTCGGGCCGGTCAGGCGCTGTTCATTAAGGAGGAGGCCATTTGCCGAATTATTATCTTCAAGAGTGGCATTGTTACCATGAAAAGAGATTTTTGCATGGTGGCGAGAGGCCAGGGTGTCGCTGAGAACAAGGTCATTATCGCGGTTCCGGCCCAGCGAAATTACCTGTTTTCCGGTAGGGGGATTAAAAGTCAGGCCAGCCTGGGCGCCTTCTTTTACAATTAATTCCATATTTTTTATCCTCTTAGTAAGACAAAGGTCAAAAGGACATAGGATGCGTATGGATTCAGGATAATAATTAAACCTATTTTACAACAAAAAATGCAAAATGAAATTGTAAAGTTACTCAATTTAATTATATTTTGCTACAGAAGCGCGAAAAAAGCCGTTAGATTTCTCACATAAAAACCGCCTCAAAACTCACAAAAAAGGCGTGATTTTTGGAAATATCTGATTTTGCCTTTTAGCCGTATATAAAAAGAGTAAGATAGTAAAGTTAGGGTTGTATTTCAGGAAACAGGGTGAAAATTAATTTTGTGGATTGCTGAATAAGGCCTTCGGCCCTAAAATAGAGTTTAATCTTTTAAATCTGTTCTGGCAGGGCACTGTCTCCGCCGGATTATTAATAAGAAGGCAGGTGGTCCCATGCCTCATAAAACCTGGCGGCTTTCTGGCCTGCTTGTACTAATCCTAACCTGTACTTTCCTGCTGTGGGCCTGCGGTGATAGCGGTCCTACCTATACTCTGACCCTGGCAACGCCCTCGGCTCCGGCGAGCGCCGCTGCTGCCCTGACCGGGGCGGCTACGGCGGCGAGTAATGCCGGGGTTGAGCCTACCTCAACGCCGGTAATCATTAATACCCCTGCGGCTGTCACGCGGGCGACCACTCCTGCCCCGACCAGCGCTGCGGCTACTTCAACCGCGGCGAAGGCCACGGTAACCCCTCGCGCCATTCAAGCGCCACAGGGATTTACCGGTAAACTGGCGATGGTGGGGCCGGATAATGCCCTCTACATCACTAAATTCGACGGCAGCCCGCCGGTAGTAGCCCTGGGGAGCGCGGCTGCTCCGCCCAGCGCCACCCAGGACGGCGAGGTTATCGAGTGGCCTACCTGGAGCAAAGATGGCACGAAACTGGCCGCTATGAGCCTTAACATCAAGAGCGGGCAGATTGACACCACCGATGTTGTTGTTACCGATGGCGACGGCAAGAACCCGGTCAAGGTCCAGGAAGGTGCGCCCGCTCCGCCGGTCTTTATTAGCTGGTCGCCGGACGGCAATCTGCTGTCGGTCCTGGCAAGGAGCAGCGCGTCCAGTGCCCTGCTCCAGCTTAATCTTGTAGATACCAGTAAAACTGCGGCAACACCTAAACCGGCTGCTCGTAAGGTCGCGGAAGGCGCGGCGGTCTATACCGGGTGGTCGCCGGACAGCCAGCAACTTTTGATTCATAGCAGCACTACCGGCAACAATAGCGTCCTGGCTTTGCTGGCGGCAAAAGATACCCAGGCTCAGCCGACCGCTCTTAAGGTTACACCCAGCCTGTTCCGCAGCCCGGCATTTTCCGCCGATGGCTCGCGCCGGGCTTTCGCGGTGACAAATAGTTCGACCGGCAACGAGGATATTGTCCTGCAAGATAAAGATGGGAACGATGCCGGGAAGCTGGATTCAGGCGGGAAAACCGCCAGCTTTGGCTGGTCCCCGGCTGAGACGAAGCTGGCTTTCAGCATCGCAAACCCGACAAGCCAGGGTCTTTACAAGGGCATTATGCTGCTGGAAGTGAACCCAAAAGCGCCCTCGACCACACCCCTGAAAGCGACCCAGATTGTAAGTGACGATGTGGCGGCGTTCTTCTGGTCGCCGGACGGCAAAAAGCTGGCCTATATCACGATTAATGAGGTGGGGGATATGCTGGTCTGGAAGATGTACGACCTTGACACGAATAAAAGTTCAACTATTACGCAGTGGTTCCCCAGCGAGACCTGGGGCCAGCTAATCAATTTCTTTGACCAGTACGCCCAGACCAACTCGATATGGTCGCCGGACAGCAAGGCGCTGGTCTTTGCCGGGCTGAGCGCGGAAGATTACACGGCAGCGACCCAATCGAATTCGACTGACAGCCTGCAACCGCTGGTGTACATTTTGCCGGTGGCAGGGACTAACGCGGGAAAAGGTTTGCCGGTTGGCTTCGGGAGCATGGCTTTCTGGAGCAAGTAAAGAAGACCTATAAAATCAAAAAGACGGCCTTTCTCTTTTGAAGGGCCGTCTTTTTTTCCTGGCGCAGTTATTTTACTTCGTCTACCTTGAGGTCGTCGAAGGTAGCCTTATTAATAAACTTGGTCAGCTTTACCTTATCGCCATCCACATTAGCCTCGGCGACGGCGGCGTAGCGGGTCCGGCTGCTTTCGCCGTTACCGCTATTAAACATTTTCTTTTTGATTTCGTTATCGGGAACGTTAACTTTTTTGCGGTGTTTTACGCTATAGAACTCCATTGGTCTTTAACCTCCTGTTGGTTGGGCCGGTTTGGTAAAACCAGACTAAACATAAAAACCACTATAACTTGACAAACCAGGAAGGGGAAAATGTGTACTAAAGCAACTGAACTATTGTAACTGGAAAGTTGAATAGGTACAACATAAATTTTATCTTAGCAAAGGAAATTGAGGCTGTCAAGCCTTTATACACATGCTAAATGAGGGAATGTAAAGTCAGAAATTGTGGAAAAGCCTGGCCTTACCTCGGCCCGCCCAATAAAGAAACCTGCTCACCCTGTCATTGTGTAAGCCGCAGTTAAAAAGGACAACACAATATCGTGCTTTCGCCAAAGGCCGCCCAAAGGACACCCGGATTCCTCGATTACGTGCGCACCCAAAGGGCGTGACAAGGGGTGGAGCGAGGCTTTGTTTTGGCCCTTGATTGGGACAGGGAAAATTGACTAAATGACTGGAATAAGCTAAATTGGCAGAGTGAAATTATAGAAACAGTGATGATGCTCGCTGGGAAATTTTTAAGGTTTCCGAACCACCCGGGCCAGGGTTTGAAAGTTATTTCAAGTCTATGCGGCAGGGTTAATAGCTTCTACCGGCGCTTTGGGCTGCCCGTAGAAGCTATTTTGCTTTTATGGGGAAATTAAAAGGGATTTTTAAGGTGTGGGATATTTTACTGGTGGGCGCGGGGGGCTTTTTCGGAGCGCAAGCCCGGTTCGGGGTTTCCAATTATTTTTCTAAAAAATGGGGCACGGCTTTTCCTTATGGTACGGTCATTATTAACCTGAGCGGGAGTTTCTTGCTCGGGCTGTTTTTAGGGTTGGCAGGGAAAGCGATTTTTGCGGACGAAGCCTACCGCTGGCTGGTGGAGGTAGGGTTTTGCGGCGGCTACACTACTTTTTCAACCTATACTTACGAAACGCTGACCTTGTTGCGGGAAAACAAAATGTCGGCAGCGCTCACGGCAAATTTAATAGGGAGTTATTTTTTAGGTTTGCTGGTAGCGTTGGGCGGCTTCTGGCTGGGAAATATGATTTAAAGACAGAGTTTAGAAATAGGGGCTAAAGGAAGAATAGAAGTGTTGAAGAAATATCTGGTTGTCGGGCTGGGTGGTTTTCTGGGAGCGGTAGCCCGTTACGAAATGGGCGGGCTGTTCATAGTGGGCAGGGGAGATTTCCCCGCCGGTACCTTTGTAATTAACCTGGCGGGGAGCTTTGCGCTGGGGCTGTTTCTAACCCTGATTTCGGAAAAGTATGTCGTGCCGGGGGAGGTGCGGTTGTTTTTCGGGACCGGCTTCGTGGGGGCTTATACGACCTTTTCGAGTCTTACCAACGAAATTATCACGCTTTTCCGGCAGGGTTTCTGGGCGGTGGGGGTATCTTACTCGGTCGCCAGCCTGGCGGGAGGTTTATTGTTGGTCTGGTGCGGTTTTATGGCCGCGCGGCGCATCGCTTTTGGCAGTTTCCGGCTGAACAGTGAAATGCTGGCCTGGTTAAAGCTGCGAGAGCATTCAAGCCTGCCTCATACCGGGAACCTGCCTATAGAGGAAATCAACGAACTGGACCTGGACCTGGATTAGGTTAAAAAGTTACCTGACTAGCCGGTAGATCAGGAGGCTGCCGACGACCAGCAGCCCGCCGACAATCTGGGGAAGCACGAAGATTTCGCCAAGCATCAGGGCCGCCGCCAGGACTCCGAAAAAGGGTTGGAGATAGGAATAGTAAACGGTGCGGGAAACGCCCAACTTTTTCACGCCGTTGTACCAGATTACATTGGTCAGGACCATCGCCAAGACGGACGAAGCAAGCAAAAGGGCCCAGCTATAAAAAGAGACCGGGACCGCAAAGGTTGAGACAGCCTGGGGAAAGCTGAACGGTAAGAGGATGACGCCGCCAATGGTAAAACAAAGGGCGCTGAGGCGTAAGGGCGAGTACAGGCCCAGGAGCGGGCGCAGCAGGACAGTGTAAGCCGCCCAGGAAAAAGCCATACCAACTGCCAGCAGATTACCGAGCAGGTTGCCCTCCAGTGAAACGTTCGGGGCAGTCAGCACTACCAGGGCAACGCCGACCAGGGCCAGGGGCAGGCCGATAAAATAGCTGCGTTTGATTTTCTCGCGGTAAAACAGGGCTGCCAGGAGCGTCGCAAAGACCGGGCTGACCGCGTAAATGAGTGAAACCGCCGAGGCCGAGGTGTTGTTCAGGGCGTAGATAAAGGTTATCTGGTTGACGGTTATGCCCATAAAGGCGGCCAGGCATAACTGGGGGAGGTGCTGCCAGGAGATGCGAACCGATTTCTCGACCCTAAAGACTATGGCCAGGCTTATCAGGGCTGCGATGACAACCCGGAACTGGGAAACGGCCAGGGGCGCGATTTCCCCCAGGACAATTTTCACCAGGGGTGAGTTGATGGCCCAGATGATTATGCAGCCCAGCAAGAACATGTCTACCAGGCTAAACGCCGGGGCAGTGGGAGCAGGGATGGAGGCGATTTCAGTTTGAATTCTAGGGTTTTGCGGGACAGTTTGAAGGTGCGGTTGCGGTTTAATCCGGGCCAATTTCAACCTTTTCGGTAAGAGTTTTTGTTAGGTTTTTAGATAATGCCTGGCAGGAAAGTTTTACATTATTACAACGGTTATATTCCGGAAGGTTGCTCCTAATAGAGTGATACGGCCTGGCCCTAGACTCCACTTGTTATGGCAAAACCCCCATCTACCGGCACGACCACGCCGTTGACAAAGGACGCGCCGGGGCTGCACAGCCAGATTAAAGCGCCGAGCAGTTCGTCCGGCGTTCCGAAGCGGCCGGCCGGGGTATGCGATATGATAGTTTGGCCCCGGGCGGTCAGGGTTCCGTCGGGATTGAGCAGCAAAGCCCGGTTCTGGTCGCCCACGAAGAAGCCGGGCGCAATCGCGTTCACCCGCAGGCCGGAGCCGTATTTCTGGGCGAGTTCGACGGCCAGCCAGCGCGTGAAGTTATCAATGGCCGCTTTCGCCGCTGAGTAGCCGACGACCCGGCTGATAACCCGGATAGCCCCCATCGAAGAAATATTTATGACGCAGCCCTTTGGCTGTTCACCGGCGGCGGCTTTAGTCATGGCCGCGCCAAAGACCTGGGTTGGCAAGACCGTACCGAGCAAATTAAGGTCAAAGACCTGTCTGAAAGCTTCGATAGGCAAATCGAAGAAAGTTTTATCCGGCGAAATGGTCGCGGCAGCCAGGTTGCCGCCCGCCGCGTTGACCAGAATATCAAGCTGACCCCAGTTTTGCAGGACGGCGCGGCTGGCGGTTTCAAGCTGGGATTGGTCCAGCACGTCGGCGGGGAGGGCCATTGCCACGCCACCGGCCGCGGTAATCTCGGCTGCAACGGCTTCGGCTTGCTCGCGGCGCCGGCCAAGAATACCGACCCTGGCCCCGGCCTGGGCCAAACCTCGCGCCATCGCGCCGCCGAGGACGCCGGTCCCGCCGGTCACGACGGCTACCTGACCTTCCAGGCTGAACAACTTTGCAATCAGGGAAGCATCTGCCATAATTTTAGCTTAATCTAACTGCTTGCGCTTCGGCTTTGAGAGCAAGTTCCGAAGCCAGGAAACAGTGGGCCTGCGGCATCGCCGTTTCGGTCCGGTTGACAATATCGCTGACCAGTTGCTGGCCGTAGGGCAAAAATACATCGTTGCAATCTATATACTCGACCCCTTTTTGGTCCACCACGAACAGGTGATTGCCGCCGGGCCGCCCCGCAATGTCCACGTTCTTACGGGCCTCGATATAGCCTTCGGTGCCGAGGATAGTCAACCGCCCGTCACCCCAGGTGTTTAAGCCGTCCGGGGTATACCAATCCACCCGGACATAGCCGTTGCCGCCATTGCCGCGCAAGAGAATCTGGCCGAAGTCTTCCAGTTCGGGGTACTGGGGATGCTTATAATTGGCGACGCTTGAACTGACCACGTCAGCCTCGGTCGAGCCGGTGAAAAAGAGGAACTGGTCGCACTGGTGTGAAGCGATGTCGGCCAGGATACCGCCGTACTGCTCTTTGATAAAAAACCAGGCCGGGCGGGTGGGCAGTTTGGTGCGGTGCGGCCCAAGCCCTACGGTCTGGACCACTTTACCAATCCGGCCCTGGGCGACCAGTTCGCCCGCCCTGACGGTGGCCGGGTTCTCGAAGCGTTCGCTGTAGCAAATCGAGTAAATCCGCCCGGTCTCACGCTGGACCTTGCGCGCTTCGGCCAGTTGGGCCAGGGAGGTAAAGCCTGGCTTGTCGCTCATATAATCCTTGCCGGACTGCATTACCCGGATACCGAGCGGGGCTCTTTCAGCCGGGATACCGGCGCTTAGGACCAATTGAATGGAGGGGTCTTCCAGAATCTGGCGAGGGTCGGAGACGGCTCTGGCCTGGGGGAACTTTTGGGTAAAGGCTTGCAGGAGGTCTGGCTCCTGGGCGTAAACCGACACGAACTCGGCCCCGGCCCGCAAAAGCAAATTTACCTGGCTGTTAATATGGTCGTGATTGATACCTATTACCGAAAAGCGGACAACTGGTTGGTTATTTGTCATAATTTAGTTACCGGGTTCTTTATTCTTTCGTTGTACTGTTTACTGGCCTTTTCCAGGTTAAAATGGTCCTCAGCTCAAAAGCGTTCCGGCCGGTAAAGGGTTTCTTATCAGGTTAATCCCGGCTAAAAGCGGGCAAAAGCGATTATTATTCTAAAAAATAACCCCAAAAGAATACAAATTAAAAATCGGGTGGCTAAAGAAGTGAGGGAGCTTTTTAGGCCTGGCAAAACGTTTCATTAAAAATATAGCACGCTTCAAAAAGGCTGTCAATTTACACTTGACAAGTGCCAGGGCAAATATAAAGTAGGTCTGCTAAAATTAGGCCACTAACTTTTTCACCTATACCACCTAAATAGTGCCTCAAAAACCGGGTATTAAGTTTCTTAACTGGGAAGAGCGAGGTAAGGCCAAGCAGCGCCACCACTTCTGACTTTACATTTGCCCGGGTTTTCTTTTACTTAAAGTTGATGCGGTAAAAAGAGGTGGATATAGGGTAAAGTAAAGGGGCTATGATACCCGCCAAAATTAACCCGGATGTTACCGGGAGGTTTTATGAGCGAGCAAATTCCCGGCCAGATTCTAAAGGCTTTGCTTGAAAAAATTACGGCGTTATCGGATGGGGCGAGCCGTCCCGCTTGCCGGGCGAAGGCGGCCAGCACGTCTTTAAGATTGCGCTTGACCACGGGGACAGCAGGAAAGGCCGCTAACAGGGGAAGAACGAAAAATGCTCGGTCCGGTTATCCAATTTCTAGACGGCTGGGTTGCCGCCCGCGACATGAAAAGGGAAGCCGCCGCACCGGGCAGCGCCGCGGAGATGACCTGGGCCTTAATGCGCAGCGTGACGCCACAGTGGGCGGCCACTTTGACCCGCTGGGCCGGGGAAACCGCGCCTGATTTTAGTTAAGAAAGGTTCAGGGTCGGGGCAAAATCGCGCAAGCGGGGAGCCAGACCGCTAAAGCGGCGGTTGGTCTTATTATTCTTGACAGCCATACCTAAAGCCCGCCGGGAACCGACCAGGACGACTATTTTTTTAGCCCTAGTTACGGCGGTATAGATCAGGTTGCGCTGGAGCATCTGGAAATGGCCCGTCACCAGGGGCAGCACTACCACCGGGTATTCGGAACCCTGGCTTTTGTGGACCGACACGGCGTAAGCCAGCATCAGTTCGTCCAGTTCGGCAAAATCGTACTCAACCAGGCGGCCGTCTTCCAGTTGGACTACCAGCAGCTGGTCCTCGGTATTTATATTCGTAATAAGGCCGCCGTCACCGTTAAAGACCAGCTTTTCGTAGTTATTTTTAAGCTGCATAACTTTGTCGCCAACCCGGAAGGTTTTGCCGCCGGCCCGGCGTTCCGGCTTGCCGTCTTTGGCCGGGTTAAGCTTTTCCTGCAAAGCAACGTTAAGGTTCATAACCCCGGCGGCGGTGCGGTGCATTGGCGAAAGCACCTGGATGTCCTTTACCGGGTCGAAGCCAAACTTGCGTGGGATGCGTTCGGCCACCACATCCACCACCAGTTCGCCGCACTTCTCGGTGTCGTCCTCCACGAAAAAGAAAAAGTCGGTAATATCGGGGCCGGTCCGGGGGAACTCGCCCTGGTTTATCCGGTGCGCGTTAGTGACAATTGCGCTGCCTGCGCCCTGCCGGAAGATGTGTTCGAGCCGCACCACCGGAATAACCTGGCTATTTACCACGTCGGCCAGGACGTTCCCGGCCCCGACGCTCGGCAACTGGTCAATATCGCCCACCAGCAAAAGGTGCGCGCCGTTTGGCACCGCTTTAAGCAGGTTGTTCATCAGCAGCACGTCGAGCATGCTGGCCTCGTCCACGATAACCATATCCGCGTCAAGCTGGTTTTCGCGGTCGTAAGCCGCTTTGCCGCCGGGCCGCAGTTCGAGCAGGCGGTGAATGGTGGTGGCGGGCGCGCCGGTGGCTTCCGAAAGCCGCCTGGCCGCCCGGCCCGTGGGAGCGGCCAGGACCACCTTTTTCTTTTTGACGGCCAGGACGCGCAGCAAAGCCCGCATCGAGGTGGTCTTGCCGGTGCCGGGACCGCCGGTTAGCACGCTGACCTTTTCGGTCAGGGCCATTCGCACCGCGTCGCGCTGGCGTTCGTTCAGGGTCAGGCTTTCCTTATTAGAGAGATAGTCAAAAACAACATCAAACGGGACCGACTTGAACTGGGCCAGGCGGTCCTTGCTGGGCGGGGTGGTCTTCAGGCGCAACAGGCCGCCGGAAATACCCATCTCGGCCCGGTGGAAGGGCGGCAGATAGACGGCCTCATAGCGGGTGTCTTCGGGCGGCTTTTCTTCCCAGGGGTCGAGCAGCGGATCGTCATCGAAAGAGCCAAAGCCGTAACGCTCGACTTCTTCGCGCAACTCCAGGTCAATCCGGGCGGATTCGGTTGGGCTGGCGACGCGTTCGCGGGCGGAAACGCGGTTATCGGGCAAATCTTCCAGGAGGTGCAGCCGCTCGATTTCAACGCCCTTTTCATTCCGCAAACTATCCAGGGCTTCTTCGACCAGTTCGGCGGGGGCTTCCAGCAGTTCGGCGCTCCGTTTGACCAGTTCATCGCCGGGTAAAAAGACGTGGCCTTCGTCGGTGGCTTCGGAAAGGGTAAATTTTATCCCGCTTTTTAGGCGTTCAGGGCTGTCTTTGGCGATACCAAGTCCGGCGGCGATTTTATCGGCGGTTTTAAAGCCGATGCCGAAAACGTCGTCGGCCAGTTTGTAAGGCTCGTTCTTGACGACATTAATCGAGGCGTCACCGTAGTTTTTATAGATGCGGACGGCCAGCGAGGCGCTGATGCCCTGGCCCTGCAAAAAGACCATGACCTCTTTGATAGCTTTTTGTTCTTCCCAGGCTTTCTTTATGAGGTCGGCTTTCTTGCGGCCCAGGCCCGGCACTTCGACCAGGCGGACCGGGCTGGCTTCAAGAATTTCGAGGGTGCGCAGGCCGAAATGGTCGACGATGCGGCCGCTGGTCTTGGGGCCGATGCCTTTAATCAGGCCGCTCCCCAGGTATTTTTGCAAGCCGGTGATGGTGGCGGGCAGTTTGACGGTGTAGCGTTCGACCTGGAATTGCTGGCCGTAGGTGGGGTGGCTTTTCCACCAGCCCTGGAGTTCGAGGTTCTCGCCGGGATTAAGTGAGGGCAGGTTGCCAACAATAGTTACAAGCTGGTCGGCCCTGGCGCGTTCGGGCTGGAGTTTGGCGACTATATAGCCGTTTTCTTCGTTCTGGTAAGTGATGCGCTCGATGGTGCCGGTCAGGACGCTAAAGCGGGG
>CADDZM010000216.1 GCA_902812345.1 Chloroflexota bacterium | reverse complement strand
CATGTAGGCTTCGCGCGGGGCCTCGAGGCCCTGGGGGTCGGGCCGGGGCGGGATTTCCGAGCGCAGCACGGTCATGGCTTCCAAAATGGCCTGGAACAGGTCGCCGCTGTCAGTACGGTGTTCGACCATCTGCTCCCACCAGCGTTCGCCGTCGCTGTACCCGGCGGCCCGGGCCAGCCATTCCAGCGGGTCGGACTGCGCTTCCGGTATACCTTTTTCCTCGGTTTCGGGTTCGGTTTCGGCGGACGGGTCGTCTTCCGCGGCGGGGTCTTCGCCGGGGAGCGCGCCCGGTTCGGGCAGTCCTTCGGGTAAATCACCGGCGGGCATTAAAGCGGCTGGCTGCGCCGGTTCCAGGGCCAGGCGGAAGGCCTGGGGCAAATCCATAAACCGGGCCGGGACGCCGGCGGTCAGGGCATAGTCAAGGGCTTGCCACTCCGGCGAAAAGACCGCGAACGGGTAATAGACCGCTTTTTGGGGCTGGTCAGGCCGGTAAATCAGGATGGCTGCGGGCGGTTCCATGCCTTCCCCGGTTAGCAGGGGCAGCACCGCCTCGGCGTCGGGCGGGCCTTCCACCAGCACGATATCAGGCTGCAACTCTTCCAGGGCTTTACGCAGGCTGCGGGCCGAACCGGGGCCGTGATGGCGTACGCCAAAAATATACACATTTTGAGCCGGATTTGAAGTCATAAAAGCGCTGCCCCGGTTAATCTGTAATTTCGCGGCAGGCCCGGTAGAGGTCTTTCCAGCCGTTGCGCTCTTTGACCACCGTTTCCAGGTATTCCAGCCAGACCACCCGGTCCTGCACGGGGTCTTTAACCACCGCGCCGACCAGGCCCGCCGCAATATCTTCGGAGCGCAAAACGCCGTCGCCGAAGTGTGCCGCCAGGGATAAGCCCTGCCCGACCACCGAAATGGCCTCGGCGGGGCTGAGGGTGCCGCTCGGCGTCTTGATTTTGGTCTTGCCGTCCGCGGTGACACCGCCGCGCAGTTCGCGGAAAATCGTGACAATCCGGCGAATTTCTTCGAGGGCGGGCGGTTCCGCCGGTAGTTCAAGGGCGCGGCCCAGGCTTTCGACCCGCCGCTGGACGATTTCAACTTCTTCTTTATCGGTCGCGGGAGTGGGCAAAATAACCGTGTTAAAGCGGCGTTTAAGGGCGCTGGAAAGTTCGTTCACGCCCCGGTCGCGGTTGTTGGCGGTCGCGATTACGTTAAAACCCTTGATGGCCTGGACTTCCATGTTCAGTTCAGGCACCGGCATGGCTTTCTCGGACAAAACCGTAATCAAGGCGTCCTGCACGTCCGAAGGAATCCGGGTAAGTTCTTCCACGCGGGCGATTTTGCCTTCCTGCATGCTGCGGATAACCGGGCTGGTGACGAGCGCCTGGGCGGAGGGGCCTTCCGCCAGCAAGCGGGCGTAATTCCAGCCGTAGCGAATGGCTTCCTCGCTGGTCCCGGCGGTACCCTGCACAATCATGGTCGAGTCGCCGGAAATCGCCGCCGAGAGATGTTCCGAAACCCAGGTCTTGGCCGTACCCGGCACCCCCAGCAGCAAAAGCGCCCGGTCGGTCGCCAGGGTCGCTACGGCAATTTCGATAATGCGCCGGTTGCCGATATATTTTGGCGTGACCTCGAAGCCGTTCGGCAGTTGGCCGCCCAGGAGGAAGGTCGAGACCGCCCAGGGCGAAAGTTTCCAGTTTGGCGGCCTGGTCCGGCGGTCGGTCTGGGCCAGTTCGTGCAATTCCTCGGCAAATTGTTGTTCCGAATGTTCGCGCAGCAGCGAAGCGCTCATGAGTTAATCTCCTTTAACATTTCCTGGCGTAATTCTAAAAGCGACAAAAATTCTTGCACATCCCTGGCCCAACCCGGCCAGTTAGGGCTATCTTCCGGCCAACCCTCGGCCAGTTCGTCGGTCATGTTGGGCGGCGCGTGCAGGGCCAGTTCATGCAAAACGCCCTTTTGCACCTTCCACTGGTAAGTGACGTTTGAGTTTATGCGCCGTTTGATGCTTTTCACCACCGCCCGGACCAGTTCGGGCCGCCAGTTGCCGCCCCTTTTGTACCCGTTCAGCAAAGGGGTCGCCGGGTGCCGGTCGTAGAGCGGCTCACTATCCATTGCCAGGGCTTTTTCCACCAGCTTGTCGAATTGAGGGTAAGCTAACCCATTGTAGATGGGTAAAAAATAATCAGGCTGTGTGTCCCGGTCTTTCATTTCCAGCCAGTGCCGGATGAACGCTTCGGACCAATCGCCGGCTTCGTAACGCTGGATGGCGTGCCGCCACCCAAGCAACAACGCCCCGGCCCATTCCGAGTTGGCGGCTTCCTTTATAAGGTCCAGCGGTTGGGCCTGCCAGCGTTGGGTCCAGTAACCGGGCGGAATAGCCGCGATAATCTCGTAAAGAATATTGGCTTTATCGCCCATCGTCTGAAAACCGGATTTTGGCTCGATGCCGTCCCGCAGCATCGAAGAGTCGGCGGTATCGAAAGGCGCGACCTGGAAAACTGATTTAGCTTTCTTCAAGCCGATATTTAAAAACCCCTTTTTGGCCGGGTTATATTTGATAGCCCAGTTAGCCCGCGCCATCATCCGGCCAACCAGGGCCGAACCGGGCAGCCGGGCCAGCAATTCGGCGGCGACCCGCCGCACTTCCTTGCTGCGGTCGTCCAGTTTTTCCTCTAAAAAAGGCTCGTCGGCCAGGCTTAAATTCCGCTCGAAAACACCGAGCAAAGCCGCCCTCTGGTCCGCGCCTTCGCTGGCCCAGGTCTCCTGCAAAAGCTGCCGGGCCTGGTCCGAATCGCTGGCGCGCAACCTCTTTAAAAAAGCGACCCGGCTGGCCTTACTGCCCGTTTCCCAGTTCTCGCGGGCGGCCTCCAAATCCAGCCCGGCGTAAAGCGTCCAGGGTGGGTTCTGGACAGCCAGCCAGCGGCCCCGTTCGCCCAGGACCGGCTCAATGAGGGGCGCGAGGTCAGGCTGGCTCTCCATCAGGCCGAACATTTCGGGCAACTTTTCGGCGGGCAAGCGTTTCCCGGCCCGGGCCAGGGCCGCCAGCCACTCCTGCAAGATTTCGGAGTGCCGCCCGTGCAAAAGACGGTTTAAATGCTGCCGGGAGCGGGCGCTGCAAAGCTGCAATTTTTCCGCCGGGGCCGGAGGAAGCAGGGGCCGGGGGTCTACCGGCAGCGTAACCCCGGCCCGCTCGAACAGGAAACCGGCCGCCGCCGCGCCCAAAAGGGCTTCTTCGGAATTTTCCCCGGCCAGGCTTTGCATAAAATCCCCCAGACCTTCTTCGCTGGCGGAAAACGTGGAAGGCTGGAAAGGCTGCCGGGCCGTTCCCAGCAAGGCGTTTGATAGAATGCGTTTATCCATTTAAATATGCTCTAAATATTTTCTTCGAGGTCTATAAAACGCTGCTCGGCCCAGGCGCTGTAGGGCTGCAAATAACGGCCGTCCCACAGCCCGAATAACCCCACAGAGTAGCCGCCGCTCAGGGCCAGAAGCGGCCAGCCTTTTGGGAAAGCGGGTTCGACCGGCAGACAGCGGCCCGCTTCATCCCGGATTTGCCAATCGTCGCCCGACCGGACCGGGTAAACCGCCGAAAGCGCAACCGGGAACAGTTCAAGCCAGGGATTTTCACCGAGCGCCTGGCTGTACGCCTCTATTATCTCGCTACACCCCGCCGCCCCGGGCCAATCCTCAAAAGTGGGGTAATGCCGCGCGCCCGGCTTCACCAGCGCCCGCAAGGGATACGCGCCCGGAAAATAAACCACTTCGCCGTCAAAACTGCTGCCCGGCGCGAGGCTGCTATCCAGCGGCTGGCTGCCGTAGGCGAAATCAAACACTACCGCAGGCCGCCCGGATTGGCTTCCCCAGAGCCAGGTACGCTGCATTTTCAGGTGATTATCGTCTTCCTCGCGGCTTTGCCCCAGCACCAGCCAGCGGTCCAGTATCCCGGCTTCCTGGGCCAGTTCATCCTGGCTCTGGGTCCAACCGACCTGGGCGCGGACTTCCGCCTGCAACCCGGCGGGCAACTGCTCCAGGTGGCGGTAGCCTTCCAGCAGCAGGTGCAGTTGGCCCAGCCGTTCGAGCAGTTCTTCTTGCCAGCCGTTGCCGCCAGCGGCAATGCCGCCCATTTCACGTAAACGCCGGGCCACCCCGGGAGCCTGCGCGTCCACCATGCGGGCGGCCATACTGTCCCAGAACTTATACGGCTGGCCTTTCGCCTCCGCCAGACCGCTTCGCAGCAGGTCGCCCAGCCACAGCCGCAAATCCGCCAGCCCGGCGGTCACTTTGGCCTGGCGCTGGTCGGCCCGTTTAGCCTGCCCGGCTTTCCCGGCAGACTTACTTTTAGGCGGCGCGGCGGCGACTTCCTGGGCTTTTTCCTGCCTTTTAAGCCGCTTTTCCAGCCAGTCGCGCACCCATTCGGGCGGGCCATCTGCCGGGCGTGAAAAAGCGGACGGCTGGTCGGCCAGCAGTAAAAAGAGGCCGAGCGAGTGCTTGCAGGGAAATTTACGGCTGGGGCAGGTGCAGTGAAAAGCCGGTTCTTCGAGGAAAATTTCGGTCTGGTAAGGCAATTTGCCGCTACCCTGGCACTCTCCCCAGGCCACGCTATCGCTGAGGCCGAGGGATTGCCATTTGTGCTTTGCAGCTAACCCTTTTCCGGCGCTGGCGGCCCCGCTGTCCGGGGCAAGTTTAATTATTTGTTCGGCTGTCCAACCCGCTGTCAAAATGCGCTCCCTTTTTTGTTGTTCCGATATTTTTGCCAGGGGACCATCGAGCATAAGTCCGCGCTTTGGCCGGGCTATTTTACCTGAAACAAGCCTGGTTTTCGTCCGGCCCAACTGTCCTGCTTTATTATCGTAATAAATCCGGTTTTTGGCTACCCCTGACCGGTGAATTTTGTCTATTTTAACCTTTCATCCTGTAATTGTCATTCGGGCTAAGTTTAAGTTGCTAAGTTTAAGTTAATGAAGGGGGAATTAAAAAAGCGCCCGGCCGGTTTTCCGCAAGGCGCCTGTGAATTTTTGTCAGAGAATAGAAGATTTGAAGGATCCCCGGCTAAATTGTGTTTGAGCGCAGAGTTGCGCCGGACCGTGACGGGCCGGCAAAAACACCTTTGCCTAAATCGTTAGGGTCAACAAAGTTGGCATCTTCGCGGAAACCTTTAACCAGCGCCCACTGTTTAATGGTACCGTCAACCGGCACATTGTAAAGCGGCAAGTCCTGGCCGTTGTATTTAAAGGTCACAGGTTTGGCGGGCCAGAGCGGGACATTTTGAGCCGAAAGTTGACCCTCCGGCTTAAAGGCCATTGTAATCATATAACCGAGCGGCAAAAGGAAAAGGAGCATTACAAGCAAGCCGACCACGGTTATAAGGATGGTCGGTACAATATTCTTCCGCCGCATCTTTCGCAGTTGAAAGCGGGGCGCTACAAGCCGTCTAACCCGGACTTCTTTTAAAGTTGCCATATTTTTCTTTACTCTTACCCTTCTATGAGTTCGTCCTTGCCGATAACGACTGCCTCAGGCATCACCGCCTGCGTAGTAGACGCTTTTCTGTCCGAACCGGAACAACAGCGCCGTCAAAGTCATCACGATAACAAAAAGCAGCAAGGCCAGGGTCGAGGCATACCCCATATCATTAAACCCAGGGAATTGATTAAATCGGGGTCAGTAAATAAACGGGCATAGTTGTCCAGCCCAACAAAGTCAAAGTTGCCCAGGGCGAACTCTCTGGTAGTCTTATAGTTCGTGAAACTTAGAAAAAACGTAAAGACAATCGGCAGCAACTGGAAAGTAATAAGGCCAATGAACCAGGGTGAAAGAAAGAAAAGGCCCCAGCGCAGGCGTTGCATAGCCACCCGGCTGCGTCTTTCCCTGTAAGTGGGCATCATAATGGGGGTCCGGGTATCGTTAGTTACAGCCATAATAAATTCTCCTATATTTGCCTGATGCACCACCTGTGAAAGCAGGTGGTGCATCAGCTACGCAATATACTGATTTAATCTATCAGGCTTAACTGGCGGCTTTGAAAAGCGCATCAAGCTGGGACTGAAGCTTGTCAATTTCCGAGTTGATGTTCAAAATCAGGCGTCTGGTCCATCAATGTGCGGAACTTGGTGAAAGCATCGTTAGACTTGATGATGTTGGGTACATAAGACTCGTGGTTCGGCAGGTCCGGGTACTTCAACATTTCCTCGGCCACGCTCCAGTCAACTTTGTTGCTGCCCAGGCGGGTGTTCAGAGTGGTGAAGAACTCGGCGCGGTCTTCCGGTTTGGCGGGCATACCACCGTAAATCTGGTAAAGGTCTTAGTCAACCACCATCCTGCTAAGAACATTGAAAGCAACCTTCTGGTTCTTGCTCGATTTGAGGATGGCAAAGGTATCACCGTGCAGTTTAGCGGTAATCTTGCCGTTGATGGTAGGCATTACGGCAATGTCCCAGTTCTGTTTGGCAATATCGAAACAGCAAGTATACCAGGTGTGGCTGGCCTGCATTGCTACGTGGCCGGATTTGAACTCGTTACCTTTGGCGAGCAAGTCGCTATTCTGGTAATCGGCGTTCGGCGAAAGGTGGGTTTTCCAGACGCTGTTGTAGTACCAGCTCCAGGCTTGCCGCCAGTTGTCGGGAATTTTAGCGGTTTTCGGGTCGGAAGAAGCATAGGGCAAACCGCCCCCAAAAAGCACTGCCACGCCGCGGGCATCAGTCGGGCCATCGAAGAAGCCGAACTGAGTGATGTTCTTGGCGTCAAAGTTCGCGTCAGTGGCTGCGTTGCCGCTCTTGTCTACGGTTAGTTCCTGGGCCAGGGCCGTAAAGGTATCGAGGTTCCAGTCCTTGCCCTGGTACTTGTCACCGACTTTGTGCGGCGGATAAGGCAGCTTGGCTTCGTCGAACAGGTCTTTGTTATAATAAATAAAGCTGGGGAACAGCGCGAACGGGATACCGACCAGCACGCCTTCGTCTTTGGTGAAGTCGAGCAGGGCCGGGTCGTATTTGCTCAGGTCCACCCCGGCAGCCTGGGCCAGCGGAGTAATATCGTGCCAGGCGCCCTGGAAGCTGGCGCGACCGGCTTTACCAACGATATAATGGCGATGGGGGCAAGGCTCGGTTTTTACCGGCACGGCATGCGCGTGCCTGATGATGTTTCCCTGGTTGGCTTCGACGACCAGCCCGGTTCGGCCTATACTATCCCGCCGCTAACGACAGTACGGCAACCTTTGATTGAACTCGGTACCGCGGCAGGTCAGGCTGTTGTAAACCTGATTGAAGACCGGGAACCGGACCTGCCCCAGCTTAGCACCGAACTGATTATTCGCGAGTCGGTGGCGACCGTCGTCCGCAACGACTTCAACTATAAAATGTATATGCCATCCTGAGCCACGCGCTTAATTCCGGCTTATTTCGCTAAAAAGAGGCTTAAGACGGGACTGCCTTAAGCTTCGTTCATTTTAAAGTTGCGGGGCGTGCCAGGGTAATTTTTGAGGCCGGTACCCGGGCCTAACTCCTCCAGGGGAGTGTTTAACTTGCGGGCCTTTTTCTCCAGGGCCAGCGCCAGCAGTTCCACCACATCACTCAGTTCGATAACAGCCGTATTTACCACCATATCGTAGAGATGCTCGTCCTGGGGGTTACGCTGGTGTACCGCTGCCAGGAAACGGGCCCGGTCGCGGTCTTTGGTATTGATACGGTTCTGGGCTCTGGCGTGGTCCAGGCCTTCCCGCCGCATTACGTAAGCGGTACGCTGTTCGAGCGGCGCGATAATCCGCACGTGTAACACATCCGGGCGGCCCGCCAGGAGCACCTGGGCGCCGCGCCCGATAATGACGGCGTGACCGCTCGCGACCGCCGCCTCCACCACCTTGCGGCGGGCTTCGTCGTATTCTTCAGGGGTTATCAGGCTGGGCAGGGACTGGACCGGGACCGACACCGGGGCCAGGCTCTCGCTTAAATTGGTAAGCAGCCGCACTATCAAGTTATCGGCGTGTTCGTCGTGGGCATCGGCCTCGGCTTCGGTTATGTTGAGGGCGCGGGCTACCTGCTCGGCTACCTCGTGGTCCACCAGTTTCCAGCCGAGCCGCTTTGCCAGTTGGACCCCAATTTCGCCGCCGCCGCTGCCATATTCCCGCGAAATGGTAATGGCCCGCATCTGGGTGACCGCCGGTTCATTTGCGCCATTCACATAGGTCATAGCTATTCTCCTTATAAGGGCTGGCCGGTTACAAAGGCTGGCCGGATAAGCCTTTCTCACTCCCGTTTTTCAGGTCGGGCCGGGTTTTCGGCCAGGGTCAAATCATAGAGCCGGGCGTATTCAGGGTAATTGTTTAGGGAACCGGGCGGCACGCTGGCAGCCTCGACGAATTTTTTCAGCAGGCCGTTGAATTGTTCAAGCTCGCGGTTGCTAAAACCGGCGGTCGCCAGGTCAAGCTGCAGCTTGTGAGCCTGCTGGACGGCCTGAACCTTTTTAGCCCCGGCCTCGGTCAACGACACATAGACCACCCGGCGGTCCTCCTCGTCGCGCTGTCGCGCCACCAGCCCGGCGGCAATAAGGCGGTCCACAATGCCGGTCAGGGTGCCGCCTGAAATTTGAATCAGCTCGATTAACTCGCTCATCTTGGCCCGGCTGCCCAAACTTTCCAGGGTCAACAGGGCAAGACCCTGGGGCAAGGTCAAATCAAGTTCCTTCATTATACCGGTAGACTGCTTATGGCTTTCCCAGGATAAGGTCTGGATAGTGGTATACATTGTTTCCAACAAGCGGGCTCGCTGGCGGTGGTCCGGTAAATTATTAGTCCCCACTGACTTACTCCGTGTTTAATTATACGCAAAGTCCTGACCAAGTTCCGGCTAATTTGGACCCGCTACTTTCTCCTATTGTCATCAAACCCCCGCCTGTCTACTCTTGATAACAGGTCAGCTATCTGTTAAGATATTTTGTGTTTCGAAATATTTTTAATAGGAAATATTTTATTTAAAGCTATTATAGCACACTAAAAAAGCCCTCGACCAGCCCATTGTATAGGAGTTGAAGTTTGATAACGCTAACTCGCCAGGCTCTTAAAAGGCCGTCCGTGACGATAATTCTCGCCCTCGGAATTATCATCTTCGGAATTATTACCATCGGTTCGGTAAAGCAGGAGCTTTTACCGAACCTTTCTTTCCCGATTGTTACCATCACGACGGTTTATCCGGGCGCGAACGCCGAGGCGGTGGACCGCACCATCACTACCCCGGTGGAAAATGCGCTTTCCGGTTTGCAGGGCGTGGAGTCCACCCAGTCCACTTCCTCCGAAGGCTTTGCCTTTACGATTGTGCAGTTTGATGTAAACGCCGATATAAAAACAGCTAAAAGTGACGTGGCCGATAAACTCACCGGCCTCACATTCCCCACGGGCGTACAGGCCCCTAAAGTCGGCACCTTCGATTTTACAGCCCTGCCGGCCCTTAACGCCAGCGTAAGCAGCAAAGACCCCAATACCAGCCTGGCCGACTTGCAGAGCAGGGTCCAGGGCGAAATCATCCCGAACCTGAGCGCCATTGACGGAGTTAGCCGGGTCAACCTGACCGGCGGCGAGCAGCAGCAGGTCTTGATAATGCTCGACCCCGACAAAATGGCCCAGAACAAAGTCACCCAGCAGCAGGTTGTGCAAATCCTCCAGGCCAACAACCTGGCTTTCCCGGTCGGGACGCTCGACGAGGGCGGGCGTTCGCTGCCGCTGCGGGTAACCCACTCTTTCAGCACCACGACCGAGATTGAAAACCTGGTGCTTGGCCTTAAAGGCGGGCTGCCAACCGGGACCGGCGCGGCCGGTTTGCCCGGTGGAGCAGCGACCCCGGCAGCAGGGGCGGCCCCGCCAATCACAATCAGTGGAACTACGCCAGCCAGCGGGACCACAGCAGCGGCAGGGCAGATTCAAATTCCCGACGCGCTGCTCTTGCACGTTAAAGATGTTGCCACGGTCCAGGTCGCCAAGACCGGCAACGCTACCATTACCCGCACCAACGGCAACCCGAGCCTGGGTTTGCAAGTCTATATTGACCCGAACGCGAATATAATTTCGGTCACGCAGGCGGTTAAAGACGAACTGAACCGGGCCTCCAGCGCGCAGAGCAGTATCCCGGTCTCTTTTAAAATCGTGGTCGAACAGGCCGCGACCATCCAGAAATCAATCAGCGGGGTAGTTCAGGAAGGGCTGACCGGGGCCGCTATCGCGGTCGTGGTCATCTTTATTTTCCTGCTCAGCCTCCGCACGACCTTAATCGCCGCCGTTTCTATCCCGGTCTCGGTTATAGTCGCGCTTATTTTAATGCGGCTCCAGGGCTTCTCGCTCAACGTCATTACCCTGGGCGGGCTGGCCGTGGCGATTGGCCGGGTCGTGGACGACTCGATTGTGGTCCTGGAAAATATCTACCGGCACGTCCGGGAAGGCGACGAAGTAAATTCTTCGGTCATCCAGGGTACCCGCGAGGTCGCCGGGGCTATCACGACCTCGACCCTGACCACCGTAGCGGTCTTTTTGCCGCTCGGCCTGGCCGGGGGCTATGTCTCGAAACTCTTTTTACCGTTCTCCCTGACCGTGACTTACGCTTTGCTGGCCTCGCTGCTGGTAGCCCTGACCGTGGTGCCGCTCCTGGCCCGCCTCTTTATGGGCCGGGTCGCGAAAGGCAGGAAAGTAGCCCCGGCCGGTAAGGTCGAGGAAGAAGAAAACTCCTGGCTGCAGCGGGTCTACACCCCTATCCTTAAATGGTCGCTGGCCCACCGCTGGATTACCCTTTTAATTGCCGGGGTGGTCTTTTTCGGCTCGATGAGCCTGACTACCCAGCTAAAGTTCACCTTCTTGCCCGACTCGCCCCAGAAAAATATCTCTATCAGCCTGACCACACCGCCCGGCACCGATTTGCAATCCACCACCAACAAGGCTATCCAGGTTGAGAACCTTGCCAAAACTTTGCAGAGCCAGGGTCAAGTTTCGGACATCCAGACTACTATTGGTCAGGGCAGCGGGACCGCGGCGGCCCTGGCGCAACTGACCGGCGGCAGCGCCGGGGGGGTCTCAAACGCCGCCGCCCTGGGTTGCCGAGACGGTCTGGAC
>CADDZM010000215.1 GCA_902812345.1 Chloroflexota bacterium | reverse complement strand
AAAGGCGTGATGACCGGACGGATGGCCTGGCGGGCCGGGGTAGGCGGCGAAGTGCTGGCCTACGTCTGGTAAGCAGGTAGATGGAGGTATAAAAGGTGTCACGTATTGGACGAAAGCCAGTCGCGCTTCCTAAAGGCGTTGAACTGACTATTACTGATGGCAACCAGGTTACGGCTAAAGGCCCCAGAGGAACTTTAACCCGCCAGTTGGACCCAGAGATGATTTTCGAGCGGCAGGACGGACAAATGCTGGTCAAACGGCCCAGCGACTCCAACCGCGACCGTCAGATGCACGGCCTGACCCGCACATTACTTGAAAACATGATTGTGGGCGTCAGCAGCGGTTTCCGCCGCGACCTCGACATCTCCGGCGTCGGCTACCGCGCTCTCAAAGATGGCGATATGCTGGTCATGCTTTTGGGCTACAGCCACTCTATCCGGCTTGAACCGCCCACGGGCATCAAGTTCGGCGTGGAAGGCACCACCCGGGTCTTTGTCGAAGGTATTGACAAAGAACTGGTAGGCTCGGAAGCCGCCCGCGTCCGCTCGATGCGGCCCCCGGAACCCTACAAGGGCAAAGGCGTGCGCTATTCGAACGAGGTTATTCGCCGCAAGGCCGGCAAGTCCGGTAAGGCTGGTAAGAAGTAATAATTTAGCCCTGGGATAAGCGGCCTGGAACCGCTAAATGGTTACCGGCCCAGCCGCACAAGGCCCAGCGCTTTAAGGAGAAGAAATGCGACGAATCAGACGAGAATTGAGTCCGCGCAAGCGGCGGCAGATTCGGGTGCGCTCTAAAGTCTACGGCACCCCCGAAAGACCGCGCCTCAACGTCTTCCGCAGCGCCAACCATATTTACGCGCAAATTATTGACGACGATAAAGGCTTTACGCTGGTTGCGGCCAGCACCGTGGAAGCGCCCGTAAAGAGCGAACTTGCCGCGGAAGACCCTAAAATAGCCCAGGCCAAGAAGGTCGGCCAGGTCGTGGCGCAGCGTGCAAAAGATAAAGGCATCACCCGTGTTGTATTCGACCGGGCAGGCTACCTGTATCACGGGCGAATCAAGGCTTTGGCCGATGGCGCTCGCGAAGCCGGTTTGGAATTTTAAGGAGCGCGAGAACTAAATGGCTAGAATTGACGCGAACAAGTTAAACAACCTGGAAGAACGGGTTGTGCAGATCAACCGGGTGGCGAAAGTGGTCAAAGGTGGTCGTCGTTTCAGCTTCAGCTCGATGGTTGTGGTTGGCGATGGTCAGGGTCACGTTGGCGCAGGCCTGGGTAAAGCCGGTGAAGTGCCGGACTCTATCCGCAAGGGCAGCGACGATGCCAAAAAGAACATCATTGAGGTGCCTCTTTTCGAAGGTCGCACCATCCCTCACGAAATAACCGTTCATTTCGGTGCCAGCACCGTTATTCTCAAACCGGCTTCACCCGGTACCGGCGTTATCGCCGGTGGCGGCGTCCGGGCCGTTCTTGAAGCGGCGGGCGTGAAGGACGTGCTGTCAAAGTCGCTGGGTAATAACAACCCGGTAAACGCGGTCCGCGCTACTATAAAGGCTCTCCAGTCGCTCAAACTGCGCGAGGACGAGGAAATCAAGCGCGGCAAGCCTTTCAGCAGCTTTGGCCTCGGCCCTAGCGACGAAAAGATTGTCGCTCCCAAGCAGCGCATTACCATTTTTGTACCCCAGATTGGCAGCGGCGGCGAACGCAACCGTAAAGACCGCGATAACCGTGGTCGCGATAACCGGGGCCGTGATGGCGGTCGTGGTGACAATCGGGGCGGACCGGGTCGTGCCGACAACCGGGGCGGTCAGGGCCGTGGGCCGAACCGTGGACCGGGCGCCGGTGGCCAGCCGTTTGGTGGCGGCGCCGGTGGGCGCTCCTTCAGTGGCGGCAGCGCGGGTGGCCGGGTAACCGGCGGCGGTGGCGGTGGCAACCGGGCCGAAGGTTCGGCTCCGACCAGCGCGCCTCGTCATGATGAAAGCCGGACTCCGGCAGCCCGTGTTGATGGCGCTGATAATGGCGGTTCGGGGCAGACTAATAATGCCGTGAGCAGCTCAGACTAGAGGTTAAAGGATAATGTCAGATAATAACAATGCCGCCACAACCGGCGACAAGCAGATTAAAGTGACCCTCCTCAAAAGCCCTATTCGCTCACGAGGAAATCACAAGGATACTATCAAATCGCTTGGCCTGCACCATATCAATGACTCCCACACTCTGCCGGACAACCCGGCGGTGCGCGGGATGGTTGCGACAGTGCGTCAGTGGGTCAAAGTCGAGGAAGTTTAAATTCGTTGGGCGTTGAACGTTAAACGGGGAGTAAAACCCCTTTACGTTCAACGTAATGTAGAGCTGGCCGTTAGTGGTGTTTTGATGCGAGGCTAGCTCGGACCTTTCTTCCAGGTAGCCGCTCCAGCCAGATAATTAAGCTGGAGCATACTTTTGTCAGGCTCCTGGTTTGGAAAGTCTTACACCGGAGAGGAATTTTTCTAAAATGAAGCAGCATGATTTACAGCCGCCTGTTGGCAGCACTCACAGCAAGAAGCGCGTAGGCCGCGGTTACGGTAGCGGTTCGGTAAAGACCAGCGGTCGCGGCCAGAAGGGCCAGAAAGCCCGTACCGGTCACAGCAAAATGCCGGCCTGGTTTGAAGGCAGCCCTTCCAAGACCAACTCTATTAAACGGCAGGGTTACAAGCGTGGTGTAAGTTTTAACAACCCGAACCACGTTGCTTTTGAAGTAGTTAACCTGACCCGGTTGGCTGAACTGGAAGGCGATACCTTTACTCCCGAAACTCTTACCGACCTGGGCTTGATTAAGTCCACCAACAGCGCGGTCATTCCTCAGAAGATTGTTACCTTGCTGGGCGGGCCGGAAAAGGCCGGGGCCAACACTCGCCTGGTCAAGATTCTAGGTGTTGGCGAAATCAACCGCGCCATTACGGTCCACGCTCATCGCTTCTCGGCTTCGGCTCGCCAGAAGATTGAAGCGGCGGGCGGCTCGGTAGTTGAGCTAATGGCCTGGCCGGAAGGTAGAGGCCCGCAAGCCCGGAGCGCCGAAACCACCGAACAAGCCCAATAATAGCAGCTTAGACGAAACGGCATAGTCATGGTAGAATAAGCGTCTGACACAGACCTTTTCCAACAGGGCTATGCCTTCATCATATGTACTAGCTTTTTCGTATACCAACCTTGAAGTGGTTGTGACAGTCGTTCCGGCCTCAAAGGCCGAATGCTGCTAGTATCTTTCTGGCTAGAGGAGTATCATTTTATGCTTCAGGCGGTTATCAGAGCCTTTCGTATTCCAGATTTACGCCGTCGCCTTCTTTTTGTGCTGGGCGTACTGGTTATCTTCCGAATTATCGCGCATGTCCCGGTGGCCGGGATTTCGTCCGAAGTAACCGGCCGGTTGAAGGACTTTATTTCAGGCGCCCCCGGCAGTTCCCCGACGGGCAGTACGCCTGGCGTCGGAGGCGTGCTGGGCTTTCTGGACATTTTCTCCGGCGGCTCGCTCAGTAACTTTTCTATCGCCGCAACCGGCGTTTATCCCTATGTAACAGCTTCCATTATAATCCAGCTTTTGACGCCGATTATCCCGGCGTTTGAGCGGCTGCAAAAAGAAGGCCAGCGGGGCCGTGAGACGCTCAATCGCTACACTCATATCATAACAGTGCCGATTGCCGCCCTGACCGCTTACGGCCAGATTGTGCTTTTAAAGAGCCAGGGTATTATTACCGGCGTTGACGCTCAGCGGTTCTCGCTTTTCGGTGACGGCGCTGACCCGCTCCTGACAATTGCCGCCGTGGTTGCCATGACGACAGGTACAACCCTGCTGGTCTGGTTAGGTGAGTTAATTACCGAGTATGGTATAGGGAGCGGTGTTTCGATTATCATCTTTGGCGGTATCGTTTCAGGTCTGCCGCAAAGGTTCGTTCAGGCGAGCCAATCCGGCGTCGGCCAGAGTATCATCTCGATTATCATTATTTTGCTGGTGCTTTTGATAGCCGTGGTCGGCATCGTCTTAATCCAGGAAGGCCAGCGCAAAATCCCGGTGCGGTTCCCGCGCCAGATGCAGGGCAACCGGGTTTATGGCGGCCAGCAGACCCACATCCCGCTAAAAGTAAACTCGGCGGGTATGATTCCGTTGATTTTCGCCAGCTCGATTATCATCTTCCCGGCGACAGTCGCGGGCTTCTTCATCCGGCCCGGTTCGGTCAACGACCCGGTTAGCACGGTAGCCACCTGGGTTGTAGCGAACTTCGGCACAGGCAGCGGCCTGTACCAGATTCTCTACTTCTTCATGGTGCTGGGCTTTACCTACTTCTACACGCTGGTCTTGTTCAACCAGCAAAACATCCCCGAAAGTTTGCGGGATAGAGGCGGGTTTATCCCGGGCTTCCGGCCAGGCCGTCCGACAAACGAGTACCTCATGAAGGTGCTGGTGCGGATTACGCTGTTGGGCGCAATCTTCCTGGGGGTTATCGCGGTCCTGCCGTTCCTGTTGGGTTTAATTGTCCAGACCCAGGTAACGACTTTTCTCAACAGCACTTCGCTCTTGATTGTGGTCGGCGTCGCGGTAGATACCATGAAGCAACTGGAAGCGCAACTGGTTATGCGCGAATACCAGGGCATCCTGAACTAAGTTTTTTACCAAAAAGGCAACCTGGTTTTGTTGGTCAGGCTGCCTTTTTGGTTTTATAGACCCTTCTTAGAAATAGAACATGGCTTGCCATAAATAATACTTATAAAAAATACAAATGATAAAATTGTGAAAGGATTTGTCGTGTTTGGTGAGTATGTGCTATAATAAAGATAGATTGTTAAAAGTTAATAGATAGAGAGTTTCTATCAAAATAAACAGCTTCTATTTCTCTATCTACCTGATTTTTCAAGCGGTTATAAAGCATCAGACCTTAGCAGTACCAAACACTATTTTTCACTTTACCCGGCTTGAGGCTCAGGCATGAGTGTAAATTTAGCGACTTTGTGGGCGGGATTCAGATGTGGGACAAATAGCCGCCACGTTTAAGGTTTCAATGAGGCAACCTCAAACATGCAAAGATGCCATAGGGAGGTCTAACACATATGTATTTAATCCTTTTAGGAGCGCCAGGAGCCGGTAAAGGAACTCAGGCCCATATTCTCACCAGCCGTATCCAGATTGCCCACGTTTCAAGCGGTGATCTTTTCCGAGAAAATATTAAGAAGGGTACGCCCATTGGCATCGAAGCCAAAGGTTATATTGACCGGGGCGAACTGGTGCCGGACGAGACGGTTATCGAGATGATTATGAACCATCTCAATACCCCGGCTTGCCGGAATGGCGCTTTACTGGATGGATTTCCTCGCACTATCTTCCAGGCCGACTCCCTCAATAACGCTCTGCATGAACGCTTTAACAAAGGCATTGGCCGGATTATTTACGTAAAAGTGGATACCGATGCCCTGCTCCAACGCCTCAGTGGCCGCTGGATTTGCCCGGTCTGCCAGACGCCTTACCACGAGCTTAACAATCCGCCAAAAATCAAAGGAATATGCGACCACGATGCTGCTGCGCTTTACCAGCGAGACGACGATAAAAGGTCAACCGCCGAGCGGAGGCTTCAGGTTTATTTCAACCAGACCATGCCCCTGATTGAATACTACAAAAAGCAGGGTCTGCTGCTTGAGATTAACGGGCAGCAGTCGGTCGAAAATGTTACAAACGACATTATCGAAGCGCTTAATGTTCTCTCTATGGACAAAGAAAAGAAAGATATTATCCTGGGGGAAACTGAAGAGTCGTTGGTGGCGTAGCGGCTCTGGCAAGCGACGGGCTAAGGTAAGAGTATCATTTTGGGGTACCAGGTAGGGTAACTTGCCCGGCAGGGTAAGCTTAACAGAATAACCGTAAAACTGGCTGGCGGTCTCCTCTAAACGGGAGAACCGCCAGCTTTAACTTAAAGAGAAAATAATTTTTAGAAAAAGAGAAGAAAAGTTATAAGAATGAGAGCTTTCATGATAGGCACGAAAACAAAAGGGGAAATTGACCTTATGCGCCAGGCCGGGCGGGTGGTCGGCCAGACTATCGAAGAAGTTTCAAGGTATATTAAGCCGGGTATCACTTCCGGCGAACTGGACAAAATCGGCGAAGAATTTATCCGCTCCAGGGGCATGATTCCCGCCTTCAAGGGTCTTTACGGGTTTCCCGGTTCTATTTGTATATCCTTTAACGAAGAAGTGGTCCATGGGATACCAGGCGACCGGGTCTTGAAAGAAGGCGACATTATCAGCCTGGACGTGGGGGCGACCTATAAGGGCTGGAACGCCGACGGGGCGGCTACCTTCGGAGTCGGCAAAATCAGCGAGGAAGCCGAACGGCTGTTAAAGGTAACCCGCGAGGCGACTTATATCGGCATTGACCAGATGCGGTTGGGCCACTACCTGTACGACATTTCCAACGCCATCCACGATTATGTTGAAAAACAGCGTTACAGCATTGTGACCCAGTATGTCGGACACGGCATCGGTCGGAAAGTCCACGAAGAACCGCAGGTGCCAAACTTCCGCCAACCGGTACGGGGAATGCAGCTAAAAAAGGGTATGTGCCTGGCGGTCGAGCCGATGGTCAACGTGGGTGGGCCGGAGACAGTCGTGCAGCCGGATGAGTGGACCGTTGTTACCAAAGACGGGACGCTCTCCTGCCACTGGGAACACTCGGCGGCTATAACGGATGGCGACCCGCTGATTTTGACGCTGCCGTAACTGAATTTTGAGCTTGTTTTTGCGCAAAGTATATGGTATAATTCCCAATTGTCTGTAAAAGTATTGGTAAACGGTTAATTTTAAAAATTGCCGGGCCGTCATAAGCAGGCACAAGCGCCAGGTAGAGGTCGTAACAAAGCAAACCGGAACAACAAACCCTCCACCAGCAAAAACGCGATCATTACATTCATCTGACTTTCAGGGGAGCCGGCCAGCGTGTCGGCTTGATTGGCGCAAGCCACCGGAAAGGAAGGCTCGCCCCTCACCGGGCGCCGGGAAAGCAGGGCAACCTGCCCAACCGGGTATTCATGCTGGCAGGGGCCGGTCCAGGCCGCCGCTGCCACAGCAAGCGAGGTTATTACTTAAATGAAAGTACGGGCTTCCGTAAAGCCGCGCTGCGAGAAATGCAAAGTTATCAAGCGCAAGGGTGTCGTGCTGGTTATCTGCACCGTCCCCAAGCACAAGCAGCGACAGGGCTAATTATTTTTTAGAGTTTCTGGGAGGAACGAATGGCAAGAGTAGCGGGGGTTGATTTGCCCCGTGACAAGCGCGTCGAAGTAGGGTTGACTTACATTTATGGAATCGGCCCTTCTACCAGCCAGAAGATTTTACAACAGACCGGCATCAACCCGGACACGCGGGTGCGGGCGCTCTCCGACGAGGAAGTGGCTCACCTGCGTGAGTTGATTGACCGGGATTACCGGGTGGAAGGCGATTTGCGCCGCGAGGTCAACCTCAACATCAAACGCCTGGTTGAAATTGGTAGCTACCGGGGCCGCCGGCACCGCGCCGGGCTGCCGGTTCACGGACAGCGCACGCGCACAAACTCGCGCACTCGTCGTGGCGGGACGCGCCGCACCGTTGCCGGTAAGAAAAAGGCCACCAAGTAATAGTTAAAATATTCTAGCTGGAGGATTTCATTTAGATGGCTGACAAAGGCACCAAGAAGAAAGCCACCAGGGTAAAGCGCCGCGAGCGTAAAAGCGTCCCCAAAGGACAGGCGCATATCCAGTCAACTTTCAACAACACTATCATTACCCTGACCGACCCGAAAGGCAATGTCCTTAGCTGGGGCAGCGCGGGGGCCAGTGATTTCAAAGGCTCACGCAAGAGCACTCCTTATGCGGCCCAGGTCGCTTCCGAAGGAGCCGCCCGCCGGGCGATGGAACACGGGTTGCGCCAGATTGAGGTTTTCGTCAAAGGTCCGGGCTCCGGTCGCGAAGCGGCCATCCGTTCCTTACAGGCGACCGGTTTGCAGGTAGTTTCGATTACCGACGTAACACCGATACCTCACAACGGTTGCCGCCCGCCTAAACGCCGCCGCGTCTAATTCGATAAGATAAGAAGCGGTTGGTATTCTGTTGTAAAGCTGCGGCTCTGGCCGGGCGATGAAGACAGAACTCTCCCAATGCTTTGCCCTGATGGCAGGGTCTGGCTCCGGCGAATTGCCGGGTCACTCGCTTGAGTAAAGAGACCTGCCTGAAGGTGAGAGTGCAGCCCCCAAGGGCCAATAAGCAAAGTGCAAGGATTTAGATAAACGCCGGGCTGTTCACGCAAGGCAGAAGCCCGGCGTAGAAAATAGAATAATTACAGGACGAAGAACCGTAATTAGGAAACTGCCAAAGGGAGGAACAATTGGCAAGGTATACAGGACCGGTTTGTAAACTGTGCCGCCGCGAGGGGGTAAAGTTGATGCTCAAAGGCGACCGCTGTATGGGACCGAAATGTTCGGTCGAGCGGCGGCCTACGGCACCGGGTATGCATGGCGCTAAACGACAGCGCAAAATGAGTGATTTTGGTTTGCAGTTGCGCGAGAAGCAAAAAGCTCGCCGCATTTATGGTATTTTGGAACGCCAGTTCAGCAAGCACTTTGACGAAGCCAAGCGCATCCCAGGCGCTACCGGCGAACGCTTGCTGCAAATCCTCGAACTTCGCCTCGATAACATCGTTTATCGCCTCGGTTTCGCGGATTCACGGCCCCAGGCCCGCCAGATTGTCCGGCACGGTCATTTCCAGGTGAATGGCCGCGATACTGACATTCCTTCGTATATTCTGAAGGCTGGTGATGTGATTTCCGTAAAGGAATCAAGCCGCGGTAAGGAATATTTCAAGGTTGCTGCCGAAACCGTGGGTAAAAACCAGGTTCCCGGCTGGTTAACGCTTGACCCACGCGCCCTCAGCGGTCGCATTGGGAATATTCCCGCGCGTGACCAGATGGATGTGGTGCTGGACGAGCAGTTAATCGTAGAGTATTACAGCCGCTAGTAGTTCTATCTGGACCGGAATAAAGCTTTGGTCGCCCCGGCTGCAAGCCCTGGCTTCGAAAGAATTATTCCGGTGAGAAAGCAAATCAGTTGATAAAGGAGGCTGATTGCCTTGTTCGATGTAGCTTTGAAGGTCGAGAAAGTAGCTACGGCAGAGAACTACGGTCGGTTCAAAATCGAACCCCTAGAGCCAGGCTACGGTATTACTCTTGGGAACGCTTTACGCCGTATTCTGCTTAGTTCACTGTCCGGTGCAGCGATAACTTCTATCAAAATTGATGGAGTTGCCCACGAGTTTACCTCGCTGCCACATGTTAAAGAAGATGTAACCGAAATTGTGCTCAATGTGAAGCGCATCCGGCTGCGCTCCTTCAGCGACCGCCCGGTCCGGTTGAACCTGAGCTGCCGTGGGGAGCGCGTGGCAACTGCCGGGGATATAGAAGTTCCCGGCCAACTTATTGAAATTATTAACACCGATCAGCCGATTGCGACGCTGGATAGCGCCGACGCCAGCCTGGATATGGAACTGACGGTCGAACACGGCACCGGCTATAGCTCGGCGGATAACCGCGAGAATATGCCGATTGGCGTTATCCCGGTTGATGCTATCTATACTCCAATTCCGCGCGTCAACTACGTGGTGGAACACACCCGCGTCGGCCAGCAGACGGACTATGACCGCCTGGTGATGGAAATCTGGAGCGATGGCTCGATTGATCCGGGCGAAGCTCTTAGCCAATCGTCCCAGATTCTCAAACGGCATAGCGAGATTATCGCGGACTTTAACAAGACCAAAGAGCCGGAATTGCCTGGCCTCAACCAGCAGGCGAATATTCCGACCCAGGTCTTCGATACGCCGATTGAAGAACTCAATCTGTCGGTGCGTACCTATAATTGCCTCAAACGCAGCAATATTACCAAGGTCGGTCAAATCCTGCTGATGGACGAGAAAGACCTGCTCAGTGTCCGAAACTTCGGGCGCAAGTCTTACGACGAGTTGCGGGCGCAGTTAATCAACCACGGCTACATGGAAGCCAACAAGCCCATTGGTCCTTTCGCGGGCAGCGCTTTCAGTGACGAAGCCGAGGGTGAAGGCGGCGCGGATTTGGGCAACGGTGACGACTCCGGTGATAACAATCTTGAAGAAGAAGCTTAAGAGGTTTTAGCAAATGAGACATCGAGTTGCCGGTCGCAAATTTCACCGGTCCACGGGCGAACGCCTGGGCATGTACCGCAATCTGCTGGTATCACTGATTGCCCACGAGCGCATTCGCACCACCGAGGCGAAAGCCAAGGAAATCCAGGCTATGATTGAGCAGTTGGTCACCGTGGCCCACGAAGATACACCGCACAACCGCAGCGTGGCTACCAGCAAGGTCGCCAATACTGCCGCTGTGCAGAAGCTCTTTACCGTAATTGGCCCGCGCTACACCGAGCGCGACGGCGGCTACACCCGCATCTTCAAGCTCGGTACCCGTCTGGGTGATGGCGCGGAACTGGCCCTGATCGAGTTCTTACCGGCCTAAGTCTTTGGGTGTTGTGGAAGAATTCACAACAACTTCCGAGGTTTCTACAGAGCCTTTAAAAGCTCTTCCAAGAAACATCAAGCTGGTGCTGGAGTATGATGGGACCGATTTTAAGGGTTCGCAACTCCAGGCCAACGGCCGGACGGTCCAGGGAGAGCTTGAAAAGGCTCTCGCGAAGTTGACCGGCCTGGGCGCGGGGGAACGCTGTGTGGTCAGTATGGCCGGACGCACCGATAGGGGGGTCCACGCCAGCGGCCAGGTCGCAAATTTCTTTACGGCCAGCCGCCTGCCAGTCGAAACGTTCCGGCGCGGCCTGAACGCCCTGCTCCCGTTTGACGTAGCGGCACTGTCGGCGGAAGAAGTTCCCGGCGAGTTCCACTCCCGGTTTAGCGCGATAGAGCGGACCTATCGCTACCGCATCCTGAACCGGCCCGTCCGTTCGCCTCTGGCCCGGCGCTTCGCTTACCAGATGGCGCAACCGCTCGACGTTAAGGCGATGCAAACGGCGGCGGACGGCCTGGTGGGAGAGCGAGATTTCGCCAGTTTTGCCGGGGCCGGGTGGGG
>CADDZM010000214.1 GCA_902812345.1 Chloroflexota bacterium | reverse complement strand
GCCGCTTTAATGGCATGCTATGTTTCCCTTTGAGTTTCCTCGCCAGGTAAGCCATTGACCCAGGAACACTCTTCCGAGTTCCTCCTGACTGAGTCAGGAATACTTAAAGCGCGTGACGCAGCGCAACTCCCCACATCAAAAGGGCGAAGCCAACGATTAGAAGTAAGGTCACTCCAATGCCGGAAATGGCCTGCACGCCGCTGATAATCGAGTCCGAAGCGGCTTTGATTTTGGAAGTATCAATAGTCTGAGCAAAAGCCGCCGCCTGCGAAAAACCGGCTATTACCAGGGCGGCGATAAGGTTAGAAACGGCTTTCACTGCTTTGCGATTGAAGAACCATTTCAGCCACTTGATACGGTTGATCCTGTAACCGGAAGATTTAAAGAACATAGAAATTTCTCCCTCGAATGCATTAAAGTTTGACCAGAAGCCTTCTACAAACTTAACAGGAACAAAATCATTTTCTAGAATACCGCCCCGCTTTAACGGTTGAACTAACTCCGCCTCCGCCGCCTTCGCCGGTAGCCGGGACGCCGGCCGGGATGACCACATCCTGAGTGGTCTGCGCCTGTTGTCCCGGTATAGTTAAAGCGGTTTGCGCCGGTGGAACGGTGGTAGGCTGGTCCTGGACCGGCGAAGGTGATGGTGAAGTAGTAACCTCCTTCGGGGACGGGGCGGCTACGGTCTGCCAGGCCTCGTCGGGAACCGCTACCGGTGTTCCGGCAGGCGTTACCCTGGCCGGGGCGTACATCGCCAGGACGGCCCGGTAAGCCAGCTTTTTCTGGACCAGGTAATCATCTTGGGGAGTTACCTGGTTGGTGGCGCTGCGCTGGTTGGGATCAACGGCTGGCAGCGGTTGGGGATAGGTAACGAGGATTGTGAGGATAGATTGCTCAGAGGGGCTGAAAACCCAAGCATCCTCCAGTGAGGTGGGGTCTACCTCGCGTTCGGTCTGGCCGTCCGCCGAAAAGGGGAGCGCCCGGTAGATAAAAGCGTTATTTTTACGGTCATAAAGGGTAATCTCGTCATTCTGCTGGATTCTCCGCAAAACGCCCAATTCTTTCTGGTTGCCCATTATCAGCAGGTTGCCGATTTCGCCCGGATAAGCGCCGGTCTGTACCACTTCGCCCGGCCTGGGCCAACTTATCACCGCCTCGCCGCCATTAGAATTGTCCTGGCTTATGGCTCTTTCTATTGGGGTATCCAGGCCCAGGGCCGGGACAGCCATGCGGCTCGGAGCCAGGAACGCGCCGTGCGGCCCGTTTAATCCGCCCGCGCTGCTCGGCGGATTGCCAACCATTGCCGTGGTTGGAGAAGGATTTGGCGTAGGTGTAATAACGCCATCCTGGGCCTGCGGCTGCGCCTGTATGTTGAGCGGATAAGCAAGCGGGCTGGCTTTCCCATTGAGCTTAAAGTTTTGAACTTCAGCGCCTGTGGCTTTGACTGTCGAAGTTATTTCTTTATTTCGTGGCGTTACCGAACCGGCCGGGGCCGGAGAAAGGGTCGGTATCGGTGCCGCAGTAGCCGCAGTCAGAGGTTTCTCGCCAAAGGTGCCACCCGAAATGGCGTAAAGCAGTGGGCCGCCACCCCAGATCAGGAAAATAGCTAATCCGGCCAGCAGTAACCAGGGTGAGGCGAAAACCTTTCCTAACTGCTGGCTCTTACTGCTTATAGCCCGGTTAGAGCGTGTATTGGCCCGCATTAACCTTCTAAAGAGCGCTGAAGACCTGGCCGGTGCCGTCAATTCACCAATCCCGGCCAATTCCTCGCGCAGTTCGCGCGTCTTCTTAAAAGAGCTATCCAGGACCGGCACCAGAGGGTTTTCGAGTAAGGTCTGGCGTAGATTACGCTCGACGGTCTTCTGGTCTGACGCGGTGGTAGATAATACCCCCAGGTTGATATTCATCAGAGAAGAACCGTCCGGCCCGGTAACAGTGATTTGACCGGCCAGTAGCTTCTGCCGTTCAGCTTCAACCACGGCCCGGCGGTTTTCCAGCCGGGCTATTTCCCCGTCAAAGATTGTTTCGGTAACACTGGCACTGTGTTCAGACCGCATAACCCTACCCTTTGCTCTATAAAACCAGGATTAATAACTAGGATTAATAAAAGTATGTTGGTTAAAAGACTTCTTGATTGATATTCTACAGGCGAGGATGGTATAAAGGTATTGCCAAAATTCTATAAATTTGGGAAGAAGTTATACAATATTTTATAGAGCCAGCCTGCTAATTTTTGGTTTATAATAGAGGTCAGGTTTCTTCAAAATCCTCTTAAAGTCGGACAGGTAAAAATTTATGGAAAATATTCTGCGTAAAACCCGGATTGTTATAGCCGAAGACCATGAGGTTTTCAGGGATGGCCTGCTTATGGCCTTACAGCGCCGTTCACATATTTTTGAAGTGGTGGCTGAAGCGGCTACGGGTTACCAAACCCTGGAGGCTTGCAAAAATGAGAAACCTGACATTCTTATTTTAGATTTACATATGCCCGGCGATTTGAACGGTTTTCAAGTTTTGCAAAATATCCGGCGGGATGGCTTGTTAATAAAGGTTATGGTACTGACAGCAGATCCGCAGGGGGCGGATGTTATCGTTTCCAGGCTAGGGGCAGATGTATGCCTGGCTAAAAGTCTGTCACGTGAAGAAATTATGGATCATCTTGAGAAATTAAGTGAAAGTCAAATCAATATTAAGGTTTCTCACAGGCAAAGCACAACTTATAATCCAGAAACCGCTGGTAATAGCCAAGTGAAAACCCTCTCCCCAAAAGAACTGGCCGTATTGGAGGCTGCCGCCCGAGGTAAAGATACGGCCGCTATTGCGCAAGAATTAGTTATTGCGAGAGGAACTTTATACGTTCACTTAAATTCAATCTACCGGAAACTGGGCGTCAATAGTTTACCGCAGGCTCTTAGCTTTGCTTACAGAAATAATATCCTTCCAGCCCCGAGATAAATATTTTACCGATGGAAATCTTTTGGTTTGGTTGATTTCCCAGAGAGGCTATAAATTCGTATAAAACTCGGCCAAAACTATACAATCTTCTATATATATAAATTAAAAGTCATGTTGTAGAATAAAAGTCGTCCGGTGCTGGTTTTTAGTTTCTGTCAGATACAGAAGGTGCTAACTGAATACCGGGTTCGTAACAGCTTGCCAAAATTATATTGCCTTATAGATTGGATAAACAGATGACTACACCAACTGCTGATTCTAAAGTACTTGAAAGCAACTTTAATCTGTTCATGCTTTCCACGGCGGCTCGACACCTCATTAACCGTGCTGCCAGTGATCCGTCCCTACTTCAACAATTCATCCATAACCCGGAGGCCGCCTGGGTTGAATTCGGCCAGGGTATAAGTCCGGCTGAACGGCACACCCTCGAACTGCTGGCTGGGATATTTTTACCCGGAACATCCATAGAAATTCTTCCTGAGGTTACTATGGATAGTGTATGGGTTTCAGGCCGTTAGAAAAGCAACGTGTCCACAAGCCGGGCATTTATGGATTACACCCTTCTGGCTGTTCAATTTAAAAAAGAATTGAAGGCTCAGTTAGAAAACGAACTTGAGCCTCAATTTTTATCTTCTTTTGTAGAAAACGCTACTTCTTCTCAGACCTGGCTCGATCTTAACAGGCGGATTGTTGCTTCAATGTATGCCGCCCTTGAACTGGACGAACTTACCCAGGAAGAAGAGTCTGTTAAGGAACCTAAGCCCCTTTTGCCAGGTCTTATAATTTATACCTGCGGGGCGGTTGGCGGAACACCAGAGCGAGCGGTCCCCGCCGCTGCTGCCGTTGAATTTCTACTTCGAGCTTCCTGTTTGTTGGACGATATTCAGGACCAGGACCGGCCCGATGCCCTGGCCGCTAAACTGGGCGTAACTGAAGCTCTAAACACAGCGTTAATTATGATTCAGGTTGGTCAGGCTAATCTGGTCTCGGCTTTAACAACGGCGGGTTTACCGGCTGACCTCAGCCTGGAATTATTCTCTGAGCTTTCCCACACAATTATAAATGCCGCTAAAGGTCAACTTCTAGACCTTACTGAGGTTAACTGCTCACTACACCGGCAGCTAAACAGCCCTGATTACTTTTTGAAAAAGGCTGCTCTCAAAACTGCTGAAACAGTCGGCTTTCTTACGTATTTGGGGGCGGTAATCGGGGCAGGCGCCAAAACTGAGTATACCGGCCTTTATCGAGCCTTCGGTTTATACTTTGGCATGGTGCTGCACCTGGTTAATGACCTTAAAGATTTTGTGCTGGGCCTTGAGAACGCCGGACGCGATTTAAAAAATCGGCATTTAACTCTGCCGGTAGTGTACTGTTATCAGGAACTTACCTCAATAGAGGACAAGGCCACTCTCCTGAAATTATGGTCCAGCCCAGGTTCTTCGGAAGCTAACCACCAGAAATTGCTTGACCTTTTAAAGAGTAAATTCGCCGTACCCCAGGTTTTAGGCCAGGCTACAATGTATATGGCTCAGGCGGAAAGTGTTTTAAAACAACTTGACCCGGGCCTGGAAAAGATTGAACACCGGCTAATGCTTGCTTCATTAGAGAATCTCTTAGGCCAGTTCCGGTATTATTTCAGCCGGTTTAACGGCCTTAAGGCATGAGGTTTCCATGTCAGTTTCAAACGCGCCCGGAAAATATACTCAGTTAAGACATGCTCTGAAGTTAAATCGAAAAGCGCTTCTTTCCAGCGGGTCTTTTTTAATTTACGCGTGGTGTATCCTGACCCTGGTGTTAACTATCTATTTTGGTATCACAGCCCTGACCGGTACTCGCCTTAATTTACAGGTTATCTACCGCAATAACGCCATTCAGGTTACAGGGTTTGACCTTTCGGCACTCAAAGAACTCCAGGACAGTCGGCTAATACAGCCCAACGACCTCATTATTGCCTTTGATAATAAGCCGACCAGCCAGTTTCTAGCCGGAAGAGATAGCGGTTCGCGAGTTGTTTTTTATGAGAGTAGTGCAAACAGTACGGCTACTTTACTCACCCCCGGACAGGTCGCTCAACCACCTTTTAAAGAAGGTCAGGTTTTACTGCTTTGGAGCGTAAAGGCGGATAGCCTTACTTTAGACGTATCGCAGAGGGCGGACTGGAAAGAGCCGCCAATTCAACAACTGCACCTAAAAGAGCTACCATCCACTCTAGGCCAGCAGCTACTTATCGAGATTCTGCTTTTTATAGCTTTTGTTTTCTGGTTGGTCAGCTTCCTGCTTTATCTATTACGGCCCCTCCAGCCAATAGCAATAATCTTTGTTTTTCTGTGTAATCTGATTGCATTGGAAGTCGTGGTTTCCACCACTGAACTTTATCAGTTTGGATCTTTAGAGAAGGTAGTTCTGGTTTGCTGCAGCGGGTTTATGGGCATTTTATTCCTCCATTTTACCCTGCTTTTCCCTAACGGCGACCCTATTTCCAGGCCATTGCTGCGGCAGGGGTTATTTTCCCTCTACGTCCTTTCGGTTGCGATGGCCTGCTTACGCCTGTATGTTAGCTTTGGGGGATTCAACCAGCTTTCGCCTTTACCCTCTGAGCCTCTGGTCCGCAATCTATGCTATGTTTTGTTTTTAGCCCTGGTTTTAGCCGGCGTAGCCGTTCTGCTGGTCAAATTATTCACAGCCGGGAAGCAGGACCGGGCGCGCCTGCGCCTGGCTGTTACAGCTATTGCACTTGCGGTCCTTATTCCACTGATACCTCTGAGCGCTTACGTACTCTTTGGAATGTGGGAAAGACTGGTAGCCGACCGTTTCGGGATTTTCTTTGTTCCGCTTTTATTCTTGCCACCCTTGCTGACTTACGCGGTTGTAAAGAATAAGTTGCTCGGCGTAGATTTGACTGTCCGCCGGTTCCTGGTGGCAGTTGTCATAAATTCGGGCGTTATTCTGGGCTATTTTGTCTTATCCGGGCTGCTCACGGCAGTATTTCCTTTCTGGCAGAATTTTGACCGGGAACCGGTGATAATTGTCCTGTTTCTGGCCCTGCTTTCACTTGCTCTCGGACAGCTCACCCGCCGGGTACAAAGGTTTATTGACCGGACCTTCGGGGTTGACCCCCTGGATTATGCCGAGTTAAGCCGGTACTGGAATACTGAGCTTGTAAAGACCACCCGCTTAACCGTTATTTCCAGCAAGGTCATTGAAAAGCTTGGGGCCAGTTTCCATTATAAAAACTCCTGGCTATTAATAAGCCAGCCCCAACTTTTACAACTGCTTAAGCAGGAAGGCGCACTTGAATTGGAGCGGGTGAATGCTCCAATGTTGTTGATGCCGGCGTCACAAAGCGCCGGGCCGGACTGGGGCCAACGCCGGTTACTTAAAGTAAGCAGTTCTGATTGGGGTGATACAGCGAATCAAACCGATACCTGGGTAGCCGGATATACGCTGCATAGTCTTAATTTAGAGGTTTTCGGCGGGCTACCCCAAGCTTATATGTTGGTCAACCATGAAACTAACTTACCGGCGGTAGCGGAGGTTTTTGCCAGGTTAAGTTTTTTGAAAGCGCATGTGGCCTTGCCGTTAAAAGCAGGGAATAATTTTTATGGCCTTTGGCTTTTAGGTGATAAAACGGGCGAGTATCAACCGGCCAGAGAAGAACTTCAACATTTGAGCAGCCTGGCAACCCAGGTCGCGACTTCCTATTATAATTCAGTTTTGCTGACGCAGGCAGTAGCGCTGGCCCAGACCGAACTGAAGTTGCGGCAGGCCGGTGAACAGTTCCAGAACCAACGCGAACAGGCGGTCGACCTTGAAAGAGAAAAGCTGGCTGAAGCTTTACATAATGAGATTTTACAAGACCTGGTAATTGCGGTGCAAGATGTGGAAGAACTGTCTCCTTTTTCGCCTAATAAAAGCCCTGGAACAACTTCTCGGCATGAAGTAGCGTCAAGATTGCGACAGACCATCGAGAAACTACGCAATATAACTCGCGAAGTAATGCCTCTCCAGCTTGAAAAAAGCCTTTTATATGGGCTGCACCACACTATCCAGAACTACCGGGTACAGCATCCCGACCTGCATTTTATCGCAGAATTTCTGGAAGGCGATGAGCAGCAGGAAGTTCTACTTGAGAGCTTGCTGGACAAAGATTTAAAACTTTGTTTATACCGGGTAGTTCAGGAAAGCCTGTTAAACGCTATAAAGCATTCCAGGGGAACGACCATCAGGGTTCAATTTCAATTGACTGAAACCCTTGGCCTTTTAAGTCAGTCCCAGGAAGAAACGGCCCCAAAGTCGCCTGCTTATGTGCTGGAAATTCAGATTATAGATGATGGGGTCGGGCTAGATCCCCAGTTTTTGCAAAACGTTCCTTCGCTGGTAGGCCAGAACCATTTCGGTTTAAGCAATATGCAAAAGCGAATTGAAGGGGCCGGCGGTGAAATCTGTTTTTATTCAGGGCCGGGCCAGGGCTTGCAGGTAGCGATTTCGCTGATTTTAACGGGTAATAGTCCGGCCAGTAGATTTGACCTGGATAAATTGCTGCAAGACCTTGATTTAACCGGCGATTCGATGTTTCCTGGGATTAACAACTGATTGCTGATAGAAAAAGTGGGCAAATGAAGGAAATCTGGAAGGTAAAACTCAACCGATGAACACTACTGTAACAAACAGCGATTTTTTATTCAAAGCTCTTACCCGGGAGGACGACAAGGTCGTCCGTCATTTGTTGGAAGCTTATCCGGAACCGGGTTTAGTATCTACCGTAATGGAAATGCGGTCTGAGGCGGTCGGTCAGGCATTTGATTTAATCCGTCCGGGCAGTTACGGCCTGGGGGCTTTTTTACCGGGCGATAACACACGACTGGCCGGCATAATTTACGGCTGGCCGCACCAGATCCAGGTTAAAGGGCAGTTATACCCGGCGCTGTTAATTTACGGCTTAGTCGTGCAGCCAGAATATCGTAACGGTGAACTTGGGGCTTTACTTCGTAGCGAAGTTTTAAATTGGGCTGGCCGAACCTTCGATAAAAATAACCTGGTTGTGTACGCTTACACTCAAAAGCCAGGTCCAGATGAACAACCTAAAGCAACCAACCGGCACCTGGCCCTTACCCCGGTTAAGACTTTGCCCGGAGTCAGAGCCGGTTTAGGTTCAAGGATCCGGGAGGTCAACCACGCCGACTTTTCTGCCATTGTCCAGGGTCTTAACGAATTTTACAAAGATTACGCTTTTTATACGCCTCAAAGCGGGGCCGGACTGGCGGAATGGTTGGCCCCTAAGACGTTAAACGGAATTGAACTTCCCCTGGCCAAATATTACGTTATTGCGGATGAAAGCGGTACTATCCAGGCCGGGCTGGGCATCTTTAATACAACTCTATTGTACGATGTACGAGTGGTGCGAATTCCTGCCCCGGTCAAGATATTGAACAAACTGCTAAAAGTGATACCTGAAGACGGCTACCTGAAACTTTTGCAGGCGAGCCGCATCTGGTATAAACCAGGCCAGCTAAAGCTGGCCCAGCAACTTTGGCAGGAGGTACGGGCGATTGAGAGCGCCCAGGGCAGCAGCCTGGTGGTGAGTTTCGATCCCGCCAGCCCTCTTAAAGACCTGTTCAAATTGCCTCTTACTCACCTGACGAGCAAAATGAGTTTAATTGTTTACCAGACCCCGGCGGATTTGGACTTTTCAAATTCGCTGCTGGCTCCCTATGAGAGTTAGCGCATTTACCAGAGCCAGAGCCTGTTAAGACCAGGATTCACCGGAAGAAAGCAAGAAAATGTTCGAAAAAACTAACAACTCGGCGCTTAGCGTTCAAGTACAGGATTTAACCCGGACCTTCCAGGGTAAAAACCCACGCAAATCTGTTATAACAGCCAATGACAATATTTCCTTTACTATACCGCGTGGCGAAATTTTTGGTTTGTTAGGCCCCAATGGAGCAGGAAAGACTACCCTGGTTCATCAACTGCTCGGCCTGCTTAAACCTACCAGTGGTAGCATTGTAGTGGAAGGCGTGGATGTCGTAAAAAACCCGGAACAGGCCAAAAAGCTGTTCGGATTCTTACCTCAAACTTCTATCCCACTCCGGGGCCTTGAGGTGCAGCAAGCTCTTCACTACACCGGCAGATTGCGCGGTCAGACTGAAAATGATACCCGGCGGCAGGTTTCTAACCTCGTTGAAGAGTTGGGAATGCAACAGTATGCCAGCCGCCCGGTCCACCGGCTGAGCGGTGGGATGTTAAGGCTGGTAAATTTTGGGATGGCTCTAATGGGCCAACCTATGGTGCTGGTGCTGGATGAGCCGACCAACGAGCTGGACCCGCACAACCGGCGGTTAGTCTGGGATACTCTTACACGTCTAAATCGAGAACAGGGTCTTACCTGCATCCTGGTGACGCATAATGTTTTCGAGGCCGAGAGAGTTATCCAGCGGGTAGCTGTCATGCAAAACGGCCGGTTTATAGCTCTGGGTACACCGGGCGCTCTAAAAGCCCGGATGGGCGGCAAAATTCGCCTTGAATTCACCCTTAAGGATGAGGAAACTCTTGCCCTTTCGGAGTTAGACCGTTTGAAGAATCTGGGGGATTTGGAAGAAGTAAGGTCAGGCCAGTTTCGGCTTTATGTACCTGCCCAAGAAGTCAGCTCGGTCAATATTGCTATCAGTTTTCTTGGCCTGGAGCGGCTAGACGATTTCCGAGTAGCGCCGCCTTCGTTAGAGGATGTTTATCTTGAGATTGGCCGGACTGAAAATACTCTTGCGAAGGCATCTAATGAGGAGGCAACCCGTGTCTGAAAATCGTTCTCCTATCTCATCCCAGCCAGTCGAGTTAAATCGGGGCTTTCGCCGGAATCAGGTTATAGGTTATCGCAAATTCCTGGTAGATTTTAAATACCTTTTACTGGAACAGTTACATAATCTCAAAGCGAATTGGTTTTGGGCCTTTATCGTATCCCTATGCCTACCGCTCGCGCTAGTTTTCGGTTTTGGGCATATCGGTGGAACCGCTAAAAGCAAGCAATCCTTGCTTTATATCATTAGCGGTTCGGCCATAATGAGTGTGGCAACCGAGTCAATCGTCAACATGGCCCAGCGGCTTGCCAGCTTCAAGAGTCAGGGACGCTTGACCTACTACGCCTCACTTCCGATCAGTAAAGTAGCTTTTATCCTGACCCTGATCATCTCGCGCCTGGGACTGACGTTGGTGGGAATGTTAGTCCCGCTAGTCGCTGCCCCCCTAATTTATAACGTGCAATTCGACTACAACCTATGGATAGCCTTTATTTTGCTTCTGACCGCTTTTGCCCTGGCCTCGATTGGGTTAGCTCTCGGCGTCTTGGTTAGCGACCCTGACCTTACCGGACAGTTAGGCAACCTTTTACTGATTTTACTTCTTCTGGCCTCCCCGATTTTCATCCCTTCTAGCAGTCTTATACTACCCTTCCAGGTCATCGGCTATTTTCTGCCACCCACCTATGCGGCGGAAGCACTTCGCCTGGCCCTCACTTCTGACTTTAACAGTAGTTTCTACCTGGATTTGGGAATGCTAATCGCTCTCATGTTTGTCAGCTTCTTTCTGATTAACCGTTTCCTTCGCTGGCGGGTAAACTAATTTATACAATTTAACCTGATAATATCCATACTCAAGCAGTAATGTGGTAATTTAGGAAGTGCGAGATATCTTTATAGGTCTTTTTCACGATTTATGATTTCTTACAAGCTTTTTAAAATCAGGTAATTTGTATAGCTTAAAAATAAGACTATCACAACGATTAGGCTCAGTCCGACCAGCATTATTACCGCCCAATGTTCGGCGACGGCGACATCTTGTTCAAACATACCTCAATAATTCCTCTTAATGGCTACATTGTAAGTCCTGACTTACAATGTAGCCATTAAGAGTCAGCGCAGTATTTGGGTTTGAGCTTTTGGGGTTTTGCATAACCCCCGAAACGGTGCATTCGGCTTCAATTAAGCCCTGGGCCGTTCCTTCATCCACATCGTTGAGAATGTGCAGTCGCTTGGGAGGTATAGATAGCGACACCAGAACTGATCATTATACATCCTCTTCCTCACCATAACAGCAACAGCGGTAGCACCGTCTCAAAAAGTATACTTTGTGAGAGGTTATCCTTGACGGGTCTCAAATGATGTCTCATAATGGCTTTATCATAACATCTAAAATCTTTTGAGACAATAAGAGTAGGAACACAAGCAAGAGCAGGAG
>CADDZM010000213.1 GCA_902812345.1 Chloroflexota bacterium | reverse complement strand
TCGTTGCTGGTGGGGGGCAACCAGCCGTTTTTGCTGGACGACCCTGAAAGCTTCTGGCTGGTCCGCTCCGGCAAGGTAGAAACTTTCGCGGTCCAGGTCAAAGCCGGTCAACCGGCGGCGGCCCGCCACCACGTGTGCAGTTTTGGCCCCGGTCAGGCGCTTTTCGGTCTCGACTCGAACCGTTACGGTGAAGGTCTGGGGCTGCTGGCCGTTGCCCTGGTCAGCACCGAACTGGTTAAAGTGCCGCTATCCTGGCTGCGCCGCCTGGCCCGCCACGCTTTTTATAGGCCGCAAATCACCGTCCTGCTTGGACAATGGCTGGAGGCGCTTTCAAAAGACATTACCAAAGAAACTCTCTCCAACCGGACCGAAGTCTTGCTCGACCCTGATGCCGAAGCCGCCCTCGAACCGCACCAGACCGCCAGCCCGCGTAAAGAAGGCGTCTGGCTCAAACCTATCGAGGGCGCAACCCTCTTTTTGGGCGAAGAAGACATGGCTTCGCCCTACGATGACGCTCTTTTTCCCCTGTACGGCTTTACCTGGCTCCAAGCCCTGACCGGCACCCGCCTGGTAACTAACAGCGCCCTGGCCGCCCTTGACCAACCGGGCTTCTGGCCGGGCCTTGATTTGTTCTACGAGCTTTTCTTCCGGGTCAAGTTTACCAATATCCGCCTGGCGACCTATGACGAAATCAACCGCCTGCGTAAACGGGCCGAGTTCGACCTCTCGGCGGGCCATCGCGCCCTCGAAGACCTTGTTTCAATTATGCAACCCGGCCAGGACCGCCTGGTTTCCATGGTGGGCGAAAAAGCTGATTTGCTTCTGGAAGCCTGCAAGTTGGTCGGGGCTTACCAGGGCATTAACGTCCAGAAATCCACTACCGTAAGTGAAGAAACTGACTCGCGGCGGAACGCCCTGGAAGATATTGCCAATAATTCCCGCATGCGGACCCGGGAAGTCACGCTCGAACCGAACTGGTGGCGGCAGGACAGCGGGGCTTTGCTCGGTTCGCTGGCCGGTGTAGATGAAGCTCTCCCGGTGGCCTTGCTGCCGACTTCCCCGAAGTCTTACGAAATGGTTAACCCCGCCGACGGCATTCGCCAGCCGGTCACGCCCGCCCTGGCGGCCAAACTTTCGCCGAGGGCTTATATCTTTTACCGCTCCTTCCCCGATAAACCTCTCAAAGTGCGCGACCTGGTGCGCTTTGGCTTCCGGGGCACTCGTACAGATTTGCTGGTAACGCTGGGGTTGGGCTTCGCCGGGGGCTTGCTCAACCTGGCCGTCCCCATCATAACCGGCCTGACCTTTGACACGATTATCCCCTCGGGCAACCAGGGCTATTTACTGCAAATCCTGGCCGCCCTGGTGGTGGTCGCGCTGTCGTTTACAGCCTTCCAGGTTACGCGAGGCATCGCCATAATGCGGATGGAAAGCCGCCTGGATATTTCCATCCAGGCCGGGGTCTGGAACCGCCTGCTCAGCCTGCCCGCGCCTTTCTTCCGGCAATATTCCGTCGGCGACCTGGCGAACCGGGCCAACGGTATTGAGTCAATCCGCGCTCTCTTTAGCGGCAGCGTTATTACAACCATTCTCGGCACCATTTTTTCCATTTTCAACCTGGTTTTGCTTTTCACCTATGATGCGCCCCTGGCCGTGGTAGCGGTGGGCCTGGTCGTTATCGTGCTGGCGATTTATATCAGCCTGGAATTGTGGCAGTTGCGCTACCAGCGCCGCCTGGCCGAATACCAGGGCAAAATCTCCGGCCTGGTCCTGCAACTGCTGACCGGTATCGCCAAGTTGCGGGTAGCCGGGGCCGAGGTGCGCGCCTTCGCGGTCTGGGCCAGAGAGTTCGCGACCCAGCGTAAACTGGCTTTCAAGGCGCGTTCGATTGGCAACTATATGACGGTCTTCAGCGCAGTTTTGCCAATTGCGGTCTACATCATCATTTTTTTGGCGCTGGACGGCTTAAAAACCCGGACCTTTAGCACAGGGTCTTTCCTGGCTTTCGTGGCGGCCTTCGGCCAGTTTTTAGGGGCGATGCTGGCGATGGCCGGGTCGCTCACGACTGTTTTCCAGGCCGTGCCGATTTTCGAAAGGGCTAAACCTATTCTCGAAACCCTGCCCGAAATAAATTTAAACAAAGCCGATCCCGGCGAACTTAGCGGGGCTATCGAGGTTAACCACGTTTCGTTCCGCTACGCGCCGGACACGCCGCTTATCCTCAATGATGTTTCGCTAAAAATAGAGCCGGGCCAGTTTGTGGCTATCGTGGGACCGTCCGGGGCCGGTAAATCCTCGGTCTTCCGGCTGCTGCTCGGCTTCGAGAAGCCCGAGGCCGGTTCGATTTATTACGACAATCAAGACCTTTCCGGCCTGGACATCCAGGCTATCCGGCGGCAGATGGGCGTGGTTATTCAGAGCGGCAAGCTGATGCCGGGCGACATTTTTAACAACATTGTCGGTAACGCGCCCTTTACCATAGAAGAAGCCTGGGAAGCGGCCCGCCTGGCCGGGATGGAAAAAGACCTGAAGGCCATGCCGATGGGCATGTTCACCCTTATTTCAGAAGGTGGCAGCACCCTTTCGGGCGGCCAGAAACAGCGCCTGATGATTGCCCGCGCCATTATTTCAAAGCCCCGCATTTTGCTCTTTGACGAAGCCACCAGCGCCCTGGACAACCAGACCCAGGCGATTGTCAGCCGCAGCCTGGAAAGTTTGCAGGCAACCCGCGTCGTGATTGCTCACCGCCTTAGCACGATTATCAACGCCGACCGGATATACGTGGTCCAGGGCGGCAAAATAGCCCAGTCCGGCACTTATAAAGAACTTATCGAAGTTGACGGCCCTTTCAAAGAACTGGCGACCCGCCAGCTCAGTTAACTTACTTATCCACATTTTCCTGAAATTACTTTTTCCCCAAAAGCCGCCGGCGAAAAATTGTGGCATACCTCTTGCATTATATAAGTTTCGTAAAGGAAATGAGTTTCGCTCCAGGAGAGCGAAAAACTGAGATAACCAAAGAAACTTAGCGACTAAAGGAGTTTACAAAAATGAGTATTATTGCTTGGTTGGTAGTCGGTCTGTTGGCCGGTTGGATTGCTAACATGATTATGAGCAGCGGACGGGGCGGTATTGTAGCTGACCTGCTTCTGGGTATCGTTGGCGCGTTCGTCGGCGGCTTCATCGGCTCACTGTTGTTTGGCGCTGATGTCAGCGGCATCAACTTTACCAGTATCATCCTTGCCGTTATTGGCGCGATAGTGGTAGTGGCCATTTACCGGGCGGTTACCCACCAGGCTATTCGCCAGTAACCGGAACCGGAAATACCAAAAAGACCTGCCGCGCGGCAGGTCTTTTTGATTCTTTATAAAAGCTTTTACAAGCCATTTACGGCCATAAAGTTGTTGAGTAAACCCGCGCCAAGCAAAGTCCCGTAGGTCGGGTCAGATGTTACCAGGGACACTGAATTGCTCAAAATGCGGTTGTTTACCGTGGAAGGGGTAAAACCGGGATTTTTTGCCCAGACCTGGGCCGCCAGGGCTGCCACCTGGGGCGCGGCGAAACTGGTGCCGTCCCCGTAAGCGTAGCCGCCGGTGTAGTAAGCGCTGTAAATATGGACCCCCGGCGCGCTGACGGCAGCGTTATCGCCGTAATTCGAGAAAGAGGCCTTATGATTGTAGCTGTCGGTAGCCGCTACCCCGATAACACCCGGGTAAGCCGCCGGGTAACGTTTATCAGCCGTGCCGGAGTTGCCCGCCGAAGCTACTACCAGGTCCCCCCGGTCCTGGGCATAGCTAACGCTTAGTCCAAGCAGTATCGAATTGGTATACAGGCCCAGGCTCATATTTATGATGCGGGCGTTGTGGTTAGCCGCCCACAAAATACCGTCTGAAGCGTCCGCTACCGTACCCTGGCCCTGACTGTTCAGGACTTTGACCGGCATAATCGAAACCTGGGGCGCGACCTGGGAAATGACCCCGGCCACAAAGGTGCCGTGACCGTTGTCGTCATTTACATTGGCGCTGCCGTCCAGGGCGTTATAACCGGGCACAAGCTGGCCTTTAATCGCCGGGTGGTTTGCATTCACCCCGGTATCCAGGGCCGCCACTAGCATGTTCTGCCCTTCGCTCACATCCTGGGAACGTTCCAGGTCAATCCGCTGCCAGGCCCACTGGTTAGTAGCCGTCTGGACTGCTTGAGGATTAGGACTGCCGTCCGGCAGAGGGGCCGAATTGTTGTCGTAATATATAAAAGCTTGCTGGGCTTGCGTGGAATACAACCGGTAATTCGGTTCAGCGAAAACCACCAGCGGGTTAAGGCGGAGCAAAGTCAGAATAGTCGAGACCGAGGAACCCAATGGCACCGCAACAAGGTAAGTATTGCTCAAACCCAGGGTTCGGACAAGGGTAAGGTTCAGCAGACTATCGATACTTAGAATATCCTGGCCCGGCAGCAATTGCACAATAATCTGGTTGCTGGAATCGGCGGCCCGGGCGGTGGGGACGGTTGGGCCAGAGCCGCTGCTGGCAAACATGCCAAAAAGAAGCAAAAATACGACAAAAAAGCGTAAGATTTTGCTTCTCAAGGGATTACTATTACTGAATGGATTTAAACATTGCGACATGTATTTTCGTTCTTCCTTGCAGAAAAAGGCAGAGAGTTAAATTATACTGCGACAAAGTCTAGAAAGCCAAGAATTTTCGGTTTACTTATATAATAAGAGTAGCATAAAGTCCGAGAAAATACCATTCATTTATTCTAGTTGGGGTAAGACAGCAATATTCGGGCCAGGTATTACGGATTCATCTCCGAATTTGAATTAAAAGAGCAAAAGGTTTTAACCAACTAATAACTAAAAAAATCACAAAATCGCGCCGATTATCTTTACCGCTTGCAGGCAAAATGATATAATCTCCAATAGCGTTTTAGATAACAGGAAACGAATGTGCTCAGAAAATTTATTAAACTGGCATGAATTGGAGGTGGCCCGGTGTCGCTGCAAATAACACGAGGAGGCTCTTCGGAGGGTTCCAATCCGGGTGGGAGCATTGAACTGGCGAAAGCAACCGCCATTATGGAGCGTTATACCACCTGGAACGCCAACGAAGCCCTTATCCCTATGATGCAAGAAATCCAGCACGAGTACGGCTATATCCCGGATGTTTTGACTGCCCTCATTTCGGAAACTTTCGACGTTCCCCTGACCCAGATATACGGCGCGGCAACCTTCTATAGCGACTTTCGCGCTCTGCCCCAGGCCGAACACCGCGTGCTGCTGTGCGAAGGGCTGGCCTGCTATGTCTGCGGGTCGCAGGAATTGCACCGGACGGTCAGGGAAAAACTGGGAATTGACTACGGCGAAGCTACGCCTGACAATAAATTTATTCTGGAACGGGCCAACTATTGTTTTGGGGCTTGCCAGTTGATGCCGATGGTCGAGATTGACCATACTTTCTACGGCAACGTTACACCTGAAAAATTAGTCGAACTGATTGACCGGACCGCGCAAAGCGAAGGCCATTCCAGCCACGACCCCGAATAGACAAGAGGAGAGCTTTTATGGATCGGAAGGAATTAATCCAGCTCCGTACCCGGCTTAAAGATGCCCGGACCAAACTTTTTCGAGACAAAATAATTATTCAGTGTGTAATTGACGGCGGCTCGGTAATGAATGGGGCCAAACAGACCCTGGCCCGCTTCCGCAAGCTGGCTGCAAGCTCTTCCAATTCCAATATTGAAGTGCGCGTTACCGCCGGGTTCGGCGCGATGTGGATGGAACCGACGGTCTTTATTTCCAAACCGGGCAACCCCCGTATTCTTTACGGCCACGTGGATGAGGCCCGCGCCCAAGAACTCTTCACCCGCTTTGTCCAGGGCAACGACCCCTGCCCCGAATACGCTTTTGCCTGGCTCAAAGATAATATTGACTATCCTGATTTCAAGTGGGCTACCACCGACGAAACCGACTGGCAGGGTATCCCGCATATCGGCAGCACCGACTGGGGCCGCTTGCAGCAGCGTATCGTGCTGCGCAACTGCGGCGATATTGACCCCGAGAGCCTCGAGGAATACATCGCCCAGGGCGGTTACGCCGGGCTTGAAAAAGCCCTGTTCGATATGAACGGCGACGAGATTATCACCGAAGTTAAAACTTCCGGCCTGCGCGGTCGCGGCGGCGCGGCTTTCTCGATGGGTATCAAATGGGAGACTGTCCGCAGCATCACCCGGACCCCCCGTTACGCCATCGTCAACGGCCACGAAGGTGAACCGAACGTCTTTAAGGACCGCCGCATTTTCGAGGGCGACCCTCATTCGGTCCTGGAAGGCTTGCTTATCGGCTGCGTGGCGACCAATATTCCCGAAGCCTATATCTATGTCGGGTCGGAACACCCGCTGGCCTACAAGCGCATGGGCAAGGCTGTCGAGGATGCCCGCAAGATGGGCCTGCTTGGTGAAAATATTCTCGGGACCGGCTTCACCTGTGACGTGAAAGTCATTATCGCGGCGGGCGCTTACATTTCAGGCGAAGCCAGCGCGATGATGTACGGGATCCAGGGCACACGCGGGATGCCGCGGGTGAAGCCGCCTCGCTCGGCTGAAGCGGGACTGTGGGGCCAGCCGACCCTGGTCAATAATGTGGAAAGTTTTAACAACGCCCCGGTTATCCTGCTGCGGGGCGGCGCCTGGTACGCCAGCTTTGGTTCGGCCAAGAGCAAAGGCACTAAAGTAATTTCGCTCTCCGGCCCCTTCAAACGGACCTGCCTGGCCGAAATCCCCTTTGGCGGCCCCACCCGCAACGCAATTGAAATCGTCGGCGGTGGTCCTGCCGACCCGGCCCATCCCATCCGGGCGGTCCAGACCGGGGCGGTTTCGGGCGGTTCCTGGCCGGCCTCGATGTTCGACATCATATTCGACATTGATACCTACGGTCAGAAGCAGTACGCCAACCTGCTCGGCAGCGCCAGCCTGACCGCTTACACCGACCAGCAATGTATCGTGGACGCTTGCTATTACATTTTGCGCTACAACCGCGACGAAAGCTGCGGCAAATGTATCCCCTGCCGCATCGGTTGCGAAGGTTTGACCGAAATGCTCTGGCGGATTAAGAACGGCGACGGCAAAGAATCGGATATTGCCAAGCTGGAAGGCCTGAGCAAAATGGTTATCGAGCATTCTATTTGCGGTCTCGGCCAGGCGGCCCCTCTGCCGGTCCTGAACATGCTGGCGATTCCCGAATTTAAAGAGGAGCTTTACCAGCATATCCGCGCCGGGTTCTGCAAGGCCAATGTCTGCCCGATGGAACACGTCCAGGCTAAAGTCTGGGAATACGGCGTGGAAGCCTCGCATGATTTCAGCGGAAAACACGGCGGCCGCGATGTTTACGAACTGGCCTTGCCGGGCGGCCCGCAGTAAAGGGCCGCAGACGGACCACGAGCTTAATCTTCATAGAATTTTGAAGCTGGAAACAATAAGGAGCTTGAAGTAGATGGCGGACGGTGTAAAGGTAACGATTGACGATATTGAGGTTACTGTACCAAAAGGCACGTTCCTGATTCAGGCCGCCAAATCGGCGGGTATCTATATCTCCAACTTTTGCGCCCATCCCGATATGCGCCCGTTCGGGGCTTGCCGCATGTGTACGGTCGGCGTGGTCAGTAAGTGGGGTCTGGGTTTCGATATTGCCTGCGCGACCGAGTGTAAAGACGGCATGGTCGCTTTCACCGAGAACTCTAACGAAGAAGTCCGCGAAGTTAAGAAGTTTATAATGGAGTCCTTGCTGGTAGACCACCCGCTGGACTGCCCGATTTGCCCGGCTTCGGGAGCCTGTGACCTGCAGAACGCGACCTGGCATTACGGCATGACCGAAAACCGCATGGCCCGGGAGAAACAATGGTTCGAGCAGGACTATCTCAGCCCGGCTATTCTAATCAAACGCGACCGCTGTGTGGTCTGCGGCCAGTGCGTCCGGGTCTGCGATGAACTTATCGGGGCCCATGCCCTGGCTTTCGTTAATCGCGGTATTGCCACTTATATAGACTCGGCCTGGGGTTCCGACCTCACCAAGTCGCCCTGCACCAGTTGCGGTTTGTGCGTGGAAGTTTGCCCGGTCGGCTGCCTGATGCACGTCCAGTACGAAAATAACGGCCTCCAGTGGACCATGAAACGCACCCCGACCACCTGCAACTATTGCGCGGTCGGCTGCCAGATGAACTTTGAAGCCGAGCAGAATACCGGCCTTATCGAGAAGGTAACTTTCGCCGAAGGCACCGGGGTAAACGATGCTCGCTCCTGCGTGAAGGGCCGCTACGGTTACCAGTATATCAACAGCGCCGACCGCCTGGTCTCGCCGCTGCTCCGCAAGGACAGCCAGTTTGTCGAAATCTCCTGGAACGAGGCTTACAGCATTATAAGCAACCGCCTGGGCCAGTTCAAAGGCGACCAGTTCGGGGCTATCGCCAGCGGCAAGATTTCCAACGAAGAAAATTATTTGTTGCAGAAGCTAACCCGCGGCCTGCAAAACTCGAACAACATTGACAGCCCCATTCGCCTCACCCAGGCCGCCTCTATAGTAGCTTTGCAGGAGCAACTTGGCGTCAGCGCGATGACCAACACCATCCAGGACCTTAAAGACTATTCCGGGTGCTACTTTATCGCCGGGGCTGACCTCGACACGACTGCGCCCGTGATGGCTTACCTGCTGCAAGAAGCTATTCAACGGCGTAAGGTCGCCACCATCGTGGTTAACCCGCGCCGGGTGGAATTTGCCGGACGCGCTTCGCTCTGGCTGCAAATCCGGCCTGGCACCGACGCGGCCCTCTATAACGGCCTCGCCAATATCATCCTTAGCGAAAACCTGCACGCCAGCAGCTTTGTAGACGCGAAAGTGGAAGGGCTGGCCGAGTGGCAGGCCTCCCTGGCCGAATGGACCCCCGAACGGACCAGCCAGGTCACGGGTATCCCGGTTCAATTGTTGCAGGAAGCGGCCCGGACCTATGCCCAGGGCGGCGCGACCGGCAAGCGGGACGAAGCCAGCGGCCTCTTTGTTCCCTCGGCTATCATTTATGGCACCGGGGTCACCCAGTGGTCGAACGGCGTGGACAATGTCCATGCTCTCGCAAACCTGGCCCTTTTAACCGGCAACCTGGGCCGCCAGGGCGCGGGCCTCAACGGAGTCCGCGACTCGGCTAACGACCAGGGCGCTGCCGACCAGGGTTGTCTGCCGGATTACTTGCCCGGTTATGTGCCGGTCGCCAGCGCCGAAGGACGGGCCGCCCTGGAAACCCAGTGGTTTGGCCGCTCGAACAACCGCATTCCGGCTGCGCCCGGTCTGACCTATATGGAGCAGTTCAAGGCCGCCGAGGCTGGCACGCTCAAAATGATGTACATTATCGGCGAGAACCCGATGCTGGCCGGGTCCGACCTGCAACAGGTCCAGCGCGGCCTGGAAAGATTAGAATTCCTGGTGGTGCAAGACCTGTTCATGACCGAAACAGCTCGCTTCGCCGACCTCATTCTGCCAGCCAGTGGTCACGCCGAGAAAGATGGCACTTTCACCAATACTGAGCGCCGGGTCAGCCGCTTCCGCAAGGCTATCGCTTCGCCCGGTTTCTGCCGACCCGACTGGAAGATTTTGTCGGATATTATGGAGAAGACCGGCGCGCCTATGAGCTACAAGAATCCGTCCGAAATCATGAACGAAATCAGCCGGACCAACTTACTCTATAGCGGCGTCCGCTACGATAAACTGGACCGGGGCCGGGGCTATCAGACCTACAAGCCGGGCCTGGTCTACAACCGCATGGCTCCGATGACGATGGTGCGGGCCGGGCTTCAGTGGCCGGTCGCGACGGACGGCGCTCTGGAAGACGGCACTTCGATACTGTTCAAGGATGGTTTCCCGACCGAAAGCGGCAAGGCTAAATTCATGGAGGCGAATACCGCCGAGCGGGCGCTGCCGCAAGCCGACGAGCTTATAGTGTGCGTGGGCCGGACCAGTTGGGGTAACGACCGCACCGGCAATATGTCGCGCCGTAACTACGTCCTTGACGCGATTGACCCGGAGCCTGAACTTGAACTGAGCCTGGGTGATATGGCCCGGTACGGTCTTGACTCAGGCGACATTGCCCGCATCACTTCAGCCCGGGGCGTGCTTGAAATCAAGGTGAAGGCGACGGTCAACCAGCCGGACGGCCTGGGTTACATGCCCTGGATGTTCCGGGAAGCCCCTGGCGCGGCCATCACCAGCGCCGTGACCGACCCTCGCACCGGCACCCCTGAGTTCAAGTACACTCCTGTCAAGCTCGAACGGCTGCGGGCCAGCGTGAGCGGCCTCTTGCAACCGGGCGCGGGTTTGCTGCCGGAAGTGGTAGACGGCCCTGGCGGCGCTGCCACGGCTGTCAAGTAAATTATTTTTCCTCTAAAACACCACCGGCTTATCAAAAGGTCGGTGGGTTTTTTGTTTTAAACCGCGTTTGGCTCTATCATTATAGGAGCCTATTTTTATTATGCTACTCACTAACGATTTGTAAACAGACTCCAAAACCACTTCTCCACTTTAAAATAGTTATTATCACTATAGGCAAAAGGCTGTAGTAATAAACTAAACAAAATCTTACTATTAAAATTAATTACTAACTCATAACTCCCGCCGATAAATCGACACAAACAAATGGTGGAGAACCTATCGGAAAACCAGCACTTAAACCTCGTGTAGCAAGTGCAAGTCCTACAACAGCTACATTCTCACAACAAGATGTTTTGGATTGGCTGAAAACTAACCGAATAGGCGGAAGAATAGGTGTTGATTCGATAAGTGGTTTTCAAACTATTGAATTTAATTTCCAAATCATGATTTGGAAATTAAATTCAATATAACAGAATTAGGAATTAGGAGTAAGAGATAGCCGGCCTATTTGTTATGTTGTAATTAATGGTTCATTTACAATTTCAAGTCTCTTTACAGATAAAGCTAAAACAATCCCTAAGCTCTTACTAATTTTTGACTCGCAAACTGGAAACCTTTTAATGAGTGGAGGTGCAAAAGTATAGACTTGGATCTTAAATTAGTACCTTAATATTTAATAACGAAAGAGTTGCTATAAAAGGCTGTTCGTTCGGCGTCTTGCAGAGCTTCCGGCTCTGACGACGCGCCTTCATAAAGGTGCAACGCGGGCATCAACCATCATTCTTAGT
>CADDZM010000212.1 GCA_902812345.1 Chloroflexota bacterium | reverse complement strand
CAAGTCAGCCATTTAGAGGAATTATTGTTATTCAACCATTTTTCAATAACAGCTTTGGAACTGAACAAGATTTTGCTATCAAAGCAATACTTGACGGTCAAGAAATTAAATTTTCTGCTGATAAAGGTTTGACTCCTTCATCAACTTTACTATTACACTTAAAGAGCGCAGAGTACAAAGAGTTGGAGATTGAAACAGAGAATCTACCTCAAGGAAAACATTCCCTGAGTTTCATGGGTTTTTACTACATTTACAATAAAAATGAAGATATTCCAACAAGAAATATTTTAGGGGATCTTTCCTTTTCTTCTCAGTTTTACCAAGTATTTGTTGCTTCAACTCAAACCCCTTTTAATATTGATTTTTCTGATTGGAGTCAAAAAATGTCTCCATTCCCTTCAAAATTTGTTAACTCTTTTAATATTGTAGATAACGAAAATTCTAAAGATGGGTTAACCATCTGGCAACCAAAAGCCTTTAATCCGGGTGAAATAGCTCAATATGATGTACTATTAAATAATCCCAATTCGACTGACCGGGAATATTGTTTGATCGGGTTCTTAAATTACCAACAAACATTAATTCAAAAGAGTAATAAGTTAGCATGCGGCATAGTAAGAGGCGGACAACTAGGTAGATTCTCGTCATCGCTTGTCTTACCAGTCACTCCTGGTATTTATCAGTTTCAAATTATTCGTTTTGAAAACCCATTGATGAAAAGTAGTTATTATTCAGCACACCCAGAAACACAATTAAAACAATTAGTGTCATCTGCCCGGATTTTAATCAAAACTACAAAGTAAAAATTGCGCCCCACTTTTTGATTCTTCTGAACTGCCTTTACAGGATTTAGTTTAAATTCTGTAAAGGCAAATACGTACTTTCATATAGACATATCTTTCCACAAATTATTTTTATTTTACTCAAAATCTCTCAATTTATGGTATGGATTTATATGGTATATCAGGGTGGATGTCACCTTTAATGAAGACTGATCTCAGATAAGGTTAGGCAATAGCACCAAAATTCTAGTAATCTCAAACAACATTATTAAAAGCAACTTGCAAACAAGAAGCAGGTATAATTTGGCAAGGGGATGATGGAACTTAGGTTTTGCTTTCAAATGAGCTTTTTAAGAAGTTTGTCAGTTGATGACTTTACATTCGTTCTGCCAATTTATGCACGTCTACGGCTGTACTTATTTTTCCTTGTTCATTTCAATTGTAGCGTCTAGTTTTGGGTCATCTTGACGAGGGAGTAGATCAAGATAAGCACGGGCAGCTTTAGTGGGAGGACGAAAAAATATTCGATAAGTTCCATCATTATATTGTGCCACTAATCGAGTAGCTGGATCATCAATTGTTTTCTTAACAGTCGAAATTGGTGAAGTTGATACTGACAAGGAAGTGGATTGGTTTGTACTTAAGTCTTCTACCATCTCTTTAAATTTGGCTCCGGTTCGCCCATCCATTCTTATGGCTAATTCTTCCAGTCTGATATAAACTATTTTGTCGCCCTGACGATGCAAATACAAATACCCTTGCTTATCCTGATAAAGATTAATAACGGTTTCGGTCATTGTTTTGCCTTTCTTCTCATCTTTGTATATATTTATCTACTTTCAGTTACAATGTTTCATTATTAACAGGAATATATTACTTTATCACGCAAATATTAACAAAAGGAGGTAAAAATAATGTCTGATAAATTTTTGAGATATGACGATGCCTCTCGAAAAGTATTGACGTTGGCACATGAAGAAGTAATCCACTTCAATAGTGACAAGATAGATACAGATCATTTATTGCTTGGCCTACTCCGAGAAGACACAAGTTTAGCAGCAAAGGCGTTATACAGGTTAGGTTTGAGTGTTATTGCAGTTAGAGGTTTATTGGAAAAGAAAGCTAAGGTAGACCCATTATCTATCACTACAACGTCTGCTTTAGAAAGAGTACTTTATTTAGCACAAGAAGAAACAGACACTTATATAAGACCAGAACACCTACTGTTGGCTTTAGCAAGTGTGTATGAGGGTAATGGTGCTATCATTTTGAAACAATTCAAAATAACGCCCGAACAAATAACTGGAAGAGTCAAAGAATATTTGAACTAACAGATATGTCAAGAATTGCGTCTAACTCAGTTTATTTTCAAACAGTAAAATCTTATCCGAGGATCGAATTTGAGGTTTTAGCCTCGCAGAGCTTCCGGGCCCTGGCGGCGCGCCTCGTAGAGGTGCGTAGCGGGGCATCAACCGTCATTCTTAGTTCGCCGTCGCGTAGCAGGCGAACCTCGCTCCCGATAGGGAGTAAGAATGAATGGTTGATAGGAAGCTCTGCCCGACGAACACACACCTCGAACTGTAAAAATAGCCACTATTTGAGCCTAGCACCAGTTAAAAAGGTCGTTAAGAAGTGACAGAACTTGTTGGGAGGATCGTTAACTGTCCTTTTAACCTATCTTTTGACGGTAGTAGTCCATTTTAGCCATCTCGTAACCCATCAAAAGACCGGCCAGATCCTCAAAACTGGTCGCTCCCAATCCACCACTCTTTAACCAATTCAGGTTAAGGTGGGCCTGCTCTCTATTACCGAAAACAGCGATTACCGGCATCTCCTTCACAAACCGCTTGTAAAACTCCATCCGCGCACTGAGATAACGCCTGCTGGCCGAGGGCGGCACCAACACAAATGTAATGGCCTGCAACTGGGTAAGTTGCTCCGGTGGCTTGCCTGAACCTGGCCGGCTAACCCACTCCTTATACTGCCGGTAGGCTACATAATCGTTGCAGTGGCGGGGCACATAGACATCATAGAATTGCACCCTGTACTCATCGCTTAGTTGGGTCTCACCCTTCTGGGTAATCCGGTAATAGTAAATTCTCTTAAGGGCCTCGATCAAGGTTATCGCCTGCACCGTCCGTTCTGGCATTGGCTTGACCCGGTTATAGTGGACTGGCTTTACCAGCTTCCAGCCCAGCATGGCGAGGCCTTCCTCGATGCCCATTTCCCAATCGCGCATGAGGATTTGCTCGTTACCTGGTTCCCGGTCGTACTCGTTATTCCAACCCTGGCCGATGGCGGTAGCGCCTGGTCGGCGCAGCAGCCAGCACAGCATCGGCCGTTTCCCTATATCAGTCTGGCACTCAAAGCTCCTTAGCAGCCCAAGTTCTCTAAGCCGGCCTAAATCGCCCAGGGTGTGTGTAACCTTCTTATCCGATTGCAGGACATGGTGAAGCTGGTGGGTGGTGCCAAATTTGTGTTCGTGCAGGTATTTGAGAATGGCAAGCCTTCCCGGCGTCAAAACGCTGGAATTGGAGGGCAGTACAGCTTTTCTTTGCCGTGTTTTTGGTTTAGGTTTATCGCTTGTAGTCATGCTCATGTGCGGTTCCTCGGTTTAAGTAGGTGACTGATGGCTGATGGCCGGCCAAATTAGTGCGGCGGTCCCTTCAAAAGTTGTTCAATTGCCAACGACCATTAAGAGTATATGGCCGTGGTTGTGGGCGCTGAGGGCCGCTCCGACCCGCTCCGCCCGGTTGGGGGTCGTCACCCACATGCTTTGAGCGCTGCTACTACTGCCGCCGCCGTATTTGGCGAAAGCCTCAATTTTCTTATCCAGCATCTTGCCGTAATACTGGCCGTCGATCTCAATATTGATGATACGTTCGTTCCCTTCTGTGTCAATAACGGTGGCCTGGGCGTCGGCTATATCGTCTACGGACGGTCTATCCCAGTGCTTTTTGTTGAAGGCATAACCATACTTCTTGTTATAGGCAAATAGCTCCCGGTAGAACTCGCTCCTTATTTCCCGCTCACTTTTCCAATACAAGAGGCGTTCTCCACGCTGGACCAGGTACCTTTCAAGCTGGATACGGGCGTCCTGGCCCCTTAGCTGCTGCTTCAACTCACTCACGCTGGGTAGCCCTATGTAAAAGCGCTCGGCTTCGCTCTTTGGGAACAGGGCGGCTCCTTTCCTGGTGAGAGTAAAGGCTATCTCGTTGCCCTGGCCGCCAGCGCTAACGGGTTGGGCCCTTATCCAGCCGGCCTTTTCAAGCTGGGAAAGGCGGTCCCTGGCCGTCTGCACCTGGGCATTGGGCCAGTGGCGGCGGTGAAGCTGGTCGAGGGTAGCCACCCCGCCCTGGCCGATAAAGCGCATTAGCTCCTGGTCGCGCTCTGTTACAACTTTTGCTCTGGTATAACCTGCCATAAACCGCTTCTCTACTCTGTTTCGGATACTGTTGTTATCGTTTGTTATCGTTTCCCTTGCTCCGCTGCTTTAATCAGGGTTATTGTCCTGGTTGGTGCCGGCCTGCTCTGGCTCCTGGTGGCCGTCGAGCGTCATCCAGCCTGGTAACGGTGGAGGCGGCGCTACTGCTGGGGCTGGGGCTGGGGCTGCTGCTACTGCGCCCGGCTGGGCCTCGGTGTTAAGGTGGTTGATATTGTTAACACTGTTGACACTGTTAGCACTGTTGATACTGACATGGCTTGGAACGGTCCCGCTTGTGGGGCTGGCACCTGCGCTGGTGCTGGTGCTGGTACTGGGGCTGGTAGCTTCTAATTCTTGAAGTAGAGCTTGCCGGTCGGCCTCTAGCTCTTTAGGGTCTACTTCTACTATCGGTTTTGGGGTCGGCTTTAGCCTGGCTCCTGCCGGTAAGACTAAATACTGTTCTGGCCGTAGCTGGGGGCTGGGCCTGGCCGGTAGGGGCGGCTGCCAGCACTCGAACTGCTCCCGTTCTTCGGGGCTGTAAAAGCGCATCATTTGCGGATAGGGGTCGCTCTCGTTCTCGCTGCTGCCGCCATCATCCAGATAAACCACGGCCGAGTAGCGGGGCAGGTTGGTTAGCTTACCTGGTAGATAAATCGGCCGACGCTGGTAGCTCTGGCTTACTCCCTGGCTCTGGCCCTGGCCGGTGCTGGTACCCTGGTTCTGGCCCTGGCTGTAGGTCTGGGTAAAGCCTGGGCCGCTGCTGGAGTCGCTATAGCTCTGGCTCTGCCCTTGATTAACTCCCTGGTTCTGCCCCTGGCTCTGGTTGCTGCCCATGTTGTACCCAAAGTAGGGCATCTCGGTTTCGCCGAAGAAGTTACTGAAATCCGCCGCGTCCTCGTAGCCCACCCCGGCCAGCACAGCCTTATTTTTGCAGTTGTCTCGGATTACCACTCGCATGTCCGGGTCGGTAATTTGTCGCAGGCTCTGAAAAGCCAGAATGTAACCGGCGTTATTTCCCGCCGCCTGGGCGGTCCCTTTTTTCAGGGCTTCACAAATATAGTTGTGGGCCTCGTCTATAACAATCAGTTTGAGGTAACTTTTATCAATGTTCGGGCTTAGAACCGCATCGGTATACTGCTGGTTAACCACCTTGCCGAGGGCCTGGCCTATTTCTCCTTCATCACTGGTAAAGGCAATCCGGCATAGTAGGCGCCCTTCCAGCATCTGCCTTACCGTTACGCCCTGGGTGGGGTCTGTCGTAAGGTACTTCTTGAACTGGCCGGTGGCTAGTGGCAACAAACTATTGTAGAGGCTGCCCAGAACGTCGCTGCGGCCTTTAGAGCGGCTCTCCGCTACATTTAGCAGGTTTAAGGCGTCTTCGGCCCGGTCGGCCCCGTCACTGCCGGCGGGGGCGCTTTCCAGGAGTAGTTGTAACTTGTTGGCAAGCTGCTGGCGGGGCTGTTCATTAGCGCTGTAGGCCAGCACCTGGGATAGCTCCGGCATTTTACCGAAGACAATAAAATGGCTGAACATAAAAGCGGCCATGGCTTCCCTGGCGGCATCTGAAAAATAGCGTTCGGTGGCTTGGGGTATGACCGCCTCGGCCAGCTTGCGGCAAGCCTGTAAAGGGTTGGTCGCGGCCTGGGTAGGGTCAAGGACACACAGCTTTATCGTCGTAGACCGCTCGGCGGGTTGCATACTGAAATTGAGGTCAAAGTCGTTAGGGTCAAAGTCGTTGCCTTTAGGGTCAAAGAAAATGGCGGCGGCTTCCAGCCTGCGGCTGAAATCAATCAGGGGCCGGATAAAGTTATAGGTCTTACCGCTCCTGGTAGGAGCTACCACAACCATGTGCCGGGTTAAATGCTCTGGGGTAAGAGCTACAAACTTGTAAGTGGCAAGGCCAACCTCAAAGGCGGCTACCTGGGCGTTCCAGGTGCGGTCTATGGCCGGCCCGATTACCACCTTGTGAGGGTCGCTCAAAGTTTTTTGGGCGGCGAGGCGCTGCCACTCTAACTCCCGGTGAGCCTGCTCGGCGGCCAGTCTGGCTCGTTCCAGGGCGGCTCTTTGGGCCTGCTCGGCCAGGCGCTGCTGTCGTCTGATGGCCCTGAGTTCCACATTTTTAGCGTGTTGCTTCCTGAACTCCCTGTAAGCAAAAAAGAAAGGAAAAGCCAGTAAGACCACTAAGATATAGGTGTTAGCCATCGAACCGGCAGCGATACCTAAAGTCATAATCAGGATTAGGGTAAAGCAACCTATTTGACCGAAACTTAATCTCATAGTTTTAGCTGTTTCCATTGGTCCTTAACCATTAAGGCTTCTCTCGGCTCAAAGAAGAAAGAGAAAGAGAAAAGGAAAAGGAAAGAAAGCAAGAGCTAAACACTGCGGTGTTTAGCCAGACAAGGCTAGTTCAGAAAATTTCTGAACTACCTTGTCTGTTTGTGTTAGAAAATAAGTCATTCTCTGGCAGGTCCTGCCTCACAATTCCAATTCCAATCCCGTTTTCTCTATCTCGTATCTTGAATCAGACCATTTAAGTGCTGGTTTCTGGCCTGGTTGTATTGGAACCTGGCCGTTTTAGATTTTACTGGCCGGTTCCACCGGTTCCAGACTATTCAATAGCCTTTGAGTTATCGTCAAAAGCTGAATTACTGTTGGAAATGGCAATAAGGCGCTGGTAAAATGGCTTAGAAAAGTCTATCGGGTTTCGGGCGGCGGGCTTTTTGAGCGTCCGCGTCCAATCATATCCTGGCAGGTCACTTTTACGGCGGTTGACATTGTGAACGGTTGGATGGTTGGCTCCGGGTCCGGGTCCGGTGGTGCGGTCTTCATCCCGGTTGATAAGGACAGTGAGCATGGCAGCCGGATTACCGGCTACACAGGCGACATACCCCACAAGACGTTGTATATAGGATATGTCACGTTGGTTCCCCATAGCCGTAGAGACCAGCTTCTCAGCCTGTTTGGGGGTGATGCCTGCTATCTCCTGGGTTATAAAAGCGACTGCCGCCGCCCGGTCCCGGTCCGGTTTTATTTTGGAATCGGTTTGTATTGTGGGGGGCAACTTTTGCCCTAGCTGGGGCGCAGGCGCTGGCAGGTTTTGCCCTGGTTGTTCTTCTGGTTGTAGTTGAGAGGCCGGCAATTTCTGCTCTGATGCTGGCCGGGGTGCCGCTAATGGCGCTGCTATTGGCGGCTCCTGCTCTAACCCAGAGCCAGCCTCCGGTTTGGGTTCCGACGATTTAGCTACCGCTTTAGCCTTTGGTTGCATCTTTGGTTGGACAATGGTATAGCGGACCGCTCCGCCGCCGGTGCTACCACCGGAACGACTGATTATTCCCCGCCGTTCCAGACCGGTCAAGGCTGCCGGCAAACTTCGGCGGCTGACCCCTGCCCCGGCGTCGAGCTTGCGCCCGTCGGTGGTGGTGATGCCGTCGGTAAACTGGCTATAGCTGATAGTGTCGGTAAGTTTTTGATAGCCGATGGTGTGGCGGTAGATATACAGAGCGACTCGGAGTTCAGCGGCGGTGAGGGTGGGCGCGATCTGGTCAAGAAAATCGTTTGGAATGGCGGTAAAGCCTGGAGTTAAGTCGAGCATAGAAAATACTTGCCTTTCCAGCGTTTCTATCTATTGACAGTTAAAAAACTGTAATATAAGATAGAAACACCAATGGCAGGCGTAAAGCCTGTGGGTTACAATATAGAATGAATCAAGCCGCTAAGTTTTCCAGGACAAGCGGCTTTTTTCTTTTTGATTTACTGCTACTTCTTTGCTACCGTTAGTTTTTCCTCAACTTAATTAAAACTATAACACTAAGCAGCCCCGGTTAAATCTTGTGATTCTTCTAGTGGTTCCTGGGATTGGGCTGTGCCATCTGCCTGACTTCCGGCTGGCCGGTTGGCGGAATCCCCGGTTATATCCTCTAGTGCTTCCTGGGGCTGTGCTTCTTCTGTCTCTGCCTCTGCCTCTGCTACTCGACTTTTAGACATTTGAATACCTAAAATTTCGGCGGCTTGTTCGGCAGACTCGACCTCAAAGCCTAAAGCAAAAGCCAGTTTAAGAACTGTTTCCGGTCGTGGGCGACGACGGTTGTTTTCTATATAGCTAATAGAAGTCCGTTCAACGCCAGACTTTTCGGCCAGGTCGGCGGCAGTCATTTTTCGCTTGACCCGGTAAACTTTGAGTTTGTTGCCGGTTTGCCTGGCCTTAGTTAGTTTCATTGGTTCTTGTTCTTATCTTATCTTTTGCTAAAGGCGATTCGTCCATGTCTAATGTAAGCCATGACTGCTATAGAGTCAATATTTAAAATTCAATATATTGAACTAAATGATACAAAATGAGTTCATAAATAAATTGACCGATAATCTTAAAACCGACTTAAAAACTTAGGGTAAAAATTAATTGGGTGACGTATCTGGATTGGCTGAAATATCGCCTATTTTACCAGTAGGCATGACCCCTGGCTACTTTTATCAGGAATTGAGTGTGCTGTGCGCTGGCTTCTGACCGGCTGGCGGCCTGGTAAACCCTGGCCCGGTAATGGCCTAGCCTTTCCTTCAATCGCGCGGCCTCGGCGTGGGTGTCCAGCCTGAACGGGTCGCTTCCTTCCTGGTCGCGTTCAAAAACCCAGAAGCTTTTCACTGGCTCCTTAATGGTCAGCCTGGTAGCGGCCCTTTTAACGGCTGCTTTTTTAATCGGCTTGTTATCGTTTTGAGGATGCTTTACCTCAACCGGCGCTGGCTGTGGCTGTGGCGGCTGCTCCTGGTCGTAAAGGTCGGTTAAGGCTACTCCCAGCGCTGCGGCCAGCTTATGAACGGTCCGGCCCTGCGGCTCCCGCTTACAGTTTTCCAGGAGAGATATAGCCGAATAAGGAATTTTACTTTTTTCGGCTAATTGCCGGAGTGAATAGCCATAATATTCGCGCCAATATTTTAGGCGATCAAGGAACATGTTAAAGTTACCTCTATCTTTAACTAAAACAATAACAAACAATAACAACATTATAAATGGCTTTTTTGTATTAAGCAAATCTAAGAAGAAATTTGCTATAATATTGTTATCTACAATGTCTATAAACAAGTGTTGAGGTCAATATCTACAATGAGCAAAGTTCCTTTTGGCGAGGCCGCCACCAATGCTGGCGTTCACTTTAATACGCTCCGAAATTGGCGTAAGGCTGGTAAGCTTAAAACGGCTGAAAAAGTGTTAGAAAACGGGCGGGAATTGTGGCTTGTCGAACAAGAAGAAGTTGACAACATATCTCGCCAATCCCGCCGAAATCTACCGGGAACACCCGCCAATTATCATGTTGACATTGATGGGGTCAATACCGCCAATACCCAGTCAAACGAGACAAGGACCGGACCAGGGCTGGCTACAACGCCTGCTTTAGAGCAAACCCTTGTCTTTATGCGAGAGTCGGTCGTCAAGCCGCTTGTAGAAGCTAACGAGCGGCAAGCAGCCCGCTTGGAACAAATGGCGGAAGAAATAGGGAGCCTTAAAGAGCGCATAAGACAATTAGAAGCGAAACAAGCTGAGTCCCAGGCGCCCCAGTCTTTACAAGCGCCGGTGCTGGTGCCAGAACCTAGCCCGATTTTGAACAAGGAAACTTTACAACCGGAACTGCCTAAAAAAAAGCGGCGTTGGTGGCAACTCTAAACTTATGCACTATTTCTTTTTCGATGCTGCCGGCGACAACGGCTTTCAAATAGGTAAAGCCAGTTCGAGTAGAGGGGGCGGCTCCAAACCCTTCTATGTTCTTGCTGTAATCAGCACTCCGTCCCAATTTGATATAGAAGACAGGATACGCAAGTTAAAGACTCTCTGGGGTATAAATGAAAACCAGGAATTTAAATTTCACACTATTGACCAGAAGAAGAAAGCTCCTTTCTTCCAAAATTTCGCAGATCAAAATTTCACTGGTTATGTTGCGGTCTGGGATAAAATGACCAGCTCTCAAACGCCTACCCTGGAAAAATTAAAAGATGGAAACAAAGTTACCAGTAAGCTTCTCGCTCCAATCATCGCCCAGGCTGTTACACCGACCAACGGCCCTATTATTGATGACTTTTACCTTTACATAGACGAGAGAAAAAACAATAACGTTGTTAAAAACATGATAAGAAAAGAGATTTCCGACGAGTTGAAAAAACTCAAAATTCTCTATCAAATGAAGCTGTCCCCCAGAGATTCAAAAGTAATACAAAGTATACAATTAGCGGATATGGTTGCAGGAATGGTTATGGATAGTTTCGAAACCGCAAATGACAATCTTTTGAGGATTATTCGGCATAAACTGATTATTACTAAGATATAAAACAAAAACTCCCTGGCTCTATACGGGATATTGCCGCACCAGTGTTACCACTGACCGCTGTTCACCGTTACCGCGCCCTACCAATAAGGGCCGACGCACCAGAGAGGAACTTTCACCCGTTAGGGTTACAGGTTTTTTCGGTTTTTTCCAACTGACGAGTTTTCGTCACGTCACCAGAAATTTAGCACTATTTACTTCTGTTGTCAATAAGTTTACGTAATAATTTGCTAAAAGTTGCATTGGTAAAACATCCGCAGTCGAAATTGCCCGGAATTTCACCAAATTTCAGCACCACCAGCTTGGTTAATGAGTTAATGGCCTGGCGGCTGGTAGATCGGTTTTATTACCCACAAAAAAGCCCGCTGGAAGCATGGCCGGTGGTCGGCTTTTTTCGACTAGGGTTTTTGAAGATATTGAAAACGACTGTTCACATAAGTTGTACTGTTTACCAATCGTCGGCCCGGCGCTGTATCTCGCCAGCCTCTAAGCTCTGTCACGCCGAGGCCCGAACGGCAATAACTAAGATGTGGTTGAGACCTAGAACCTGGTAAAGAATTTTGAACCTGGTTTTAATGGCGTAATCAATCTTAAAGCTACGGTCTAATCCCTTGACCGGACCGCCCGCCATTGAGCGCGTAGAAATCCAATCAATTTTGTCCAAAATTTTGTCATGAACTTCTAAACCGAGTTCAGCGTCAATAGTATAATAATATTCAGTTATCGCCTTGACTTCCTCAATTGCTTCGTCGGTCCAATCTATCATGGTTAAACGCTGGTCCTGACTTTGCTGCCGCTATTGTTGTTATATTTTTTTCTTAAAGTTTCCCTGAA
>CADDZM010000211.1 GCA_902812345.1 Chloroflexota bacterium | reverse complement strand
GCACATGGCTTTCCCGCTCAGTGCCGGTTACATCGAAGGCACCAAACTAACCTGTGTCGGCCACGCCTGGACCTTTGACCTTAAAAGCGGCCGGGCTTTGATGCCGCCCATCAAAAAGAGCCTCAAGATATACGAAACCCGGCTGGACGGCGAAAACAATGTCTGGGTAAAAGTAGACCCACTTTTCTAGAGCGGGCCTTAATTGGGATAATCGCCCCGGCTGGCCTTTTGCCTATCCAAATAAATTAAAACGCCGTCTATCACCGGGATATTTGAGTTACCTGCGGTGGTATCCCACCGCTTTCGGGCCAGACCCAGCTTTCATGCCGGGTGTCCCCGTAAAAACCCCCGATGGACCGCCTAAACCGGACCGTGCCGCGTTTTCCGTCTGCGCTCAACCAGGCATCGTCCACTTCCGACTCGGCCACAATGGTCCGGCCTTTAGCAGGTTTAGCGGTTAAAGGCGCTTTTACAGCGGAATCAATCTGGTAAGGTCTGGTGATTACCGGTTCTACCAGGCCGCCCAGGATAGCCCAAATTCGGCTTCACCAGCCGGTGGGTTAGCAATCACGTTGCGGAATTTAGCGGCTCTTTTTTTAAAGCCTCAATGCGGGCTTCTATCTCCAACTCTGAAAGCATTCTTTCTCCCATCCCATCCACTTCTGCTTTTGTTTTATCTCCTGGTTTTGAAAAACTTCTCAATATCGGTAATCAGTTTTGGCAGAGACTCGCTCATGCCTAGCATCGGCGGCAGGCTGGTTCCGTTCAGGCGGCGCAGCACCGTGACAGTCTCGCCCAATTTCTGGGTATCAGACGAACTGTTCGCCAGGATGTCTTCAAGTTCCCTGGCCCACTGGGTCTGCCTGGTCCGGCGCAGGGTTTCGGCCAGTTTCTGAATGCTATCTTTAAGCTCGTTAGCGTCCACAATCTTGCTCCTTCGCATTTAGGTTGTAAAAATTCGGGTAGCCTAGTTTAACAATTAACGAGCTTAAAAACAATCCAATCCAGCCGCCTCTTTTATTGCATGTCGGCGTATTTGCGGAAGACGAAGAAAAGCATAATAACCGAGCAAACCAGGTTTATAAGGCCGATGGTGGTCGCGCCCAGGGCCAGCGAGGAGACGGTGCTTATTACGGACTGTGCTAAAAGGGTCCAGGCACCGTATTTTTTCATCTGGAATAAGCCGATAATTGCGGAAATCAAAAGGCTGTAGTCTACCAACAGCACCAGCCAGACCCACCCCGGTAAGAGGTCTATATAATTGAGGAGACTCAAAACCTGAAACAGGCCAAAAGCCAGGCCGATTAGAAGCAGCACCGCTACTACCGTGATGGAGGTCGGTCGGGTACGGTCGTGGTATTCGTAATAGGTGCTGCTGCTGGGGTTTTCGCTGCCGGGAAGATTCCTGAAAAGGCCTTCGTAGCGGGCAAGGTTGCCGTCCTCGGTTTTAGGTAGACGGTCGAAGATGCTCTCGCTGCGGCTATAATTATTCTCGTTGTACACAAATTTTCTCCTGGGAATTTACCCATACCTCAATACATCTGCAACCCGTTGGGCCAGGTGAGGCAGGAAATATAACCGTAATATTTAAACGCCGCTTTTCGAATTTTTAGAGATTGGTTTTGTTTTTTTTAAGAGGCTGGATTTTTGGTCTTGAAATCCCTGACGGCCTTACGAGCAACCTTCCAGCGGCACAGCGCGGGCGGCAAAATGGGGTGGACCAGATTCCGGTAAATCCAGGCGGTTACTCGCAAAGCGCTTTCGCCGCCTTTACCAACCTTGAAGCCGTAGGCCTCGCGCAAAACGGGCGGCAGCATTCCGCCGACCAGCAGCTTTGCGTACCACTGCAAGACCCGGCCAAGCACGGGGATTGGCAGGGGTTCCAGCACATAATCGGCCAGTTGGTGGGCCTGGGGTCCGACTTTAAGGGTACCGTTTTCCAGCATCTCGGCTATGTAAGCGTCGAGTTCGGCCTGGTTGCCGGGAAAATAGCCCGGGGGCGCGCCCAGGAGCGGAGCGACAAAACTGGCGTGATGCAGGTATTCATCCTTCTCGGCCCGGCTGAGCGGCCCGACAAACATCTCGTAAGTTTTGAACATCGAATCGGCAAAAGTGGCGTGGACCCACTTTAACAGTTCAGGGTCGCGGGCCGAATAACGGGCGTGGCTTTCGTCCTGGCCGTTAACCCGGTCATGGATGGTATCTATGGCGTGAGCGGCCTGCCAGGCTTCTCGCGGGGTGTCATAAGTCAGGGTCAACATGCGGTTGAGAGTATTGAAGAAGCGTTGCGCTTTAGCGGCAGGCGAACTGTAAAAATGGCTGTGCTGTCCTACCCCTGCGGCGACTTTTGGATGGGAGATTTGCATCAGGATAGCCCGGCCCCAGCCCAACGCCATAATTATCTCGCCATTGATCCGCCAGGTAACAGCCTGGGGCCGACCCTGCAAAGCCGGGGCGGCGGCTATCATTTTCTCGAAGGCCGGGTAATCAATGGCGCGAGAGGCGGGCGGCCACTTTTGGGCCAATTCGGGGGAAATAGATGGTTCCGGCGCGTCTGCCCGGGCCGGGTATGGAAAATCTGCCATAGAGCGCTTTCTAGTCTGGTTTTGTCTTTCCAAACCAGGTTGAGGAAACTTTTTCGCCGCTGGCGGGTTTCGTTGGCGAATATTGTTTGTCATTCTAAACTAAAAATGAGCCGCCCCTGGTTGAATTCAGGGATGACTCATTTTTATGCTTAAAGCCTGTTCAGGGTTGCCGGGTTATTGGTTGGCCGGCCGCTCGCCCAGCGTTATATCAACGTTGCGGGGCTGGCCGTTGCCGCCCTGAGATTGCGGTGTTACCACCTGGATGGTAATTTTGTCGCCCGGTTTATGGCCGTTCAAAATCTCGCCCAGGGCTGATTCACCGGTCAGTTGCTTACCGTCAGCCGAAATGATGATGTCACCGGCTTTCAGGCCAGCCTTGGCCGCCGGGGTGCCGTCCTGGACTGTCGTCAGGACCGCGCCCTGTTTGAGGCTTACCCCTAACTGGCTGGCGATGGCCGGGGTCAGCGGCTGGTAAGAGATGCCCATGTAGGCGTGGCTGACTTTACCGTTCGCTACCAGTTGCTGGGCGATGTCTTTGGCCTGGTTAATCGAGATAGCGAACCCGATACCCTGGGCCTGGACGCCCGGCTCAGCCTGACCGGCGCCAAGAGTGTTGATACCGATGACCTGGCCTTGCAGGTTCACCAGCGGGCCGCCGCTGTTGCCGGGGTTAATCGCGGCATCAGTCTGAATAAGGCCGTAAAGGGTCGGGCCGCTGGTAGTCTGACCGGTAGGGCTTTGACTGCCGGGTTCGGCTACGCTGCGGTCGAGAGCGCTAACCACGCCGGAAGTTACGGTCGGGCCGCCTGGCAGAGCCAGGGCGTTACCAATCGCTACCAGACCGTCACCAACGTGAAGCTGGGAAGAGTCGCCCAGTTCCGCCACCGGGAGAGTATCGCCTTTCGGGTCAATCTTGATTACGGCCAGGTCGGTCATCACGTCAGTCCCGACCACGGTCGCGGGATAAGCGCGGCCATCAGGCAGCGTTACCAGCAGAGCGTCCGCGCCGGTAACAACGTGGTCGTTGGTGAGAATATAACCTGCCTTGTCATAGATAATACCCGAACCAACCCCGGCTTCAACCGGGTCTGAGCTGGCGCTGTTATTAGCGGAACCCCGCCGTCCACCAAAGGGGCTGGCCTGTTGCTTTTGCAAGTTGGATACCTGGACCACCGCCGGTTTAACTTTCTCGGTTACCTGCCGGACGCTGAGTTGGCCTGCCGTCGCAGCCGCCGGTTGCTGGGCGGTTGAGGGACTCGCCGCGGCGGTCTGGCTGGCCGAAACAGTGCTGGCGGTAGCGCCACCGGTAGTTGCGACCGCCCCGTTATTGGAAGCCGCCGTGGTATTTGACGGGACAACCGCAGCCTGCGCAGCCGGAGCGGGAGTATTGTTTGTCTGCTTCCCGTTGTTAACAAGGAAGACAGCCAGCAAAGCCACGATAGCCACCAGGAAAATAGCGTTGATTACCGCGAGTAAGCCGAGCGTATTTTTGCGTTTTGGCGGGGCCGGTTTGGCAGTGGCAGCGGGCTGATAGGTGCGGTAATCGTTGCTATAGCCGCCATTAGCCGCAGGGGTGGCATATGGATTGGGCGCGCTGCTAACCGTCCGGTACGGATTGGGGTTGGTCGTGTTCAACGGGGGAACCGCGTACGGGTTGGTCGTGCCACCCTCCGGGGTATAGCCGCCGTCCGCTGGGGACTGATAAGGATTGACCTGCGTCCGGTTAGACGACTGGTCGGAATAAATTTCTTGCCAGTAAGGGTACTGGTTGGTCTGGTTAGGGTTATTGGTATTGTTCATCTCAGCGCGGTTTAAGCGGCTGGTCGAATTGGTGTCCTGGCCCGGATTGGGCTGGTTATTCTGATTCTGCCCGGACGGGTTATTTGACGTTTCCTGTCCGTCCGGTTTGTTTGGGTAGCGGTCGTCTAACATTTCAAAATCCCCTCATTACTTATTACTCAATGATTCGGCCCGGTAGCAAACCGGATTAAGTTTTTATTTTATTTATTTGCTATTACGGCATAATAGGTGCCTTAAACCGTCGTTTGGTCGGTCCGGCCCTAAATCTTTACAAATCATTTAACATTCACATAGTAACTCACAGGTGTAAACAAGCCGTTGGAAAAGTGTGAAAGAGTTATTACTTATTTGTAAAATGATTGTTACCGGGAAGCGCGGCAGGAAATGGAATGCCGGGTAGGTTGCGGGGGAGTTCCTGGACGATTTGGGCTTTGAAAGCCGGCCAATATTTCTTTCTGGGTGTTGTCATAATCGTCATTATATACCCGATTCGACCTTCACCGATTGTCCGAAATCTCTTACTCATTATCCTTACTGACTGCCGGCAACTTCTCTAAAGCGATAACCGACCCCCGGTTCTGTAATGATATGGCGCGGGTGGACCGAGTCTACCTCAATTTTCTGGCGCAACTGGCCAATAAAGACATGCAAATACTGGCTTTCCTGACCGTACTCCGGCCCCCAAACATTTATCAGGGCGCTACGATGGGTGATAACCCGCCCAGCATTTTGGACCAGATAGCGGAGCAAGTCATATTGTTTAGGAGTAAGTTTTACTTCCTGGCCCTGAAAGGTGACCTGTCGCCGGATGAAGTCAATCAGTAAATCTTCATCACTAAATATCACCAGGTCTTCTCTGCGCGAATCTTCTTTTAACTGGTTGCTGCGCCTTAAAGCTACCCTGATGCGGGCCTGTAATTCGTCCATCCCAAAAGGTTTCGTCAGATAATCATCCGCGCCAAGGTCGAGCGCCTCAACTTTTTGGCGTTCCTCGCCTACCGCTGATAGAATAATAATCGGTACCTGGCTCCATTCTCGGACCCGCCGGCATACCTCCAGACCATCCATTTTGGGCATCATCAGGTCAAGGATAATCAGGTTAGGCAGGCTCTCCTCGATGCGTTCCAGGGCTTCCAGTCCGTTGGCGGCGGTTATTACCTCATAGCCACGCCGGGTCAGGTTCCGGTTGAGCATGCGCAAAATGGATAGCTCGTCATCGGCTACCAGAATCTTTTCCCGATCTTTGGTTTTATCGTTCATTTCCATTGATCATCTTGATGGGCAGCCACACAGAGAAAAGGCTACCGCCGCCCGGCCTGTTTTCAGCCCATATCTGGCCGGCGTGTGCCTCAATGATGCCTTTACAAATAGCCAACCCCAGGCCGCTGCCAGGTACGGCGTTCGGTAAAAGGCCGCTTTTGCTTGAATTGACCCGGTAGAACTTTTCAAAAATATGGGCGAGTTCACTTTCCGGGATGCCGGAGCCTTCGTCGGCAATTTCTACCAGCACGCCGGGTGAATTTTCGGTAACTTCACTTTCGCCATGGCCTGACCTAACCGTGATAAACCGGAAAGCCTGGCAAACTTCAATACAAATAAGCTTACCGGGCGGCGAATATTTTACGGCATTTTCCAACAAGTTAGTAACCACCTGATCGATTTGAAGATAATCCAGTGGCACCAGCGGCAAATCTTCGCCGAAATGGGTCTGGACTGGGTGGGCGGCCAGGGTGTTGCTACGATTAAGCCGGTCAATCGTTTTAGCAATTATCTCAGGTAAATAGTATAGCCCTTTTTCAGGCTCGAGGCGGCCTGCTTCTATGCGGCTCAGGTCAAGCAGGTTAGAAATCAGGCGGCTGAGCCTTTCGCTTTCCTGATCAATGACTTCCAGGTATTCGTTGAGTTCGTCCGGCGCAATTTCACTGCTTTCATCTTTAAGCCCGGCCACGGCCGTCTTGATGGCTGTGATAGGTGTGCGTAGCTCGTGGGAAACCAGGCCCAGCAGAACCGACTTAAAGCGGTCGGCTTCTTTCAGGCTGGCTATAAGCGCATTTTCGGCGATAAGGTGGGCGTGGTCTACGGCCAGGGTTGCCTGATTTGCCAGGATTAAAAGCCAATGTTTCTCCTGCGGGTTAAAAATATCTTTGCCCGGTATCGTTTTTGAGCTATTTTCATCTTCTAAAAAAACTGCCATAACGCCAAGTGCCTCATCCCCACGCAACAATGGCAAATAGGCGCTCCTTCCTGTGCCTTCCAGGCATTTGTAGAAAGGCTCTTTTTTATTAAAGGAGGTTTCGACTAACTCCGGTCGGAAAAAGTCAATATTTTCGAGCCGGGCTGGAACCGTTTCAGGATAAATAGCGGTAGGAGTTATCTGATTGGATTTATCGGGTTGGGCCAGGTAAATAGCCGCGACACTGGCCTTCAGGTTTTGGCTTACCTGGCGCACGACCTGTTGCAGCATCGGGGCGGCTTGCGCTTCTCCCAGGACAGCCATATTTAACTGATTAAGAGCGGCGGTTTCCTGCTGGCCCAGCCGCGCCTGCTCGGTTTTACTCCTGGCCTGGCCGGCAATTTCGCTGGTAATAAAAGCCGCCACCAGAAAACTGGTAACCGCGATAACCCCGGCAAACGACTCGATATATAAAGTGTGGAACGGGGGTATAAAGAAATAATTGAAGCACAAAAAGCCAAGGATGGAGATTGCAATACCCGGCCACAGACCAAAGCGGCTGGCCACCAATAAAACAACCAGGATGAAAACCAGGGCCACGTTATAGAGGTACTGTTCAAACTGGAAAAACTTTAAAATTGCGGTGGCCAGACTTAACCCAAATATTCCAAAAAATAAACCGGCTAAACCTCTTTTTGTGTTATTTCGCGAACTTCCTACCATCCTGATTTTGAAACCTGTTTTCGCGGTACTATGTTTTAAAGAGCTAATTCTATTAAAATTGAAGGCGGCTTGCGACAACAGTCGTGGCGCAAACAAACCCCATGCACATTATAGATTATAGGCCACAAATGGCATTTTTTAAAATGGCTCAGTTCAGCCCACTTAAAGTCTACCCGGTTTCTGTTTTATTTTGTTGTCAGAAGCTTTTAGCGGTGATCTCGGCTGTGTCACCCGTTCGCCTGAGATGATACGGAACATCCACTACCACTACTCCTGGCTTAAAGAGCAACACTCGCTTAATTCTTAAAGCTGTCTGGTTGTGCAGGAATAGCTCCCACCAGTGCCGCGCCACAAATTCGGGCAGCACCACCATTAAGATGTCATCCGGATCCCCACTGTCAAGTTTATCAATGTAATTAAGTAAAGGAGGGATAATCGACCGGAACGGATTCTCCAGAATTACCAGAGGCACTTTAATGTCAAAATCTTTCCAATCCTTCATTATCCCTTCTATCTCTTTCACCTCATCACTGATAAACAGGGCCGTAACCGAATCTCCCAGCGACCGGGCAAAATCCAACGTCATCAGCGAAACTTTGTTGATGCTCGATACCGGCACAATGATGGTGTGATTGCGTCCCCCGTTAATCGGTAATGTCGCCACTAAAGCCGTTGCTTTGACATCCCTGGGCAACCGGAGTTGTTCGTTCACATGGGTGTAATGCCGGTTAACCTGCTTGAACATCAAAAAGAGCAGCGGAATAAGGATTATCACCAGCCAGGCTCCCACCAGGAACTTGGTTAAAATAATGATAACCAGCACAATCCCGGTCGCTACCGCCCCAACTGCGTTGAATAGCTGGCTCCTGGTTACTCCCTGAACCCCTTTTTTCTTTTCCTTGTGCCAGTGGACCACCATGCCGCTCTGCGAGAGGGTAAAGGCGGTAAAGACCCCCACTGCGTAAAGCGGAATGAGCGAGTCGGTGTGGCCGTTGAAGATTGCCAGGATAGTCGCGGAAAGCAGAGCTAGCACTATAATGCCGGTCGAAAAGGCCAACCGGTCGCCCCGGTGCCCGAAAATATTGGGTAGGAATTTGTCGCGGGCCAGGTAGAAGGCAGGCGGGGAAAATCGGCGAAAGCGGTGTTAGCGGCCAGAATCAAAATGAGGGCAGTAGTAAATTGGACCAGGTAGTAGAAGGGCGAGCCACCGCCAAAGAAAGCCCGGCCAATTTTTGATACTACTGTTTCGTAACCGGGGTTGTTGGGGTCGTCGGGCAGGGCATTGAGATGATAAGCCAGAAAACTGGTGCCCATAAAGAGAACTATCAGCAAACCGCCCATTATTATTAGAGTCTGAGAGGCGTTTTTCGGTTCCGGCTTCTCAAAAGCCTGTACCCCATCAGAGATGGCTTCAACCCCGGTCATGGCGCTACAGCCCGCCGCAAAGGCCTGTAGCAGGAGAAATATCGAAACGGAATGCATGTTGAAGCCCGCAATCTCGCTGGCAGCCGGTTTGAGATGCTCAAGGTCGCTCATGGGCGGATAAGGGGTATAATCACCGATTAATACCTTAAATGTACCGTAAGCAAGCATGCCCAGGAAGCTCAAAATAAACAGATAGGTCGGTACCGCAAAAATGGTGCCGCTTTCCTTCAAGCCCCGCAGATTGGCGATCATAATGAGTACAATTACTCCAACCCCGATGATAACCTGGTCGCCGTTGAGGACCGGAAATGCCGAAGTAATAGCCGCTACGCCCGCTGAAACGCTGACGGCTACAGTCAGGGTGTAGTCAATGAGGATGGCCCCGGCGGCGATTAGACCGGCATTAACGCCTAAATTGTCTTTGCTGACGATATAAGAACCGCCACCCTGCGGATATGCATGGACGGTCTGGCGGTAGGAATTTACCACCAGCACAATCAGGATTGAAATAACAATGCTGATGGGAATGATGAATTGAACCGGGTTCTGGGAAGCCATCGCGGTAACGAGGATAAAGAGGGAGGCTTCGGTGCCGTAAGCGACCGAGGAAAGAGCATCCGAGGCCAGGATAGCCAGGGCTCTGACTTTATTAAGCCGCTGGTGACCGGAGTGGATAGTCTGGATGGGGCGGCCAAAAACAAAGCGGCGCAAGCGGGCAAAGAAACCCTGGTTAGCGAGCGCTTCTGGGGAGAGTTGGACGTACTTGGGGGTAATCCGCTGGACATCGGCCTGGGTGGTGCGAACTATCCGTACGTAGCGGTCACCGGGCCGGGTTCCTCGGCGGACAATTGAACCGCCTTCATCCGGCGGATGGTGGGCATTATCTACAGTCCCTTTGCCATTATTATTACTGCCGCTATCTTTGTTATCCCGGTCTCCAGGTAGGGGCTGAAGAGAATTGATCTGGCTATTTTGGTGGGAAGATTCGTTGTTAAAACCGGTCTGAGTGGCATCATTCGGATAAGTAACTTTGTTCTCGCTTACTTTAAAACTCTGGCGCGGGATTGAGCTAGCCGCTTTGGGCGGGACACTAGAACCCTCTCCCGTTTGCTGATCTTCCGGCTTTAACGGTAGTTGGGGCAACTCCGGTTGGTCGTTCATTTTACACTCCTCAGTTAGGTTACCTATCAAATTTCCACAGGATCAAGCTTTACTTTTAGTGGCGCGTTACCCAATGCTCAATGAGATTATTTTAAAAATGGTCTCAAAGGTTCTGATTAACTTTTGCGCCTGTAAAGGCGTTACTCAAGGTTTTCCGGTTTGGCTTCTCAGGACCGGTCTTGCCTTGACTTTACTTCGGAATGATGCATGTAAAGGGTGAAAAGCCGCTCACCGTGGCAGGTGACATTTATCCGGCACTGGGTTTTATATAACAAATCGTTTAAAGAAATTTGTTTCGGTGAATAAGCCTCGGGTGGTGGTAAGCTCTGAGCCGTCACTTTCCTTTTGTTAACTTTGTGAAATAGTTTGAAAAAGGGCGGCAGTTTTCTTTCACGAAACTGAAGCTTGCAAATGGCACATTCCTCACCTACGCTCAGCTGAATCAAATCAGCCTGCCAGGCTCTCGCCTGGTATGCCACTAAATCTGTTATTTCAAGGTCAATCCCACGTAAAACTTTAACACTAACATTAGGGCGCAGATTATCGCCTGCCTCATCCAAAATATGCTCGATTTTCATAAGCGCCTGCTCGGTGCTGCGTTCCATCTCTCCCAGGTAATCATCAAGAGCCTTATCCTCGCGCATTAATTCCAACACGCACACCAGAAGTTCGGTTTCAACTCCTATCGAAATCTGGGTAACACGGGCCATTTGCATAGCCGCCCGCAAATTCTGCTCGGCTTGACCTGTTTGATCGAAAACAACCAATATCTTCATTTTCTACCATCCCAAATATGCTAAACCCCGTTTGATAAATAACTCTATGCCTTAATAGTTCATGATATCCGGCAAGACCCCAACCTTTCTTAAATAAGAAACGGGTTCATCTTGACCCATTGATATTAAAAATAACCGGTAAACCCAATGATTAAATACAGGTAACTTACCAGTAAAATTCTGGATATAAAGGGTTATTAGCTGTTATATCGGGTAAATTATATGTAACAGGTACTAAAGAACCTCTAAAAAAGGCGGGGGAGTTCTAAAGATTTTCTAAAGAAATATTTCTAATCTAATACCAGGTAATTACTACTTTGAAAGAGATCGGGGTTTTTGGCCCAGCCAAACTCAACCCTTTCAACCTAACAAAATCCATATTATGGCTTTTCGGTGAAAATGGCTGTCTCATAATAAAGCAAAGACAGCAAGAAAATCCCGGCGATTCAATTCGCCGGGATTTTGCCTGTGAACAGCTTATCTTATATTGAGAGCCTTTCATAATTGGTAAAAGTGCTTTTTATGTGGGGTTTTAAGGCCCCTAAATAAGTCCAAATGGTATAAAAGATGCCTGCGATATCTTTCCAAAGCCTCTCAGGGCTAGACTCATTGAATCTATATCGAGGCTAATCAAAACCAAATTTGAACTCAAAATCTACAAGAAAATCTACAAGAACAGCTATTATGAAAGGCTCTCGGTTATAAAACAAAAAGAGCTTCCTGGCCGGGGGGCAGTCCAAAGGAGCTCTTTTAAGAGTATGAAATAAAAAAGCTCCGCAACTAGGATTC
>CADDZM010000210.1 GCA_902812345.1 Chloroflexota bacterium | reverse complement strand
AGATGGTGCTGGTGCAACTGTTCCAGCGGCGGATCCTGACCTACACGCCGTCTAACCCGGCGGGCTGGCAGGTGGAGATGGGTAACATTGGCCTGCACTACTTCAACTGGCGTTACAACGGTCACGCCCCCGCGCCTATCAGTGGAGTGGCTTCGGCCCCTTCCAGCAACCTGGACAGCGAGGAACAAACCTTCCTCAACCTGGTCAACAATTACCGGCGGTCCAACGGGGCTGGCGACCTGGCCTACCAGCCGCAGCTTCAGTCAGCCGCCGATTGGATGACAAAAGACATGGGTGAGAAAAATTACTTCTCGCACACCGACAGCCTGGGCCGCGACCCCTTCAAACGGATGGCCGGGGCAGGTTATGCGGGTGGCTGGATGGGCGAAAATATCGCCGCCGGTAAAGGCACGGCCCAGGACGTTTTTAACCAGTTCCGGAATTCGCCTGAACACAACGCCAACATGCTCAAGTCCCAGTATAAAAAACTCGGGGTAGCCCGGTACTTCCGGCCCGGCAGCACTTACGGCTGGTACTGGACGGTAGACTTCGGCGACAATTAGTCTCCGGCTTGCAAGTGGAAAATAATAAGGACTGGCGATTTAAGGCCGGTCCTTTTTTATTTCTTTCTTCATATTTTGTCGTGAAAATTTAAAGGTCCAGGGCCATACCGTCACTGGCAGCCGTAATTTTAAGGTTCTGACGGCCCAGGGCTTCGGCTCGCCAGCGTGCCGATTGCAAGATGGTGTCAATGGCGCGGTCGTTGTGGGCCGGGTCGTGGTGGAACAGCACCAGGTGCTTGACCCCGGCCCGGACTGCCGTATCCACGGCCACTTCCCCGGCGTTGTGGCCCCACCCGACCTTCTGAACCAGTTCTGCCAGCGAATACTGCGCGTCGTGAATAAGTATGTCGGCGTTTGCGGCCAGTTCGACCAGCTTTGGATCAATCACGTCGTCGCCCAGGGTTGAGGCAGGCGGCAAATCAGGCAGGCTATGCGGTTCGTGGTCGGTCGCGTAGACAATGGTTTTCCCGCCCAGTTCCAGGCGGTAAGCCGTGCTTGGCAGGGGATGTTTGAGCAGCCGTCCGGTCAGTTTCGCGCCGTCCACCACCGCCCCGTTAAATTGCAAAGAGAAGAAATTTAGCTCCGAAGGCAACGCCTCCAGGCTGACCGGGAAATAAATTTTCTCCATCTGTCCGGCCAGGATACTGGCTAAAGTTTGCGAACAATTGCTCCAGCCCAGGATATTAAAGCGGTTCCCCGGCTGGAAGACCGGCGCGAAGAAAGGAAAGCCCTGGATGTGGTCCCAGTGGGTGTGGCTGAGAACGATATAACCTTCAATTCCTTTTTTTTCTTTATCCGTTTGAGCGGTTTCCAGCAAATGCTGGCCTAACTCGCGGGCGCCTGAACCGCAATCGAAAATGAAAAGGTGGCCCGTATCGCTGGTCAGGCTGACGCAACTGGTGTTGCCGCCGTAGCGGACGTGCGCCAGGCCTGAAACCGGTATCGAGCCGCGCGTACCCCAGAACCGCAATTGCAGGCGGGCCGGCGCGGCCAGTGGTTGCGCTCGGCGCAGTTGCATAGCATTCCGGCGTTCGGCCTGCCAGTTTTCCAGGCCCGGCGGGTAGCCGTTCCACTCGCGCACCTGCTGGATGATTTGCTCCATTTCCTGCATTGAACGAGGTTGCTCCCGGCCCGGCTCGACTTTTATTCGCTGCACAATCCCGGCCTGGTCTATCAGGATGGTCGCGCGGGGACCGAAACCGTCCTGGTCCACCGGTAGGCCGTACACCCGGCTGATTTCGTGGCGGGTGTCGCTGACCAGAACCGTGCTTTGCAGGCCAATCTCCCCGGCGAAAGCCCGGTGACAGAACAGGCTGTCGTTGCTGATTGCCAGGGTTTTTAGCTTGAGCTTTCCGGCCAGTTTGACCAGTTCTTCCAGCAAAGGCAGTTCGTCGCTGCAAACGTGGCTCCAATCCGCCGGGTAAAAGATAAGCAGGACGGCCTGGGTGTGGAGGATATCGGCCAGTTGGATTTCCCCCTCGGTGCTGGGCGCGGTCCAGAGGGGCGTTTTATCGCCCACTTTAACCGGGTGATTTTCAGTTGAGGAGTCAGCTTGTTTATTCATAAGATGTGTTGTAAACCGGCCTGTTCCGGAGAAACTAGTTTTTAAAACCGTGCAGCCGAAAATAGTAGCGGCTGAGACCCGCGATGCTTTTGGCGTCTTCGATGTCACCCCGTTCGACCGCCGCCAGGGCTTCTTCGAGCGTCACCTCAAGAAGGTCCAACTCTTCGTTTTCGTCCGGGTCTAGCTGGCTTGCTTCCAAATCTTCCGCCAGGTAGAGATGCAAATATTCGGTCTGGATGCCGGGTGCGCTGTAAAAGCCGCCAAGCGGGGTAATTTTGTTGGATTTGTAGCCGATTTCTTCCTGCAACTCTCGCCCGGCGGTTTCCAGGGGCGGTTCACCTTCTTCAAGTGTCCCGGCGGGCAATTCCAGCAGCACTTTGCCCGCCGCCGGCCGCCACTGCCGCACCAATAGTATTTTGCCGTCCTTCGTGACCGGCACCATCACGACTGCGCCCGGATGGACCACAATCTCACGCCGGTAGGTATGGCCGGGCCGGTCGGTGATAGTATCCACCCGGACCGTGAATTTCTTGCCCTTAAAAACTTCCTGGCTTTCCAGGTGGGCGGTTTTTTCGCGTTTAGCCTGTTCGTCTGCTTTTGCTTCCTGGCTCATTTCTTCCAGCTTTCCTGAGTAATTTAATAATACTTTTATTTTAGCAATTTTACCCGCTTACAACAATCCAGTGAATCACCTATTAAATCAAGAAAGGGGCCAAAAAAAGCCTGCGTCAGCAGCGCAGGCTCCTTTTTGCTTCATCCCACCGGAATTACTTCTTGGGCGGGGTAATATCGGTAAACTTCTTGTTGGCCCGGTTTAGAATCGGGTCAGGAATCTTAACCCCCATCTGTTCAGCAGCTTTGGTGTTGACCCAGGTTGGGCCTTTGGGCTGCTTTTTGATGTCCAATGTTTCAGGCTTCTTGCCGTCCAGAACGTTAGCGATATAGGTCGCTGAGGCTACCCCGTTATCGAAGTAGTCGAGGCCGATCGCCACCACCGCCCCACGCGAAGCCGAGTCCGGGTTAAGAGCGAAAAGCGGCTTTTTGTTGTCGGTTGCCACTTTAACCACCGACTCCAGGTTGTTTACCACCGTGACATCTGTCGTGGTCAGGAAGGCGTCTATTTTGTCGGCGATAGACTGGGCGGCGGTCAAAACTTCACCGCTGCTCTGAACCGTCACGGTAACAATGTTCAACCCCATGCTCCCGGCCAGCCGTTTGGCTTCATCCAGGGTCGCCACCGCGTTGACTTCGGCAGGGTTGTAGATAAAACCGATATTCTTGGCTGCCGGAATCGTTTCGAGGACGATTTTCAGGCCGTCTTCTACGGGCGGAAGAGCTTGCATGCCGGTAACCGGGCCGTGGTCGGTCGGCGATTTAATCACGCTGGGCAGCACTTTGTAGGGGTCGGTCACAGCGTTGAAGATAATCGGGATGGTGCTGTCTTTGTTAGCGTTGTACAGGTTGGTAAGAGCCTGCGAACCAACCGCCAGCATCGCATCCACTTTTTCATTGGCGAATTCTTTGCCGATTGTCGCCAGGGCTGGAATATCCCCGGCGGCGTTGCGGTCGAGGTAAGTTACATTTTTGCCGCTGACAAAACCGCATTGTTCGAGACCCTTCTTGGTCCCGTCAATGGCCTGTTGCAGGTCAGGGATGGTGTTCTGGACCGCAATACCGATTTTGTAGGTCTTGCCGTTACTGGCGGCAGCGACCGGGGCGGAACAGGCCACCGCGGCTGAACTACCGCCCCCGGCGGCGGTTGCCCCGGCGGCAGTCGTTGCTCCGGCGGCAGTTGTCCCAGCAGCGGCGGTCGTGGCGGCAGCAGTGGTCGCTGCCGGGGCGGTGGTAGTGGCCGCCGGGGCGGCAGGAGCGGTTGCAGTATTATCACCGCAGCCCGCGAGCGCCAGCGCGAATAACACCAATGCCAGGAAAGCCCCCGGCATTTTGCGGGTTTTATGTAACATCTTCTTCTCCTTGATAAGGCTAGCTCAATAATAATTCGTCGTCAAGCGCGTCTTTGCGAATACTGGCAAACTTTTGTACAAGGTCATTTACCGTCAGGCGGGCGCGTTCTTCCCCCTGTAAGTCTAAAATAATTTCGCCCTTGTGCATCATAAGGGTCCGGCTACCCATACTAAGAGCCTGCTGCATATTGTGCGTTACCATCAGGGCGGTCAGGTTATGGTCGCGGACCAGGCGGGCGGTAAGGCTGGATATTTGCTGGGCCATACCGGGGTCGAGGGCGGCGGTATGCTCGTCTAGCAGCAAAATGCGGGGTTTAACCAGGGTCGCCATAATCAGGGTTAAAGCCTGGCGCTGCCCGCCCGAAAGTAAGCTGACCTTGCTGGTCAGGCGGTCTTCCAGGCCGAGTCCAAGCTGAGTTAGTTCCTGCCGGAACTGCTTGCGCCCGGCCTGCGTCACGCCCCAGCCAAAGCCGCGCCGCTGTCCCCTCAACCGGGCCATCGCCATGTTTTCCTCAATTGTCATGGAACCGGCGGTGCCTTTGAGCGGGTCTTGAAAGACCCGGCTGATAAGTTTGGCCCGCTGATGCTCCGGCCAGCGCGTCACGTTCCGGTCACCAATCCAGATTTCACCTATGTCCGGCGCAAAGACCCCGGCCAGTAAATTAAGCATGGTAGACTTTCCGGCCCCATTCGAGCCGATAACGGTAACGAATTCACCCTCGTCAATATTTAAATTTAGGCCGCGCAAAGCCCGGACTTCGTTCACGTCGCCCCGGTTGAAGGTTTTATAAGCCTGGTTAATTTTTATCATCAAAAATCTTTTGTTAAAAACTCGTGCGGTTTAACTTTATCTGATGGCCCCGGCTTTAAGGGTTTTCATGCCTACCCGGTTCCGCAAGGCCGGTATGCCCATCGCGACTATCACCAGTGCTGCCAATACCAGCCGGATGTCGTACTGCTCAGCTTTGAAAATCAGCGCCTTATCCAGGGTGTCATTGAAAAGATTGTGTACCACCGAGTTCAGCCAGGTAACGACTACCGCTCCGAAAATTCCGCCAACGACAATGCCAGCCAGGACAATAAATCCAGGCATCTGGCGGTTACGAGCTACATAAAGCGGCCAAGCGGCCAGGGCCGCCGCGCCGAGTGTTAAAAGCGCCATCACAACCAGCCCCCAGCTAATTTCAAGGCCGAAAACACCGGTAAAAATGACGCGATAGATATTGGCCCCAACCAGGCAGCCGAGCAGCGCAAGTAAGATTGTGCGCGGTGTGATAAAGCTTTCCCCTAAAATAACTGCCGCCAGACCGATAACAATCATGCCCAGCCCGAAGTTGCCATCGGCGTAGCGAAGATATTGGGCCAGCATGCCACCGGCCAGGCCGAAAAGCGCATTCGAAAGGACCAGCACCGTCAACTTGGTATTGTTGGTATTGACGCCAAGCGCGCGAATCATATTTTCGTTGTCACCGGTCGCCCGCAAGGCGAGGCCAAGCTGGGTATTCAGGAGCCAGTTGAATAAGACCACCAGGATAACAGCGATTACCAGGAAGAAAGCCAGCGTAAGCCATTCCCGCGTAACGGGGTCAACCCGCTGGATGTTGAAAAGCGATTGGTAGGGCGCAATAAAAGTCTCAACGATGTTCGGTTTGTCGTTAATGTCTATCAGGGCGCGCGGGGCCAGCACGTGCAGGTTAATGCTGTAAAGGGCGGTCGTCACCAGGATTGAGGCTAACAGGCCATTAATTTTCAGGCGGGTATGCAAAAGGCCGGTAGCAAGCCCGGCCAGGCCGCCGCAAAGCATGGCAATCAGAGTCGCAACCCAGGGATTACCCCAGAAGGAGCCTTCGTTATTGTAGATCAGGCTGACGACAACCGCCGCGCCCAGGGTATAACTGCCTTCGATGGTAAGATCGGGGAAATTTAGCACCCGGAAGGTTAGGAAGACCCCGATGCCGACCGCCGCGAACCCGGTGCCGAAGACGAAAGCGCTAATCCACTTGGTGCCCTGGCTCAAAAGGTAAATGGAAAGAAGAAGGCCGAACAGGCGAAAACCCCAGTTGAGCAGCCAGGCCAGGTCTTTACGGGCCAGCGGACCTCTCAGCCGGCCTGCCGGACGACCCGGGGTTTCGGCTAAAGGTTGGGCCTGCTCCAGTGAAGACTTTACCGCCAAAATCCCCTCCCACTTAAAAAGTTGAATATCAGGTTAGTCGGGCTTCAAAAAGGGCCAGTCCAGGCAGGGTGTTTAATTCAGACCTGAAAAGGTGGTCCATTAAAACTGATCAAGACAAATATTATTTGAAATGGTGCTGAAAAAAGTGAAACCAATCGATTCATTATTTTACCCGCTAATTATAGCCAAAGCCGGGTTTAATTACAACACTCTAATTATTGTAGATAATCCTGCTCGTCAAGAATTAGTTATGGTGGCAAGTTGGGGCCACTTGAGCAGGGTACGGGCGGTCTTACCCAGCAGCCAGATTTTATCCGACTCGGAAAGTTCCTTGGTATCGCGGATATAGAAAAGCGACTCGGCCCAGGAGTAAAACTTTTTATTATGGCTGTGGTCGCTGGCCCACATAACCCGCTCCGGCCCGAACGCCTCGACCACTTTCACCAGCACAGGGATAAGGTCGGGGTAGGAGTAAGGTAGCGATGAAAGAGATGGCGCGTGAGCCCATTTAAGGGCAACGTTGGGGTATTGGGCCATCTTAAAAACCTGCTCGAAACCTTCAAAAGGGTCGGTTGGCTTGTTTGCGAATGAAATATTCACGCCGCAATGGTCAATTATGACCTGCACGCCGGGGAACTTTTTCAGATAGGGCTCTAGCAAATGGGTCCGGCCCGGCACCAGGACGAACACGGGCACGCCGTATTTCTGAGCGGCGGCAAAGACGGGTTCTTCCGCGCCCTGGCCGAACTGTTCGAAACCGTCCGCGATCCAGGGAACTACTCGCAAGGCCAGCCGTCCGGGGGTCTTTTTGACATTGCCGATAAGATAATCAAGTTCAGAGTTGTCCAGGGCCACCGGCACGAGGTAATCGAGCAAAGTTTTGTCGGCGATTCGAGCATAAGCGCCGGTGCGCCAGGTTTCGGACTTGTATTTCAGGAAAGATTGGCCGGCCTGGAATTTCGAGGTTTTTTCCGGCTTAATATCGAGGCCGCACCGGTAGGCGATAATACTTTTAAGGCCCACCGCGCTGTGCTGCCGGGTCTGCCGGATAATTTCCCGGAAGGCTTCCTCACACTGATTAAAGGTCTCATTTTCAAGCATCAAATCTTCGAACACGCGCTCGATACGCAGGATGGCGCGAATAAGGGGCGGCTTTCCCAGCCCACTGGCGGCATTTTGGGCCTTTTCGATGGTCCAACCGCCGCTTCTGGGGTAGCCCATATCGGCAAAAAGGGCCGTCAGGTTCGCTTTTTGTAGCATCAGCCGGAACCAGTCGTCAGCCGTAAACTCGGCCCGTTTTGCCAGGACCGCCCTAACTTGCAAATTGCCTTCGCTGTCCTCCAAATCGCTCTCATTAAAGCCCAGGATTGCTCCCAGGTCGCGGATGGCCCGGCGGAAGAAAAGGCTGTGCAAGGTCTGGTTATCCAGCACTTCCGGTATGGACGCTTCCGTGAAAAAACGGGCAAGCCCTGCCGCCTGCAAAGGTGGCGGCTCTTCTAGCGGCAGGTGGCAGAGATTATCTACCGCCGCAATGTCGGTTATATCTAACATTGGCTTTTTGAAAAATTAGTATTTATAAAAATGTGAGTTTAGCTCATAATCGGTGGTGCGCGCCGCGTAAGATTTTTCCTCGGAACGGCGGACCGCGATATAGGTTTTTGCCAGCTTACCGCCCAGCGCATCCAGCAAAATCTCGTCTTTTTCCAGGTTATCCAGCGCCTGGCCCAGGCTGGAAGGCAGAGCCTTAATGCCGCGTTCAAGCCGCTCTTCTTCCGGTATAGTGGCCGGGTCAACTATTACTTTCAGTTTTTCGCCGGGGTGAAGTTTACGCCGCACGCCGTCCAATCCCGCCGCGATAATACCGCCCAGGGCCAGGTAAGGGTTGTTTGAATTATCCGAGGCCTTGATTTCAAGGTTTATCGAACTGCTTTCCTTACCCTTAAGGGTTGAAGCGATGCGGACCGCCGCCTCGCGATTGTCCGGCCCATAGCAAGTGTAGGCCGAGGACCAGGTTTTTGGCTGCAAGCGGCGATAGCTGTTAACCGAAGGGCAGGTCAGGGCTACCAGGGCCGCAAGATGTTCCAGGATGCCGCCGATAAAATAATACCCGGTCTGGCTCAGGCTGTAGGGGTCGGAGGGGTCATAGAAAAGGTTCTGGTCGCCCTGGTCACCGGTCCACGCGCTCAAGTGGACGTGGTTGCCGTTTCCGGCCTGGTTGATGAACGGCTTGGGCGCGAACGATGCGAAAAGCCCGTGGTTCCAGGCCACCGCCCGGACGGTTTCGCGGTAGATAATTTGATTGTCGGCGGCTTCGAGGGCGCGGGCGGGGCTGATACTTAATTCCTGCTGGCCGTGCCCCAGTTCGGGATGATAAAGCTCCACTTTCAGGTTTTGCGCCTCGAAAGCCCCTAATAGTTCGTCAATCATGGCGGCCTGGGTGGTCATGCCGATGGTGCTAAAGCAAAGGCTGTCATCAATGGCGGTGTAAGAACCATCCAGGCCGCGCCGGGCGAGCGACCATTCCGGTTCGAAAGCGGCCAGGATGGTCAGGCCGAATTCCGAGCGGCCCTGTTCGACTATCCGGCGCAGGAACGATCGCGGGCAAAGCTCCCAGGGCATTCCGTCCAGCGTCAGCATATCGCAAAGCATCTGGGCGGCACGGGGCGAGTAAGGCAAAATCTTAAAGGTGCGCGGGTCGGGCGTCAGGCGCACCTCACCAACCGCCCCCACGCCTTCTATCATTTGCAATTCGTCAAGGGCGTTCATGGCTTGCATGGCGACGGTCAGGCCAATCCCACCGTGCATCCGGTCTGAAAGGGACTGCCAGCCGCACGATTTGCCCCGGATAATGCCGCCGTTATCGCAATACAGGAAACGGATTTGCTTGATACCGCCTTCCTTTGTCAATCTCAAAACATCGTTTTTTATATCAACCGGAAGACTCATAAAGTTGCCGCTTTCTAATATTTTACGTTAGCGGCGCTTTAGCTGTTTGGGAAAATAGCGTTTGGCATAAAGGCGCTAACCGTGAAGTTTGGTCCATCTACAATCTGGCTAATCTTAAGCTCGACCGCGACGCTGCACAGGATATAAGCCCGTTCCGCCGATAGATGGTAGTTATCCATCAGGTGTTCGAGCATATAGCGGACAGCCTGCTGGCTGGCGTAAAACAGGTCCGGCGAGTGCGAGGTTGTCGCAAAATAACCTCTGGCGGCTAACGCCGCCGGACCGGCGGCGGGAGTCCAGAAGCAGGGCTCCTTGATAGATTTATCTTGCCGTAAATTGAAGCGAACCGCAACTTCGCCTCCGGTTTCGATGGCGGTCACGCAAACTTCGCCGTCGCCACCAGAAAGCGGCGATGGCCTTGCAAATTATTGGCGGGACCGTCGCTAGCACCCAGATTGTAGATTGCGCCATGCTGGGGTCGGCCCTCTTGCTTATGAAGCTGGATAACCGGGCCGCACTGGCCGAGTTCGTTAGTTCGGTGTTGGGAGACCTGCTAAAGTACGACCGGCAGCACCACAGCGATTTACTGACAACCCTGACTACCTACAGCCGCTTTAACAGTAACAATGGGGGGTAGCCGCCGAACTGCATATTCACGCCAACACGCTCAGCTAACGTTTGAGCCGGATTGAGGAAATTACCGGGCGCACCCTGGGCTGCACCGATGACTGGCTGGATTTCCAGCTTGCTATCCGGTTGCTCCAGATTTACCCCGCACTTAGTAGTCTGTCAACAAAGACTTGTAATGATTAACCTGAAATGTAGGCACAACCTTACCTGTAGAAACTTACTTGACAGACTACTTAGCGAGACCGCCTAACACCCGTAGAACGTTTGTAACTATTTATCTGTGGAAGGGAATGGTTTTCCCGACCGGTTCTGCTTATTAAAACTGCTTTTTACAGGTTTAACGAATTTTTGAATTGGAGAAGAAATGAGTGAAATTGAACAGGGGAGTTTTCCCGGCGAAGAATTAAAAGAAATTACAATCGAACAACTCCAGGACTTACTTGCGCGTGGCGAGATAACTTCGTTGCAACTGGTCCAGACCTACAAGGCCCGGATTGAAGCAATTGACTGGTCCGGGCCGAGTCTGCGCTCGGTTATCGAACTTAACCCGGAGGCCGAGGATATCGCCCGCAGCCTGGACAAAGAACGGCAACAAAAAGGCCCGCGCGGCCCTTTACACGGTCTGCCTATCCTGATAAAAGATAATATCGACCCTGACGATAAGATGCACACTACCGCCGGGTCGCTGGCCTTGCTTGGTTCAAAGCCGCAGCGGGACGCTTTTGTGGTCGAGAAGTTGCGTGAGGCCGGAGCTATTATCCTGGGTAAGACCAATCTTAGCGAGTGGGCTAACTTCCGCTCGACCCATTCCAGCAGCGGGTGGAGCGGTCGCGGCGGCCAGACCCGTAACCCTTACATTATCACGCACAACCCCTGCGGCTCCAGTTTGGGTTCGGGCGTAGCGGTCTCGGCGAACTTGTGCGCGGCGGCCCTGGCGACCGAAACGGACGGCTCGGTTGTTTGTCCGGCCCACGTGAACGGTATCGTAGGTATCAAGCCGACGGTGGGCCTGTTAAGCCGGGCCGGGGTTGTGCCGATTTCGCACATCCAGGATACGGTTGGCGTGCATGCCCGGACCGTTAAAGACGCCGCTACCGTCCTTGGCGCGCTGACCGGAAATGACCCGCGTGACGAAGTTACCGCTAATAGCGAGGGTAAATCTTTCTCCGATTACACCCGGTTCCTGGATGCCAGCGCCTTTAAAGGCGCTCGTATCGGGGTTTTGCGTAAATATTATTCCGGCTACAATTCGCATACCGACAAGATTTTTGAAGCGGCGATTGAAGTTATTAAGGGGTTGGGCGCGGAGATAGTAGACCCGGCCGATTTGCCGACCGCCGGGGAGATGAAAGAAAGCAAGGATGAAACCACCGTCCTGACCTATGATTTCAAGAGCGACCTGAACGCATACCTTGAAACGCGCATCCCTGACCCGAATTATCCGGGCGCTAAATTTCTGCGGACCATGGAAGAAATTATGGCCTTTAACAGGGAAAATTCCGACCGGGAGTTACCGTATTTCGGCCAGGAGATTATGGAGATTTCCCAGGAACGCGGCCCGCTCACCGAGGACGAGTACATAACGGCCCTGGCGAATAACCGCCGCCGGGGTGTAAAGAAGGCATTGACGCGGTCCTGGCCGAACATCGCCTTGACGCCCTGATAGCCCCGACGGGGCAGCCTTCCTGGCCGATTGACCTGGTGA
>CADDZM010000209.1 GCA_902812345.1 Chloroflexota bacterium | reverse complement strand
TTGGAATATATGTGAAAAGTATTTTTAGTATATAGATAAGAAATTAAATATTCAAATCTTTATATATTTATATTTTATCATATATGCCCTATCTGTCAATATCCAAAATAAAAGGAGAAGGAAAGTGGAAAAGAATCCAGCCAATTCAAAATTATAGTCTTGCGTTAGCGGACCTGGTGAGTCTGAAGCAAAAATCCGCTTGAGGAGTTAAGCGGATAACTTTCATGGCCGGGTTTAGCAAAAACTAGGAAATTCATAGAAATAGAAAAGCCATAGGCGTCCCCTTATAAAGGGTATTTCAAGTAGGGCCGGATATAACCTCTTAATCACCTGGCTTAACAGTTTCTTAAAGCTTGTTTCATGTTTTATTAATTCAGCTTGACAGCCGAAATAAGCCATAGTAGTATGCTAAATATGTAAATATTTGAATATAAGATTTTATGCAGCTTATTGTTGTTTTGAAACTGTTTTTACAAAGGCGACCAGGATGTGGCTTTACCATTAATAAAAATCATGCTTGTAGATGACTCAAGGCTGGTGCGAAGCAGTTTGAGAGATAGGCTGAGCTTAGAAGAAGACCTGGTCGTTGTTGCCGAAGCAAGAGATGGTATGGAGGCGATTAAGCTCGCCTGTACCTCGCTAACCGAAATAAACGTGCTAATCATGGATTATGAGATGCCTTTGTGTGGTGGAATAGAAGCCTGTCGCCATCTGAAAAGGCTTAAACCTGAGGTGGCCGTTATTATCCTGTCAGGATTAAGTAACCAGGAAGTGCAAAGACGGGCCGCCCAGGCAGGCGCTGACTTATTTTTAGTGAAGGGAGCCATTGGCCCCCGCCTTATAGAGGCGGTTCGCCAGTTAGGTCGGAATAGTTCCGCCTTTGAACCCAGGAGTAACTAATAAGCGCTGGGCCGGTTTACCTCCTGGCCGAGTAGCGGGGATTTATTAAGTCTTATAACAAAACCGCCCCTAAAGATGCTTAAACATTATGGATTAAGGAGTGAGGCTTCCTCTGTCACCTGAAGGAGACAGTCCCCGCCTCACAACGTTTATGGACTACCAACTCAGCCATCAGCTAGAATACCCGGCCCCAGCCCTGGACCAAAGAAGGCGAGCCTTGCTAATCGTTGAAGATCCAATGGCTCAAAATACGCTTTGTTCAATACTGGCTGCCAACGGTTATATGGCCCAGCGGTCTGACAGCGCCAAGGCTGGCCTGGCCCTGTACCAAACCTGGCAGCCGGACATAATCTTACTTGACGTTCAAATGCCTCCGATAGGGGGAAGTGGCGAAACTTTTCTAACGGCCTACAGCAAACTGCCAGGGATCCATCCTCGGGTAATTATCCTCAACGGAAGTTTGGAGGCTCCCTCGGTGGCTGAATGGTTAGACAAACCTTTTGAGGCGCGCTGGCTCTTAAGGCTTATTAAAAGGCTGCTGGAGAACGTTTATTAGTTGGGTTAGGTTTTAGGTAAAACCTTTTGCAAGTATTTTTTGAAATAACCTTTTCACCCAAATTAGTATGGTCGGTCCAGTTCGGCATGGTTCATTTCTTTCTTGTAATCTATTAAATTAACTTGAACAAGCTTAAAATCGTTTTCCCTGGTGTACTATTTTGTTTTTAGTAACTCTAAGAAACCGGTTAATGGGCAAAGTTATCGGTTCTTGGAGTAAAGTTAGTGGGATGCGACCGGAAAAAGATTCTTGACATCTGGCCTAAACATGTGTTAGGATTAAGAAAGAATATAATATTATAATATTTGAATGCTTATTCCGATAAATATTCAAAGAAAATAGTTGTTTATGACTGATGCTCTGCAGAATTTCAAAGCCGAATTTTTTAAGGCTCTGGCGCATCCGGCCAGAATTAAAATCATTGAGAACCTGCGTGATGCTGAGAAAAGTGTGACAGAACTGCAGGCGCTGCTTGGTATGGATCAAAGTGGGGTGAGCCAGCAACTGGGTATACTGCGGGCCAAGGGTCTGATCGTAGCCAGGAAAAACGGCACCAGCGTTTTTTACAGCATTAAGGACCCGCTACTGTTTGAATTGTTAGATAAAGTGCGCACTATTTTTAATAACCACCTGATTGACACCAAAGATATGTTAGGCCAGTTAGAAAATGGTCCGCAACCGGTTACTTTCGCGGCTGTCTCCAGTTTTGGTAGGGAGTTACCTTAATGATATTTTTAGCCACAAGTCTGCTTTACATAAGTTTTGCCTGTTATGCTTTTGGAATATTGTCCGCTTTTTGTTTCAGCTTATGGCCCACCCGGGCCATATTATTTGGTTATACGTTTGCCACAATTGGCTCGGTAACAGGCCTGGCCGCAGCTATTCTGTTCTTAAGGGAGCCGCAGTCCCAGCGCCTCGAGCTTTTTACCGCTTTCAGGTTTACGAATGCGGGCTTTGAGATTTTGATTGATCCCCTGGCGGCCTTTTTCCTGTTAATTATCTGCCTGGGCGGCAGCCTGGTTTCGATATATGCTATCGGCTATAGCCAGGACTATATCAAGCAGGGTAAGAACGTCAGCTTGCTGGTCGCCGGGTATAACTTTTTCTTTATTACGATGCTGGCGGTGGTGCTGGCTAATAACGCTTTTATGTTCCTGGTAGCCTGGGAACTGATGTCCCTGGTCAGTTATTTCCTGGTTAGCTTTGAGCATGAGAAGAAGGAAGTGCGGAAGGCCGGCGTCATCTATATCGTTACCACCCACTTCGGGACGGCCTTTATAACCGCTTCCTTTCTCTTGCTATTTTTGGCCGCCGGGCAGAACCTGTCATTTGATGCCTTCCGGGCGGGTACGGGAGCCGGTTTTAGTGATGCAGCCCGCAACGCTGTTTTCCTCCTGGCTCTGATTGGGTTTGGAACCAAGGCCGGCCTGATGCCCATGCACTTCTGGCTACCCCGGGCCCATCCTGTTGCCCCCAGCCACGTCTCGGCTCTTATGTCGGGCGTTATGATCAAAACCGCCATCTATGGTCTGGTGAGAATAAGCTTCGACCTCCTGGGCGGCCGGACTGTTGGGGCTGGAACATCGAGCATGGTTACGGTTGGGGCGGATGCCGGGAGGGTTCTACCCCCCTCCTGGTGGGGAATATTGCTTCTCATAGTCGGATTGGTTTCAGCCCTGCTGGGAGTACTTTACGCCCTGGTTGAGGTCGATTTGAAAAAGCTGCTGGCCTTCAGCAGTATTGAGAATATGGGCATAATTTGCCTGGGACTGGGAGTGGCCTTGATCTTCTATTCCTTACCGCTGCCTAACGCCCCGGCGCTGACCGTCCTGGCTCTTTTTGCCGCCTTTTTCCACTTGCTCAACCATACAGTATTCAAGAGCCTCCTATTTATGGGAGCGGGAGCAGTGCTGCACGCCACGCACACCCGCAACCTGGAGCAGTTGGGCGGCTTAATCAAAAGTATGAAATGGACCGCTCTGTTCTTCCTGGCCGGGTGCCTGGCGATTTCAGCCTTACCCCCTTTTAACGGTTTTATAAGTGAATGGCTGACTTTTCAGGCTTTGCTCGGCCTGGTGAGTTATGGGCCTGAATTGTGGCATAAAGTGATTGGCCTGTTGACCCTGGGTGGGCTGTCACTTACCGGGGCGCTGGCGGCCACTACCTTTATCAAGGCTTTTGGAACCGGGTTTCTGGCCCAACCGCGAAGTCAAGCCGCGGTCCACGCCCACGAGGTCAGTAAAACTATGCGGTTTGGTTTGGGGCTGGCCGCCGCCCTGACCGCCCTGCTGGGCCTGGGCGCCGCCGGGGTGCTGGCCCTCCTAAAGCCGGCGCTGGAGCAGTGGACCGGGGCGGGCAGCAGCCAGGCGGTTAACCCGTTGTGGAGCTTGCCGAGTTCCAATCTGGCTAATTCTGGTAACACCAACGTAAGCGGAGGCGCGGGAAATTTAAACCTGCTGATACTGCTTTTGCCTTTGGTTTTGATTATAGTTGGCTGGGGTATCGCCCGGCTGTTAGGTGGCAAAAACAGGCGAGCGATAGATGAAACCTGGGCCTGTGGAAATACCCTGAAGCCGAGCATGGAGTATAACTCTATTTCTTTTATTAAGCCCTTACGCCGGGTATTCCAGTTTGTTTTGCTGCCGTTCCGGGAAGTTAAAATTACCTATCGGATAGAACCGTATTTTGTAGAACGCATCGAATACCAGAGTGGAATAAAGTCGCTGTTAAATTCAGATACATTCCGGCTGGCTCGGCATTTTCTTTCATACCTGAATACGGAGATTAAAGTTATTCAGAACGGCAGCGTCCGGCTTTACTTAAGTTATATCCTGGTTACCTTGCTGATTTTACTTGTTTTTACTAGATAAATAAAAGGTTGAGCACTGATGGGTTTTTTTGAGGGGTTAGCTAGAATTGGGTTTGCCATAATTCAGATTGGTTTCGTGCTGGCCCTTGCTCCGCTGGTACAGGGTTTTATCAAGACCTTAAAAGCCCGCCGCCAATTCCGGTTGGGCCCGGCTTTATGGCAACCCTATTACGATATTTTGAAATATTTCTCACGGGGAGAAGTTGTCTCCGAACACACCAGTTGGATTTCCAGGGTCACTCCCTACCTGGTTTTCGGCTGCATGGCCGCTGCCGCCGGTTTGCTGCCCCTGTTTACCCAGGCACCGCTCGCCTTCGCGGCTGATCTGATTTTCTTCGTCTACCTATTTGGGCTGGCGCGGGTTTTTACGGTCCTGGCCGGGCTGGATAGCGGCAGCGCCTTTGGCGGCATGGGCAGCAGCCGGGAGATGATGGTGGCAGTGCTGGTAGAACCTGGCCTGATGCTGGTGCTATTTGCGGCGGCTCTCAGGGCCGGTTCTACCAATCTATCCGACATTATTACGCGCTTTTCTAGCAGCGGTTTTAACACGTTTACTCCCTCGCACCTGCTGGGGGCAGCCGGGATAGCCATTCTGGTGGTGGCCGAAACCGGCCGCCTGCCGGTAGATAACCCCGATACGCACCTGGAACTAACTATGATCCACGAAGGCATGCTTCTGGAATATTCAGGTCGCTCGCTGGCGCTGATGCTGTGGGCCACCAATATCAAACAGCTTCTTATAATCAGCCTGGCGGTAAACCTGTTTGTACCCTGGGGGGTAACGGCTAGTTTAGAACCGGTCCCAATACTGGTTGGGCTGCTATTTTACCTGCTTAAAGTCCTGGGAGTGGCCGCCGCCCTGGGGTTGGTCGAGATGCTGCGGCCAAAAGTTCGCCTGTTCAAGTTACCCGTCTTTATGTTGAGCGCTTTTATACTCGCCTTCCTGGCGGTGATAGCAGACAACGTGGTGCGTTAGAGGCGGTAGCCAACTGGCTTCTTGGAGGGTTAATTCACTACCCGCCAGCCGGGTTGCAAAGGTAACAAGGCTCCTGGCCTCAGTGTAAAGTAAGGATATATGATGGAAAAAGGCTTTAATAAAAGAAGAGAATATGGACACGGTTAAACTCTTAGATTTCAGCGCTTTAATACTGCTTTTCAGTACCGGATTGCTGGTTGTCAGCCGCCGGTTGGAGCTGGCAATTGGCCTACTGGCTTTTCAATCGCTGGTACTGGCTTTTATCTCAGTCCTGGTAGCTGCCACTACCGGTATAGAGCATATCTATCTGGCATCTATTCTGACGGTGTTGGTAAAGGTGGTAGGAGCTACGGCAGTGCTGATTTATGTACTGCGGAAAGTAAAAATGCGCCGGGAAACCGGGTTGATGAGCCGGGGCCTTTCCCTGGCCCTGGTGGTGGGATTAATCCTGGTGAGCTACAACACTATTCATCCCATAAAGCTGGCAAACACTATTTCTTCACCCAATAGTTTGCCGGTCGCCATGAGTATGGTATTAATCGGCCTATTTATAATGGTAAGCCGCAAAAAGGCTTTGATGGCGGTAGTCGGCCTTATAACCATTGAGAATGGTTTGTTCCTGATCGCCCTCTCCACAACTTATGGCATGCCGCTTCTGGTCGAGTTCGGCATCTTTTTCGATGTGGCGGTAGGGGTCATGCTAATGGGCTTTTTTGCTTTCCATATTAATACAGTATTTGAAACCATAAACACCGATGAACTTAATAGATTGAAAGGTTAAGCAATTAATAATGCCTGCGTTCCTGTATCTAACCCTTCTGCCCTGTTTGCCCCTGGCTTTTGTGGCCCTGGGATTGAGCCGCCTGCACCTGAGAGCCAGGCAATCGACGGTTATAATCCTGGCTGGGACCATTGGGCCGGTTGTAGCAACTGTTATGGCCCTGGTCAGCGCTTTCAATGTTTTTACGGCCGGGCCGGTAGTGGCCGGGGAAGGCATCTTTTACCTGGATGCTTTAAGCGCTTTGATGCTGGCAGTTATCGCCCTGGTGTCTCTGCTAGCCGTAACCTATTCGATACCTTACCTGAACCGCGAAATGGCCCACGGGGTTATAACCATATCGAAGCTGGGCTGGTATTATTTCTGGCTTAATCTTTTAATCCCGGCCATGTACGCGACGGTGATAGTCAACAGCCTCGGCATAACCTGGGTTCTGGTAGAAGCTACCACGCTGGTTTCGGCTCCACTGGTCGGTTTTTATGGCAGGAAGGAGAGCCTGGAAGCTACCTGGAAATATATTATCATTGCTATGGTCGGGATCAGCTTTGCCTTGCTGGGTATTCTGCTTACTTATGTAGCATCCTTAAATAATCTTCCTGAGAGTGGCGCTTCGCTGGACTGGACCTTTCTATTGAAGAACGCCGCTTCACTCGACCCGGCCCTGATGAAACTGGCCTTTATTTTTATCCTGGTAGGCTACGGCACCAAAACCGGCCTGGCACCAATGCATACCTGGCTACCAGACGCCCACAGCCAATCGCCTTCACCCATAAGCGCTCTTCTTTCCGGAGCCCTGCTTAACTGCGCCCTTTATGGTATTTTGCGGTTTAATAGCCTGACCAAGAGCGCTGTCGGGCCGGAATTTTCCTCCGGTTTGCTAATTATTTTTGGATTACTTTCGATTGCATTCGTAATCCCCTTTATGATTAAACAGATTGATCTCAAGCGGTTATTAGCCTATTCGAGCGTTGAGCACATGGGAATTATTGTATTAGCGGTCGGGATTGGGGGTGAACTGGGCTACTTTGCGGCGGCGCTGCATATCTTCAACCATGCCATTGCTAAAGCCTTTATGTTTTGTGTCGCCGGTGAAGTAACCGAACGCTATCACACTCGCGATATCCGACAAATCCGAGGCATCGTGCATTCTGCGCCTTTACTGGGTACTTTCTTATTTGCCGGAACCCTGGCGGTAACCGGCACGCCTCCCTTTAATGTCTTTGTCAGTGAATTTCTGGTTATAACAGGCGCTTTTGCCAGCCATAATTACTGGGCTGCCGGTCTGGCGCTGGCCCTTTTAGGGGTGATTTTTGCCAGCATGCTTTATCACTGTGTTGCTATGGCTTTTGGACGTGCCAATGAACTGATCTTACCTTCAGATGGCGCTTCAACTGTGCCTGTTCACCCGGCAATGTCCCTGCCGGATAGCTCCGGCGCCAGTGGCTTTAACCTGGCAGCACCTCATATGCCTGTTCAAGTAGCCAGTGTTAGCGCCCTTAGTGGGGGGTCTTCTAATGAGGAATTGGCCCTGAGCGGGCCTGACGCCAGCGGGACATGGCTGGACAGGGCCGCCTTTCGGCGGGCCAGAACGGGCCTTTTAACCCTGGACAAACCATCTCTGGCTGCCCGGCAGACCAGACCCCCTAAGCGGCGGCTGGCAGTTGAGCACATCAAAACAAAATCCAAATCAGAACAAACCAATAACCGAGTAGCCCTTTTAATTCTGGTGTTACCGGTGCTGACCCTGCTGGTGCTTGGTTTATGGGTACCCTCTTTCGTGCAGGATTGGGCAAATCAGGTAGGAGCCGTCTTACGATGAATTCAGATAACGAGCAATTTTTAATTCAGCCTGTGAGTGCTGCCCCCCGCCCTACGGATAGCTCTGCTTCACAGGTAAGCCTGCAGGAACTGGTGCCTGGTCTGGTACAGCGCTGGGTCGATAGGGGCGGCCAGGCCACAACCGGGCAGTTGAATAGGTCTGGAAACCGGCAGTGGTCTATCAAAGTCCCGGCCAGCAGCCTGGCCGATTTCTGCCGCCACCTGCTCCGGTCGCTGCCGCTCTACCTGATAACTATGGTAGGGTTGGACGAGAGAGAACGGAGCGGCAGTTACCGGTTGTACTATGTATTTGGGGTGGATAAAAGCAAAGAGTTTTTAGTGGTAGAAACTGAAATTAAGGATGGAATACCAGGTTCACTGCTTTATCAGTCCATTACGCCCCTGGTTCCGGCGGCGAACTGGTACGAGCGCGAAGCCCGCGATTTGTTCGGACTGATTCCCCAGGGCCATCCTGACCCCCGGCGGGTCGTGCTGCACCGGCACTGGCCTGACGGAGTGCGGCCTTTGCGAAAGGACTTTGATGGCGCCTACCAGCCCCCTTTTGTTCTTGATGACGATGAATTTCGTAACCGCACCGGCGGCGAAGGTATTGTGGAAATTCCGGTCGGTCCTATTCACGCCGGCGTTATTGAACCGGGCCATTTTCGCTTTAGCGCAGTTGGAGAGCAGATAGTTAACCTGGAAGCCCGTTTCTTCTTCACTCACCGGGGGGTTGAAAAACAGGTGGAAGGATTGGACGTAGAGCGGGCGGTGTTTGTGGTCGAACGCAATTGCGCCGCCTGCACGGTTTCAAGCACCCTGGCCTATTGCCAGGCGCTGGAAGATCTGGGCGGAACGGTTATACCCGAAAATGCGGCCTATTTGCGATTAGTCTTTGCCGAAATGGAACGGCTGTACAATCATGTGGGGGATCTTGGTAATATCTGTGCAGGGATTGGCTTTCACGCCGGTTCCCAGAGAGGTCTTTTTCTTAAAGAAGAGCTTCTGGCTTTAAATGAAACTTTATTGGGTAGTCGCTATCTTTTTGGCTTAATCCGGCCGGGCGGAGTAAGACGCGGGTTAAACCACGCTGGCAGATGGGCTTTGCGGGAGAAGCTTTGGTGGTTGCGCGAACAGAATACAAAACTGGTAAAGTTGATTCTGGGTAACGATGGGGTAGTAGACCGCTTCACTAACACCGGGGTTTTGAAAAATAGCAGCGCCTTCCATTTAGGGGCGGTAGGAGTGGCCGCACGAGCTAGCGGGGTAGACCGGGATGAGCGGCGCGATCATCCTTACGGGGCTTACCAACACTTGCAGCCAACCTCTATCCCGGTACTCCAAAATGGGGATGTATACGCCCGATTTTTAATACGGGTGGAAGAGGTAAATACTTCAATTGAGCTTTTATTGCAAGCTCTTGAAGTTATGAACCAACACTTCCAGGAGGAACCCACCCTGGCTGTACCTCTGGGAGATTTGCCCGCATTTCAAAGCGCTTTTAGCTTGACCGAATCGGCCCGTGGTTCCAATTGTCACTGGCTGATGACCGGGCCTAACAATACCCTTTACCGTTACCGCATTCGCACGGCCAGCTATGCCAACTGGCCGGTAGTGCCGCGGGCCGTATTAAATAATATCGTACCTGATTTTCCCCTGATCAATAAAAGTTTCGAGCTTTGCTACAGTTGTCTGGATCGTTAACCTTACTGTATAGATAAGGGGAGATTGGATTAAGATAAATGAGGCCAAATAAGGCCACATAAGATTAAATTAGAACGGTATATCAAATGTTAAATAAAACTATAGGCAATATTATTAACCGGGTGGTAACCAACTCCTACCCTGAAAAAAGCAAGGCAGTACCGGAAAATCTGCGGGGCCGCCCTGAGGTCATTTTAGAAAGTTGTAGTGGTGCGGGAGAGTGTGCCAGGGCCTGTCCCACCGGGGCTATATCGCTCAACCCCTGGCGCATAGACCTGGGTAAATGTGTTTTCTGTGGGCAGTGTGCCGAGGTCTGCCCTTCAAAAGCCATTAAATTGACCCACGACTTTGAGCTGGCCGCCCGAAAGCGGGAAGATCTGGTAGTCGGTCCAAAAGGCGAACCGGTAGAAGCGGAATTGGCCCGGGCCACGGCCCTCCAACCGGCCGGTACGGCCGCCAATTACCCGCCGCGTCTGCTGCAACCGCCGGAGGAACAAAGCCAGGAGGCGGCTGAATTAGCCGGGCCAAATCCGGCTCCGGCTATCCCCCAAAGTTTACCATTACCGCTGCTGACCCTTTCCCCCAAAAGGCGGGCTTTGCCGATGAGCCTAACCAACCCAGGCTCTGAGGGTGATCTTGAGGTGATGGAAAACCATCTTAAAGAGCGGATAGGCCGCCTTTTACAGCGTTCGCTGCATATACGGCACCTGGACAGCGGGTCATGCAACGGGTGCGATTGGGAGTTAACAACCCTGTTAGGCCCAGTGCAGGATATTCAGCGGTTGGGTCTTGATTTTGTGGCCTCCCCCCGGCACGCTGACCTGCTGCTTGTTACCGGTGTAATGACCCGCAACCTGACGATAGCCGCAATTCGGACTTACCGGGCCATGCCTGAACCTAGATTAGTGGTAGCCGTAGGAGCATGTGGTTGTAGCGGAGGAGTCTTTACAACAAATTACGCCGGAGGTGGGGGAACCGATACGGTTTTGCCGGTAGACGTTTACATTCCAGGCTGCCCGCCCAGGCCGCAAGCCCTTATCCACGGCCTTTTATTAGCAACAGGCCGGTTAGAGCAGCATAAGAAAGAAAACCTTAAAGCCGGGAGTTAATTTCTTACTTACTTACTTACTTTCTTATTAACTCCACCCGGGCTTCCCCCCTTACTTAAATGAAGGTATATTGACGATTTGCCCTGGAGCCTGCCGGTGGTTGAGAGCCGAATGATACCAACCGGGTAGCCTGGTAACCTGGTTAAAGGCCTGGTCGTAACCCGAACCTACATGGGCGGACTGGCCTCAGAGATACTATGGCCTGGGCCAGAAACTGCCCAGGCCACTCAGTTAACACGCCAAAGTTACAACTCATCGCGGTACGCTGTAAACACGAGGCCACGGACAAACCAAAGCCGGAGCCAAAAAAGAAAGTCCAGGCCAAAGCAAAAAGTGAATATGTTTACAGCATCCTGGCATTCGGGCGCGAGGTCATTAAAAGCGCCCAGGATTTAGCTGGAGCCGCTAATTAGCTTTTTACGATGACCGAGCCACCATTGAAAGGGTCTCATTTCGCGGTGACAAACAGGCGTTGAAGTTAATCAAGCGACGCAAGGCCAGCTTGTATGGTCAGGAAATGCTTATCTTACTGGCTCAACTGGTGCCCGATGTGGAAGTCTGGGCCAGGGATTGGCTCAGGGCGGAAGAACCCAGGCTGGGCAAGTTTGGCATCAAAGTCCGGATACGTGACTTGTTTGTGATGCCTGGTCGCATCAAGTTCAAAGCGGGTCAAATTGTTAAAGTATAAAGTACATCTATGGCGAGGGCATCAGTACGCCCGCCGCTTCTTTGAAGCCTTAGCGTCTATCCGACAAGTCCAGCTCGCCTAAAAGTGATGAAAGCACAAGCCAAAGGAAGCAAAGCCTCGTAATTAGCCGCCTTCTTTTCCCACCGGATCAAAAGCCTACGAAAACGATTCATCC
>CADDZM010000208.1 GCA_902812345.1 Chloroflexota bacterium | reverse complement strand
GATAAAGGCCAACCAGCCGCACCCCACCGCACCGAGGCTCAAGCCTTGCCAAAGCCCGTGGGTAGGAAAATGTTGGTCCAGCAGATTAGCTAAGCCCATCTGTTGGGTCAGGGCCAACAAAAGTGGCCATCGGCCACTTGTTCAACTCTAAAAGGTGTTATTTCGTTCATTAGGCCAATCTAGCGCATATTGAGCGAACTGTCCAAATTTTACGCGAACGATAAGTTAAAAACTTCTCTGAAGAGAAATATAGCATAAAACCGGCGAAAATCAATTACCGTAAGATTACAATTTCAGGCTTTAATAACGCCTTACCCGGGTTTTTAATGACTTTTCCCCCTTCGCAAGCCTTTGTGGATAAGTTAGCGGTCGCGGGGACCGCTAACTTAAGAAACTTTAATTACTGAGAGGGGAAGGCGGTTTTTAAAAGTTGTTTTAGTTCCACCGCCAGGTAAGGGTTCCACATCGCCCCGGTCCCACTCTGGACACCATCCGCGCCCAGTTTGAGGTATTGCAGGGCATCGCGGGCGGTCATTACGCCGCCTACGCCTACGAGGGAGAAGCTATCTTTAGTAAGTCCGGCCTCCCGGCGGGCTTCCAGCAAGCGCGCGGCCATAGCCAGCCCGGCCTCGTGGATACCGGCCCCGCAGATGCCGCTCACCAGCCGGCCTTCACCGGGTAAAGCCTGCTGTTCAGGGGCGGTATAAACCCTGGCCGGGATAGTGTTAATCGCCGCCAGACCGGCCGCGCCGCCGCCCGCCGCCGCTTCTAAAACTTCCCTGACAAGCCGCCTGTCTTCCAGATAGCCCATTTTCAGAAGGAAGGGGGTCTTGCCCAGGGCCGCCGAAAGCGCCTTTGCCACGCTGCCAACCGCCGCCGGACTCTGATAAAGGCTGCCTTCACCGCTGCGAACATTGGGGCAACTCAGGTTCGCCTCTACCGCATCCGCCCCGGCCTGGACCGCCATCGAAGCGGCCTGGGCGAAGTCCTGTGCCAAATCTTCCAGGGTATAACCGAGCCGGGAAGTCCCGACCACGCTCACTACCAGCGTCTGGCCGCTTTGCAGGCTGGCTTTGGCCCTGGCGACATCAGCCATCCAGACCGCCGGTTCTTTGCTTGGCATTCCGAAAGAGTTAGTAATGCTCAGGTCCGGTTGCGGGCGGCTTTCGTCAAGGGCGGCCCGGGTGTAAAGGACCGGTTTTTCGCCCGAAGTCTGATACCAGCCGGGCGAAGCCTCGACTGCCCGCACATTCGGGAAAGGGTGCGAAGGCGCGTAGCCGGTGCGGACCGTCTTATAAGTCAGCAGGTCAAAGCCGAGCCGGGCGTAAAGCTCGATATAGGCCGAGTTAAGCAGCGGTCCGGCTGGAACGCCAAAGGCGCTGTTGACGGCGCGGCCCAGGAAGGTTGCCGGTGGAAGCCCGGAATTAAGGGCTGCCAGATCGGGCAAGTCCCCCGAAAAGTCCGGCCCGGCGGCGTAATTGTCGTCATAACTTAAATCAATGTTGTAAGTTGATTTCATCTTTTCTTTCAAAAATTACTCTACTACCAGCGTCCAAGCACCCCGGCCAGGATTGCCATCCGCACGAACATCCCGTTGGCGGCCTGCTCGAAGTAAACGGCCTGGGGCAGACTGTCCACGTCCTCGGAAATTTCCCCGACCCGCGGCAACGGGTGCATAATAATCGCTTCCTGGCGCATCCGGCTGACCGTTTCGGCGTTGACGCTGTAACTGCCCTGGACCGAACGGTAGGCGTCTTCGTTGTCGAAACGCTCTTTCTGGACGCGGGTAATGTACCAGACATCGGCTTCGCGGGAGACTTCTTCGATGCTACCGGCGACCCTGGTTTCTACGCCTCGTCGCTGCAACTCGTCGACCAGGTCCGGCGGCATTTGCAGGCTGGACGGCGCAATCAAAATCAGTTTAACCCCGCGGTAGAAACTTAGCAGGCGGGCCAGCGAATGGACCGTACGACCGTGTTTGAGGTCGCCGACCATCGCGACGGTCAGGCCGTCAATCCGGTTAAACTTCTGGACGATAGTGTACATATCGAGCAAAGCCTGGGTCGGGTGTTCCCCGATACCGTCACCGGCGTTAATCAGGGGGACCGGGCCGCTCCCGGTCAGGCGGCACTGGGAGTGAATAGCCTGGGCGGCGGTGGCGGCAGCGCCCTGCTGGGGGTGGCGCAATACCAGCACGTCCGTGTAGCCCGAAAGCACTCGCACCGTATCGGCCAGGGTTTCGCCTTTGGAGACCGAGGAAAACTGCACCCCTACGATATTATGGACCTCGCCGCCCAGCCGTTTCATAGCGATACTGAAGCTGGCGTCGGTGCGGGTGCTGGCTTCGTAAAAGAGGTTTGCCAGGATTTTCCCGCGTAGAATATCGGTCGAGCCGTTCGCCTCCTTGATGCGCTTCATGCGAGCCGTTACCTCGAAAAGCTGGTCGAGGTCGCTCTTGGTGAATTGCTCAACCGAGATAATATCTTTGCCCAGCCAGCTTCCGTTGACCGGCTCGGCAATTCCACTCCTGGCGACGCTATCATTATAAGTCAACATTTCTCCCCCTTTACCCTTATTAAACCTTGAACCTTGAACGTGTTTTAAGCAACGCTTCCAGGATTCAGATAAGGATTGAAATTATTCCTGTACTTGCTTTCACGTTTTACGTTCAACGCTTTACGCTCAACGAACTAAATAAGACCCGCCCGCTACCCGGCGCGGCTAAAACGCGGCCATCCTCAAAGACAAGCTGGCCGCGCAGCCAGACCCGGCGCACTATACCCCGTCCCGGCTGACCCTCGAAAGGGGTCCAACCGCACTTTGTAAACAACTTCTCGCTGCTAATGGTAAATTCAGTATCGTCTATTTCTATTTCGCTGTCGCCCTGCGGCAGGCCAAAGACCCGGCGCGGCGCGATTGCCATCAGTTCCACCAGGCGGTCGAGCGTTAGCCCGGCCCGGCCCTTTTGCACTTCGCGGTAGAGCAGCGGAAAGGCTGTTTCCAGGCCCGGCACCCCAAAAGGCGGCTTGCCGCTTTCTTTCTCTGCCCGCGTGTGGGGCGCGTGGTCGGTCGCTAGCATATCCACCGCGCCACCGGCCAGACCCCGCCAGAGCGCGTCAATATCCTTACCGCTCTGCAAGGCCGGGCTCATCCGGCCATACGGCCCCAGGCGGTCCGGTTCGGCATCCTCGCGGGTTAAAAACAGGTGATGCGGGGCGACCTCGCAGGTCACTTTCAGGCCGCGTTCTTTGGCCGCCCGGACTAAAGTCAGTTCATCCGCTTTTGATAGGTGGCAGATGTGGATGCGCCGGTCGTAAAGGGCCGCCAGGCCAATCGTAGCCGCGACCACCGGGCCTTCGGCGTGAATCATTATCGGTTTAGGCGAGTTCCAGCCCTGAAAGACTGCCAGCATCGCTTCGAGACCGCTAAAGACAATCGGCCCGTGGGTCTCGCCCAGGTACGCCTTGAGAGCGGCCACTTCCGGCGCTACCTCCGGGTAGACCCGCGGATTAGCCGGGGTCGCGCCAAAGTTAAAGCCCAGGTCACAGACAATCTTTGAAGCGGCCAGCCGTTTCTTATCGGCCAGGGTTTCCGCCGAAACGGTCGGCGGCGTATTGTTCGGCATATCCAGCAGAGCCGTGTAACCGCCCGCCAGGGCCGCACAGGTGCCGGTATAAAAATCTTCTTTTTCTTCGCTGCCCGGTTCGCGCAAATGCACGTGCGGGTCGGCCAGGCCGGGTAATCTCATTTCAACCCCAGGTAAGCTACCACGTTCTGGTAGCGGTCTTCGTCAATAGCGCCGGTCTCGCGGTAGCGGTCGAGCAGTTGCCCGATGGTCGCCACCGAGTATGGCCGGAAACCCTTCTCGCGCAAGCCCGCCGCGCCGCCCTGCTGGCGGTCCACCACGACCAGCAAATCTTTCACGACCAGCCCGGCTTTTTGCAGTTTTTCGATAGCCTCAAACTTGCTATCCCCGGCTGAAATCACATCGTCAACCAGCAGGACGCGCTGGCCCTCTTTGTACTCGCCGTCAATCGCCACGCCCAGGCCGTAAGCTTTGGCGCTCTGGCGGGGCGAAATCATCGGGTATTTTCCTAAATAAGTCATTACAGACACAATCGGGGTTACGCCGGTCGGGATGTCGGCCAGCACATCGAACTTCAGGGGCGCGGCCAGTTTTAGCAGCAGTTCGGCGGTAAAGCCTAAAACTTCGGGGTAACTCCGCAACAGCCGGAAGTTAAGGTAAATCGGCGAAAGCGGAGCGTCCGGCTGGGTTTCGTGCAGCTTGATGCGAAATGCGCCAAACTTGACCGCCCCGATTTCAAAGAGCATATCGGCCAGTCTGGCCCGGTCCTGGCTCGTGATAGTGGTTGGAAGGTCCGAGGTTTCCATTTTTTCTTAATTTGCTCCTGTTAAAAACTCTTTTTCAAACTTTTCCCGCGACCGAACAACTTTGTTGGGTTTTTCTAGCGGCGAGCGGCCATTACTCGCTCCTGGCCTTCGCGCATAGCCCGGGCCAGGTTAGCGGCTTCGCGAGCGGCAGCCTCGGCAAAGTCCTCGCCTTTCGAGGCGTAAATGATGCTGCGGCTGGCGTTTATAAGGACACCCGCGCCCCGCTCGTCCAGGCCGTATTCAAGCACCTGGTTTATATCACCGCCCTGCGCCCCGATGCCGGGGATGAGAAAGGGCAGGTGTGGGGCTAGCTCGCGAATTTCGCGCAATTCCGCCGGGAAGGTCGCGCCCGCCACCAGGCCAATGTTACCGTTGTAATTCCATTCCGAGCTGGAAGCCAGCCGGGCGACTCGGTGGTAAAGCGGCTCAGCCGGGTAGTCGCCGGTGGCGGCCACGGTCAAGCCCTGAATCTGGGCCGAGTCAGGGTTGGAGGTGTGGCAGAGTACAAAGACACTTTTTTCGGGGCGGTCCAGGAACGGAGCCAGTACGCCCGCGCCCATATACGGCTGGACCGTCACCGCGTCAACCTTGTAATAATTAAAAAACGCGGCGGCATAGCTTTCGTTAGTGTTAGCCAGGTCGCCACGTTTCGCGTCGAGGAGAATCGGAATCTCAGGATACCGGCTTTTCAGCCAATCACAGGTCCGTTTAAGGGCGACCAGGCCGGGCGGCCCGCTTTGCTCGTAGAAAGCGATGTTTGGTTTGTAGACGGCGGTGAACTCGGCGGTTGCCTCAATTAGCTGCCGGTTGAACTCGAACAGGCCGTCCTCGCCCGCTTGGGAGGCGAGGAAGGACGGCAGTTTGTCGGCGCTGCCATCGAGGCCGACACAAAGAAAAAGGCTCCTATCCCAGCGACTTTGCACCTTCTGGCTGAAAGATTCAGCGAGGAGAGCGTCACCAGGATTGGAGCCTTTTCCGCTTTGATTTATAGGCGGTAGATTCACAATTCCCCTGAGAAATTTTTAACAAACCACAACATTTAGTGGCAATTCAACAAAATTTTATACAGCTTGTGGCATTATACCTATTCTTTTTGTAAAATGCAAATTTGTTACAAATAATATTTATTTGTGTATCCTTAAAGGTCAACAAGTTCAGGCGCGTTAAAAAGGGTTTTTGAAAGAATTGAGCGTTCCTGGAATTGGCCGGGAAGGAATTCACAGCCCAGAAAAACCGCCTTTCCCTCAGAGTCCGAAATGATTGATTTTATAACTACTTTCAGGGTTACATTAGTATGGTCAAGGTTAGTTGCAAGAATATGAACCTGTTCTTTCTGGAAAGCTTCTCCAAAACCGGCATTTTGTAGACAGGTTGCCAGCCTTACCCCGGTCAAGGAAACATTTTGAACCCGGACTTTTAGACCGCCTAAACTCGCCGTTAGATCAGTCGAGAACCGCACGCTCCTTCGAACTTCAGAGGCGAAACTATTTGATTTTACCCGTTTTACCGCCAGCCAGACCAGCCCGCTATTAAAAATCAGCCAGAAGAACGCCCCATAAGCGGTCCATATATTAGAGTAAGTATTCAGGAAGCCTGTTAAGTTTAGTAAAAATATCAAACCGGCAAAACTGCTTGATGCCAGAACCCACAGAAGAATAGGAGGGGGGGCAATCGGCTGGCGGCGCTGACCGGTGCGGCCTTTTGGAGTTACGGAAAAACGTTGGGGGCCTTTCTTAAAAAGGGTCAGAGACGCTCTGATATTGGGGGTCATTCTAACTAATTCAAAAATTGTCCCGTAAATTGGCTTGTGCATGCCTCGACCAAGCAAGACCATACACCACTGCTGGAAAAAATAGTTTAACAAAAAGGCTACCAGAAATTGAACCGGGTCGGCAAGGATAGGGACCGCACCTGTTACCAGGACGATTGGCGGCACTAACAGGTAGAAAAGGGTCCGCCAGGCCTCGAACCAACCTAACAGGGTTGCCGCATAGGCCAGGCGTTGCCGCATTGTCAGGCCAGAGACAAACAAGGGGTTCTCCTTGCGTAAAACCTGCATAGCCCCGGTACCCCAACGATACCGTTGCAATTGGTATTGAGAAGCAGTCGCTGCCGCAAGACCCCGCGCCAATACTTCATTATGGTAGACGGTTTTCCAACCGCGCCTGTGAAAGCGAATAGTAGTATGGATGTCTTCGGTAATGGTTTCAGTAGCCAGCCCGCCTATTGCTTTTAGCGAAGATAACCGGATGACTGCATTAGTGCCGCACCAGAAAGCGCCATTCCAGCGGTTCTTACCGGCCTGGATTACCCGGTAAAAGAGCGCCTGTTCGTGGTAAGCCTGGTTTACTCTTTTCCGGTGATCCCCGGGTTTATTGGCAGCATCGGTTATGTGTTCGAATGAATGCTGGTTATAAAAGTCCTGGGGCGTTTGAACCAGGGCTACTTTAGGATCGTCAAAGTATCCCAGGGTATTGGTAAGGAAGTTCGGGGAAGCTACGTGGTCAGCGTCAAATACAGCGATAAAATCTGCGTCAATATGGTCAAGGGCGTGGTTGATATTACCGGCTTTAGCATGCGAATGGTCCGGGCGTGTCAGGTAAAAAGCGCCCAGGGAAAGAGCCATAGCCTCAATTTCTGGCCGGTCACCATCGTCAAGAACCCAGGTTTGATGAGCGGGCTTAAGCGCCAGGGCGGCAGTTACCGTAGGTAATAAGACTTCAATCCCCTCATTATAAGTGGGAATTAGTACGGCAATTTCACCTTCAAAGGCGCTGACCTTACGGGCGGGCGTAAGATAATTAACATCCCAGAGCGAAAAGATAAAAAGTAGGAGGCTAAAAAAAGCCTGGAATTCGACCAGTAATAAAGGTAGCGATATCCACCAGACGTTGAGGTTTAACGTATCAAGAGTACGCCATCCGAGATACCCTAAACTAACCGCAATCGCGATTAAGGAAACTACTATAATACCAGAACGAAAAAGGCCGCTTTCTTCTATAAATTGTTTGGAAGAAGGGAAGTTATTCGAGGTTAATGTGGTTGGTTCAAGCTTAAATGCAGGGTTTCCGGGTAAAGGATTTTCGGTAAATATGGTGCTGGTATTCTTTTCTTCAACGAAATTTTCTAGATCTAACATACTACTTCCATAGTCCTTAATAATTTAATGGCTGAACGGTTGGTGTTTTTAATAAGCTATGAACTAGTTAAATAGTAATACAGGATTATTAAGACTGAATTTAGTTAATGCGAAGGAATATTTTTTTATTATTACAATAGTATTAACGAAAAATTTATCAATGTAAGGAGTACGAGTGGAACCGGGCGGGGATGGGTCGAAGTGGAACTTTTAAGACGGCTGTGGCATAATGCCTCCTGCAATTATTAATAGCGACAAGTTCAATAAAGCTGCTTAACTATCTAAAATAAAAGAGGTTTTAAAATGGCTGAAGACCGACAATTTGGGTTCAATACCCGCTCTCTCCACGCCGGGCAGCGGCCCGACCCGGCAACAGGCGCCCGGGCCATGCCCATTTACCAGACCACTTCCTTTGTGTTCGACGACCCCGACCACGCGGCGAACCTTTTCGCCCTGCAACGCTTCGGCAATATCTACACCCGCATCATGAACCCGACCACCGCCGCTTTCGAAGAAAGAGTCGCGTCCCTGGAAGGCGGCGTGGGCGCACTTGCGGTTGCCAGCGGCCAGTCAGCCCAGTTTATAACCCTCTTTACCCTGCTCAGCCACGGCGATGAAATCGTTGCCAGCAACACCCTTTACGGCGGCACTTACACTCAACTTGACATCAGCTTCCGCAAGATGGGCATTAACACGACCTTCGTGGACGGCAGTGACGTGGAAAACTTCCGCAAAGCCATCACGCCGCAGACCAGAGCCCTTTACGCCGAAACGATCGGCAACCCGAGAATTGACGTTCTGAATATCAAGGCGGTCGCCAAAATTGCCCACGAAGCCGGGCTGCCCCTGGTGGTGGACAACACTTTTGCCTCGCCCTACCTGTGCCGCCCGATTGAATGGGGCGCGGATTTGGTGGTCCACTCGGCCACAAAATTCATCGGCGGACACGGCACCAGCATTGGCGGCATTATCGTGGATAGCGGCAAGTTCCCCTGGGACAACGGCAAGTTCCCCGGCATGACCGAGCCGAGCAAGGGCTATCACGGCATCCGTTTTTATGAAACCTTTGGCGATTTCGGCTTTATTATGAAGGCGCGGGTCGAAAGTTTGCGGGATATGGGTCCGGCCCTCAGCCCGTTTAATTCCTTCCTGTTTTTGCAAGGGCTGGAAACCCTGAGCCTTCGGATGGACCGTCACGTGGCTAACGCCCGCCAGGTCGCCGAATTCTTGAATGAACATTCGCAGGTCGCCTGGGTCAACTACCCATCGCTGCCGGACAGCCCTTATTTTGAACTGGCGAAAAAATACCTGCCCAAAGGAGCCGGGGCTATCTTCACCTTTGGCATTAAAGGCGGGTATGAGGCCGGGCGTAAGTTTATCGAGAACGTTCAATTATTCAGCCACGTCGCAAACGTCGGCGATACCAAGTCGCTGGTCATTCACCCGGCCAGCACCACCCACGCCCAACTCAGCACCGAGGACCAGATTGCGGGCGGCGTTGGCCCCGACATGATTCGGCTTTCTATCGGCCTGGAAGACATTGAGGACATTCTCTGGGATTTGGAGCATGCCCTGAAAGCTTCTGTCTGAATTAAAGGACTAAAATAAAATTTCCCCAATGCAAGATGGGGAAATTTTATTTTGGAAAATATTATCTAAATGGCCTTTTTTAATAGCAGCAAAGATTTATAAATGCTAAAATAAGAGGGCTAACAGAATCAAGACTTCGCCGCAGCCGCCTGGCCCAGCCTTAAACAAAAGTTGTTTAGCCGAAACTGTCGCCCGTTAAGCAAGTCGCGCGATAAATAAAGGAATTTTAGATTGCCTGAAGAGTACGATAACATACCAGACCCGGATTACGAGCCGGACTACGATTTCGAGGACCGCCCGCCCGTTAAATCCCTTCTTGAAGGCCTCAACCCGGCCCAGCGTGAGGCCGCCTCGACCATCGAAGGCCCGGTCTTAATCCTGGCCGGACCCGGCAGCGGCAAGACCCGCGTCTTAACTCACCGTATCGCCTATATGATTAGCGAAGCCCGGCCCCGCGTGGACCCGCACCGGATTATGGCGGTGACTTTTACCAACAAAGCCGCCCGCGAAATGCGCGACCGCCTCGAAAAACTGATTAAAGCCCAGTTCGGCGATGGCAGCGAGGTTGCCAAGTACCTCACGGTCGGCACTTTTCACTCGGTCTGCGTGCGCATCCTGCGGGTGGAAGCGACCAATATCGGCCTGGACCGCAGTTTTGCCATTTACGACGACAGCGACCAGTTGTCAATAATCAAGCAGGCTATGGCGGCTATCGGGGTCAGCGATAAGCAGTACAGCCCGCGGGCCGTCCTCAGCCGCATCAGCAGCGCCAAGAGCAACCTTATTACCCCGGCTGAATTTCAAAAAATCGCCCGCGAATACTTTGAGGAAATCGTCGCCCGTATCTATCCCCGCTACCAGGAACTTTTGCGGATAAACCGGGCGCTCGACTTTGACGACCTGATTAACGTTACGGTCCAGCTTTTCCAGGAACGGCCCGATGTCCTGGAACGCTACCAGGAACGCTACCGCTATGTAATGGTGGACGAATACCAGGACACCAACATGGTCCAGTACAAACTGGTCAGCCTGCTGGCCGGGAAATACAAGAATTTGTGCGTGGTCGGTGACGAGAATCAGTCCATTTACGGCTGGCGTTCGGCGGATATTCGCAACATTTTAAACTTCGAGAACGAATATCCCGAAGCCAAAGTTATCGCCCTGGAGCAAAACTACCGCAGCACCCAGGTTATCCTCGACGCCGCGACCGGGCTAATCCGGGCCAATACCCAGCGCAAGGATAAAAAGCTATGGACCGAAAACGGGGTCGGCAAAGCTATCCAGGTCTTTGAAGCCTATAACGAGATGGAAGAAGCTAACTTTGTCGCCAACGAACTCGAACGGCTGCTGGCCCGCAACGAAATCAAAAAGTACAACGAAGTGGCCCTGCTCTACCGCACCAACGCTCAGAGCCGCGCCCTTGAAGAAATGTTCATCCGAAGAGGCATTCCCTACCAGCTAATCGGCGGCACCCGCTTCTACGAACGCAAGGAAATTAAGGATACCCTGGCCTACCTGCGCCTGGTAAACAACCCTTACGACGGCATGAGCTTCAACCGCATCATGGTGAATACGGCCAGCGGCAAAGGCATCGGCCCGAAATCCATCACCGACCTGACCGTCTGGGCCGGTGGGATGGAGTTACCGGTTTATGTGGGCCTGCAACTGCTCCAGAGCGCCGAGGCGGACGCGCTCGAACGCAAGCGCACGGGAGAACCCGCTCCCGAAGAAGAGATTTTGCCGCCTATCAGCCTGCCCGCCAAAGTAAAAACGGCCTTGTTCGATTTCGTGAATATGCTGGAAGGTTTTATAACCGCCAAAGACACCAACGAAATGAACCTGCCCTTGTTTTTGGATTACGTCCTCAAGAAATCAGGCTACGAGCAAATGCTGCGGGACGGCAGCCAGGAAGGCGACGAACGCTGGGAGAACATCCAGGAATTGCGCAATGTAACCGCCGAGTTCGCCCACCTGCCGCTTTCCGAAGCCCTGGCCGCCTTCCTCGAAGAGGTGGCCCTGGTCGCGGACGTTGATAAGTACGACCCCCAGGCCGACGCTGTAACGCTGATTACCCTGCACGCCGCGAAAGGGTTGGAATTTCCGGTCGTCTTTATCGTCGGCCTCGAAGAAAACATCTTGCCGCACAGCCGTTCGCTCGAACGGGAGAACGACCTGGAAGAAGAACGCCGCCTGCTTTATGTCGGCATCACTCGCGCCATGCGCAAACTGTACCTGGTCTACGCCTTCCGGCGGACGGTCTTTGGCAATCCCCAGACCAGCAAACCTTCCCGCTTCCTGGCCGAAATCCCGCCCAACCTGATAAAAGGCCGCGACCAAAAAGCCGCCAGTGTCGGCGCAAGCGGCCAGACCGGCATGTTCGGGCCCAGCGCGACCCGCTGGGGTTCTTCCAACTCGGGCAGCGCCTACCGGGGCGGCAGCGGTTCATCTTTTGGGGCAAGCGGGCGCAGCGGCAGCGGAAACAGCTCTAACTCGAAC
>CADDZM010000207.1 GCA_902812345.1 Chloroflexota bacterium | reverse complement strand
GCTTCCGCTTCGGCGACTACCAACTCGTCGTGGACCATACTCACCAGGGCGGTCCACAACTCGAATTGGTCCGGCTCGCGCAAGTGCGGCTGAGCCCACAACAGATCTTGTTTATCAAACCGGTAGCCGTGCTCTATCGAAAACCGCCTCTTGTAAGTGGCCCAAACCTCGCTCAACTCAAGCTCACTTTGAGCCGACCACACAAACCAGCTTTCGAGGGGGTCGCGCCGTTTACCACTGGCGCCATATGCCGCCAAAATCGCCATTGAGTAAGCTTTAGCATTGGCAAGGTCCGTGACAAGTGGCCCACTAGCACCAAACCGACGTACGCGTATGACACTCAAACTCAATTCGACCGCCTGGCGCAGGTGCAAGCCCTTCCATTCGCTCACCGTTAGTTTAGCCCCAGCCTCATCTACGCCTTACCACTCCCGGTCAGGCTGGCCGTGAGTAGCCTCAGCCTTACATTGAAAGCGAGGGCCGTGTTTGGCCGGCGCTCCCCGGCCTCGCTCCCCGGCGGCTACCACTACAGGTTGGCGGTAAAAGACCCGATTGGCTTTGAGCCGTGCCAGCAAGTCGTAATGGGGACTAACTTCTACCAGGAAATCTTTAGTCGGATAGTACCGGTCGCCCAGATTGATGGATGGGCCGCTCGGCAAAGTAAGGCCGCAACTCTTTGAGTTGAGTGGAGGCTACCTGGGCCGGAGTGTGGCTGGTAGGGATGCGCCGGTTGCTAACAATATAAGTATGGCTGCTACACTGGGCAGGCAGCACCACGACCGTCGAGAACTGCCAGCCGATGGTAACGGGCGCCTCACATTCGGGCAGGTTATGCACCTACAGGTAGCCCCGGTCAGGAGACGTCTCGCTAAAGGGGCGTTCGATATTGGAGGCATCTACCGCCAGGACCAGCCGCTGACCAAAAGCTGGTTTGGGAGCAAAGTGGACCAGCGTTTGTTCAAAACGAGCCCGGTCAAGTTTGCCGTGTTGCAAAGCGGCATACAGGCTGGACCATTTACGTTCAAAGTGGGGCGAGAGCGAGAGTTCGATTACCGAGTGAGCCTGTGTTTCACTCAAGAGGGCATCGGCCAGATTGAACAGCGCATCGCGATTTTGCCCAAAGCAGGCGTACAAATTGTTGCGAAACGCTTGAAGTATGTTAAAGTTCATGTGAGTAATATCCTTTCTTTTTTCGTCGAAAGAAACATTACTCGTTTGGGCAGGCTATTGTAAAGTAGCTTGCCCTTTAATTTTTTATCCAAACGTCAAATCCAAACGTCAACCAAATAAAAAATAATGAATTAGTTATTGAATAGTAAGTCAACTTATGGTAAATTGGTAGTATAATGGTGTTAGTTTACTGGGTTAAAAGTTTTCAGAAATAAAAAGCTTTCTATACTTTAAAAAGATATGGTAAGCCTTGTGATATTGGTTGAACAACATTAAATTGTAATTGAGGAAAGGATGAAAAGTCATTCAGGTTCTGCTTCAACCTGCCCCTGACTTTATAATAACTATGTCTGTAAAACAAAGTAATTTTGAGGGCTATCCAGCGCAGACCCCACCTAAAGATACCGTTTCCCGCTACCAACAGCTAAAAAGTATGAACCTGGAAGTGCTGGGGGAACGGCTGCGCCGCGCCCGTATCGAGAAAAAGATTTCTCAGCGCGGCCTGAGCGCCGGCCTCTTTACCTCGGCTTATTTATCCTCCCTCGAACTCGGCAAGACCCGCCCTACCCTCACTACCCTGGAACAACTTGCCGGTCTGCTGGGTAAATCGATCGAGTATTTCCTGCGCCCCACTTCAGGCCAGAACCTTGATGATGCCCTCGACGAAGAACAATCTCGCGCTCTTGAATTGCGCCAGGCTTTGCTCTCCGCCCAGGTCTACCTCGAACACGCCGCCGACGAACAGGTTGCTCGGACCCTCGAAATGGTTAATTCCGGTCTCTCTCGCCTTGGCCACAGCGACCGGGGCCGCTACCACTATCTTATGGGCCGCTACTACCACCGGCTTGGCAATAACCCCCAAGCTTTAACCTCGCTGCAGCAAGCCCAGCAGGTGCTAGCCCAGAGCCAGGACGAACCCGGCTTTAACTATGCCAATGTCGAGCCGGAACTGCCCGCGCTCATCGAGTACGAGATGGGCGCTATTAACGCCGCTACTCGCCAGACCATGGCCGCTCTCAACCACTTCACGAGCGGTCTCGAAGCTCTCAGGCCCGACAGCAATCCAAGTTTGCGCTGGAAACTGCTGGCTGGAACGGCCAGTTGCTACCGCTTGCTCAACGACTCCGCCCAGGCCCAGACTTATTTCCATAGAGCGCTCGACCAGGCCGCCGAGAATACCTCCAATAAGCAGGCAGACTACTTCTACCGGCGGGCCAGCGCCCTGAGCGAGCAGGGCGATTTCCAGCGTTCCTCGCTCTATTATGGTCGGAGTATGCAGGTCTACGATGGGGCCGCCGAACACGAAATATTGCAAAAAGTCTGTCTGAGCCTGGCCCAGTTGCAATTGCAGGCTAAAGAGTACGAAGCGGCCAGACAGGTGGCGGAGTTAGCCCTTAAACTCACCAGTGAGAGTGACCCCGCCAGCAAAGGGCCAGGGCAGCCAGACCACGGCCAGGAGTTAAGCGCCCTGGTGTTGCTGGCAACCATTCACCACCGGCAGGGCGACCTGGGAGGAGCCTCGAACTACCTGGAGCAAGTCTCAAGGTTGCAGCAAAGTGGAATGGCTGACCTGGCGGGAGGTAGCAAAGAAGAGATGGTGTTACTGGGGCAGTATTACGAGGTGGCGGCGGAGTTAAAGGCAGACCAGGGTGAGCGGGAGGCGGCGGAAGGCTACTACCAGCAGGCTCTTGAAACGCTGGAGAAACTGACAGGTGGGGATGATGTGATAGAGGCGCGGCTACTGGCGGATGTGTATTACAGTTACGGGCGGCGCCTCAAGGACTGGAATGATACCGAAAGGTCGTTAGAGTTGATGGAGAAGGCTTACCGCCTCTCCACCGGTAAAGGCCGGAGTAATTCCTAAAATTTCATAATAAAGGCGGACCGGTAAAGGCCCGCCTTTTAATTTCCCCTTTATCTCAAAAGTTTAATTTTAGTAAATATCCAGCCACCCGGCTTTAAATTGTGGAGGTTTTAAGTTGTGGGGGAATATTACCCCGACTGGTTCTGCCTGGCATCAGGAATGCAATTCCCTCCCACACCTGAATAGTTACCCTCCCACAGGGGTATAATTACTAATTGTATAACAAAACTGGCCCCTTCGTGCGAATCCTCTGATAGCGAGTCACACAAAGCGGGCCAGTTAAACTAACCTTAGCGGCCTTAGAAGCTAATTTTTCTGGTTGCGGCCCGGTTGATGGCCGCCCGCCTTGCGGTGAGCGCCTTGCATGCCGCCCTCGTCCTGGGCCTTATTGTGGCGGTCGAGGTCGTCATCATTTTTATCGTCCCGGAATTCGTGTATCTGGCCGGGTTCATCATGCCGGGCGCTGGCCGTACGGTCGCTGTGTCCACCCGCTTTTTGGTCAGATTCCTGCGCGAAATGCTTGCGGCTGGTTGACTGATTATGGTTCCGCAGTTCGTCCGTTTCTTTTTCAGCCTCACTAAAATGCTTGCCGTTGGCGTTTCCTTCAGATTTCGGCATTTTTTGCTTCCTTTCCATTTAATTTAATACCCGGCAATATTTTGCGGGAATTATTAGCTCTGAGTTAAACATTGCATAAGCTATACCATTAGACCCGTAATCAGGGCAATTTCCTCTTTTTGCTGGTTACTTCTCCAGCCTGATTGACAAGCCAGGCTCTACTACCCATAATTTGAAGTCGCAACAGCACGAGGGGAGCAGCAATGGCGCAAGTTACCGGCCAGAACTTAAAGCAAGAATCCAATCAAAACAATAATAACCACCAGGGCGCGGCCCCTTTACCGGAGCATGGCAGGGTCAGCCTTTTGAGACCGCCTGGGGTTGGTCAAAACGACGGCAACACCCTCACTGCGCCGGACGAAGCCGACCTGGGCCTTGCCTCGATAGTCCGTGCCCTTGATATTGACGGGCGGCACAACCGCACCGTCAGCCATATCCTGGGCGAACTCAACTCCAACCCGGTCATTATCGCCTACCGCCAGGAGGTGCTTCACGAACTGCTGCGCTTGCCCGAATTGGTCGAGCAGTTCAGCCGGGTTTTGCCCCAGTTAATCGAACTCGCCAGCCTTGGCCGTAACAAAAGCTGGGGCGAAAGTTTACCGCTGCCCCAGATAGGAGCCAGGCTGGCTGAACTGGAAATTTATTTAAACTGCGTCGAGTTACTCTGGTCGGCCCTGGAAAACTATAACCAAAATAGTGGGGCGAAATCGGCGGCTTTGCTCAATTTGCGGGCGGGCCTCCAACTGGCGCGGGAAGAACCGGTTTACCGCAATCTTACAGTCGAACTACCGCGCCTGCGCGACCGCCTTAACCAGGCCAGCAGCGTAACATTGGGTATAAACCTCGATGCTCAGCTTCGCCCCGAATCGGCTACCCTGCTTTCGGTTAACCCGGAGCGGTTTAGCGGTAAAAGCGGGTTGATGCAGCGGCTGCTGGGGGACCGGGCCGCCGCCGAAGTTCTGCGCGGCAGCACCAGCCTTTTCCCGGCCAATGAAAACCGTCCCCGCACCCCTGAACACGAACTTTTCAAGGAACTTGAACGCATCCTGGAAAAGGTTGCCTCACCGGTTGCCGCCGCTCTATCGCGTTACACCAAAGTGAGCAGCGCCTGGTTGTCAGCACTCGAACCGGAAGCGGCTTTCTACCTGGGCGCGGTCCGGTTGGTCCGCGAAATGCGCCTGGCCCGGCTTGATTTTTGCCGCCCTGAGATTGCGCCACCCGGGGAAAATAGCGGCCACCTTCAGGGCTGCTACAGCCTTGACCTGGCTTTACGCCTCAAAGTTAATAACCGGCAGGGTGAAGTGGTAGCGAACGAGGTGAATTTCTCACCTACAGGCCACATTCTTATTATCACCGGGCCGAATAGCGGCGGCAAGACCACCTATACGCGGGCGGTCGGGCAGGCTCAGGTGCTTTTCCAGGCCGGGCTTCCCGTCCCTGCGACCTCGGCCCGGCTCAGCCCGGTAGACGCTATCTATACTCATTTCGCCAGGGAAGAACGCGCCGAGGCGAACGGCGGCCGCCTGGCCCAGGAGTTGAACAGTCTGAGCCAGATTTTTCGGAAGGCCAGCCGTTACAGCCTGATTTTGCTCAACGAACCTCTCACCGGCACCGACCACAATTCAGCCCGTTCGCTGGGTAAAGATTTGCTGGCCGGGCTTAAGCTCCTGGAAGCCAGGGCTATTTTTGTGACCCACCTCCACGAACTGCTGGACGACCCGGCCATGGCTCCGGGCCAGGGTATCGTCAGCCTGGTTGCTGTCGCCACCTTGCCACACCCAGGCAGCTCGGCCTTTCAGCCCAGTTATAAAGTTATTCCCGGCTTGCCCCGCGCCCTGGCAAACGCGGCGGAACTGGCCCGCCAGCATGGTCTTAGTCTCGCGCAAATTACCCAGACCCTGCGCGAACGCGGCCTTTTAGAAGAGTAGCCGCGTTTAATATTTAGTAAATTTGATTACTAAATATTAAACATTAAAGCCACTTTCTTTTGTAGCTATCAAAAAAATCTTCTTTTTGATACACTGTTAGCGGCATAGGAAACAGTGGAAAACACACCCAACCGGGTTTCGTTTAGTAGCTTCGCACTCGTCAGGCAGAATTTTAAGCTGGAAATAATAAGCATAAAGCTTATCCATCACTTCATACTCAAACCACTTTGATGGCATTCGCTAAAAAGTACGGTTTGCCCGTTATGTACTATCCAGGTAAGAATTCACACAAGGAGGTTTGTGCATGAGCAGGCCAAATAGCAGTACCCTGACCATAATCCTGGCCGGCGGTCAGGGTGAAAGGTTGAGTATCTTTTCGGAAAAACGGGCTAAACCGGCGGTGCCTTTCGCCGGAAAGTACCGCATTATTGATTTTGCCCTGAGTAACTGTGTTAATTCAGGCTTGAATGATATTCTGGTCCTGACCCAGTACCGCCCAAGTTCCCTGCACGACCATATTGGAATTGGCCGCCCCTGGGATTTAGACCGCTTGCACGGCGGCGTGCGCATAGTTTCACCTTACCTGGGCCACAAAAACGCCGACTGGTATCGCGGCACCGCCGATGCTGTCTACCAGAACCTGAGCGAACTGGCCAACTGGAAAGGCAATACCGTTCTTATCCTCGGCGGCGACCACATCTATAAGATGGATTACCGCCCGATGATAAATATGCACCTCGAAAACAAGGCTGATGTAACGGTAGGCGTGATGCATATTCCAATTGAGGAGGCATCCCGTTTCGGCATCGTTACTTCAAACGAGGAAGGCCGGATTATAGATTTCCAGGAAAAACCCAAGCAGCCCAAGAGTAACCAGGTCTCGATGGGTATCTATGTCTTCAAAAAAGATGTCCTGGTGGACCGCCTGCTTCAGGACGCTAAAGACCCGCACACCCAGCATGACTTCGGCCATAACATCATCCCTAAAATGCTTGCGGACGGCGACCGGACTTACGCCTATTCTTTCCTGGATTACTGGCGCGATGTCGGCACGGTCCAGTCTTACTGGGAAGCGAACATGGAGCTTTTGACCGACCCTCCGGCGGTTGACCTCTACGAGCGTGATTGGGTTATTTACACGAAGAGCGAGGAACGCCCCTCGGCCATTATAGGTTCCCAGGCTAAAGTCGAGCGCAGCATGATTTCGCACGGCTGCCAGATTTACGGCCAGGTTCATCACAGTGTCCTCTCGCCGGGCGTGGTAGTCGAGGAAGGCGCGGTCGTGCGCGACTCAATTATTATGTTCGATACTGTCATTGGTAAAAATAGCGTCGTTGACCACATGGTTATTGACAAGGAAGTAGTCGTCGGCCCGGATAGCCAGCTTGGAGTTGGGGACGATTTTGATACGCCAAACAAGCTCGAACCGGGCCGCCTTAATACCGGCCTTAGTATTATCGGCAAACAGTCCCATTTACCGGCGGGCATCAAGGTTGGGCGCAACGTTAAAATCGGCACCGACCTGCGCCCCGCCGATTTCCCCGGCCTTGAATTAGCTACCGGTGCAACGGTCGAGACCAACCAACCCGACCTGCGCGAACTGGTCCTTCGCCTCGAACACGCCAAAGAGTAATTCCGGCTGTTTACGCATCAACCCAATGTTGAGAGGAAAGGTGGTAACGAAACGAATTTATGGCTAAGTTGAACAAAGTTGGGATTATCACAAAAGAATATCCGCCGAACGTATATGGTGGGGCGGGTGTCCACGTCGAATATCTTACCCGCGAGCTTGCCAAACTGGTGCAGGTTGAAGTGCGTTGCTTTGGTAACCAGGATTTTCACGAAGGAAACTTAACCGTCAAAGGTTACGAAATATGGGACGAGGTTAAGCAGAATACCGACCAGCGCTTTGTGGGTGCGGTGGACGCGTTCGTGCGTAACCTGGCGATGGCTAAAGATAATTTCGACGGCGACGTGGTCCACTGCCACACCTGGTACGCCGATATGGCTGGTATTTTGATGTCCAGGCTGTGGGGCGTGCCTTCCGTTATGACTATCCACTCGCTCGAACCGCTGCGTCCCTGGAAGGTCGAGCAGTTGGGAAACGCCTACCACCTCAGCGCGTGGATGGAGCGCACCGCCATCGAACAGGCTGACGCCATTATCGCTGTTTCAAAGGAGACCAAAGAAGACGTCCTGCGCTTCTTTGATATACCGCCTACTAAAATTCATGTTATCTATAACGGGATTGACCTGGACCAGTACCGCAAGACCGCCGAAATCGAGGCTTTACGAAAATACGGGGTGGACCCTGACCGGCCTTATGTGCTTTTCGTGGGCCGTATTACTCGCCAGAAGGGTATTATCCACCTGGTCAACGCTATCCCTGACATTGACCCGTCGTTGCAGGTAGTGCTGTGCGCCGGTGCGCCCGATACGCCTGAAATCGGCCAGGAAATGACCCGGCGCATCCAGGAAGTCAGCGCCAACCGCAAAGATGTTATCTGGATCCAGGAAATGCTCTCTCGGCCCAATGTTATCCAGTTTTACTCGCACGCAGCGGTCTTCTGCTGTCCCTCGGTCTACGAGCCTTTCGGTATTATCAACCTGGAAGCGATGGCCTGTGAAACGGCGGTCGTGGCTTCGGCGGTAGGCGGCATCAAAGAGGTAGTGGTGCCGGGTGAAACCGGACTGCTGGTAGACCTGCAGCTAAAGGCCGGTACTTTCGACCCCGAAGAACCGGCCAAATTCGCCCGCGAACTGGCCCAGGCTATCAACAAAGTCGCGCTCGACCCGGCCCTGCGGGAAACTTTTGGCCGCAACGGGCGGCGGCGCGTCGAGGAAACCTTTAGCTGGTCTGCGATTGCCCAGCAAACCCTGGACCTTTACAAATCGCTCGTGGAAGAGGCTTAAACTTTTTCTCTCCAAACAAAAGTCCAGTCCTCGCGGCTGGATTTTTGTTTCCCCTGGCTAGTTATAAGTGGATATTATTTCAAAACAAACCCGGGTAAATAGAATATCAATCTTGAAAAACTAATACTTCTTATTCGCCTCGTATTGAATAAGGGCTGAGGCCATCGTAGCCTTGCTAAGTTGATTTAAATACTTAACCTTTTTTATAAGAATATCGGCAACCTGTGCGGTTTCGTTTAGCTGCTGCCTGGCCTGGTTTGTAATTATTTCTTCCAGTTTGTCTGATGCGTCCAGCATTGGTTGCAGCCCCGGATTTTGTTCCAGCAATACAAATAGCGAGTCTTTCAGGTCGTCGGCATTAAACCCCGAACCTTCCAACCGTTTGATAATCCGGTCTATGCTTCTGGTTGCGAACTCGTTACGCGAGCTAACTTCAATTCGCCGGTAAAAGGGAATTGAAGTCAACGCCGCTTGATAAAGTTCGATTAAATTCTGGCGCTGAGATTTCAGCCACTCTAAGCCTTGTTTGGTCAGTTCATGAGAACCATATTTATTACTCATCCCGTCAGTTCTCCCTGGCATTAAAAAAATCACCTGGTTTAAGGATAACCCTGGATGATGGCATTTTTGTTAAGGGGTTGTTACGGTATCTTGTCTGAATTAAATAGGAATTGTTAAGTTCCTGGCCTTAACAATCTTGAATTAAAAATAATGTTACAGAAATAATAAATTAATCAAATAAAAAATCTATCCAGTAATCGAATAGAAAATATAATTCCCAGATGTGAAAATAATAAAAAGGGACGGTCTCGCGTGGTTGAAAGACCGTCCCCGTTTTTACCTTTGAGAGCTAAAGATTATTTGGCGCTTTTGCGAACCAGGCGATAGCCCGTCCCAGCGCCAATCATAACGACCAGCAGCCCGGCTAGTAAAGCTAGCGGGGACCCGCCGTCCTGGCTCAGGCCGCCGATACCGGCTGCCGGGGCCGCAGGAGCGGTAGTAGTGCCGCCACCGCCCTGACCGGCTGTTGCCGCCGGGATATTGGCGCAGCTAACCTGCTTGCCCGGCGGGTTCGAGGAGGCATGATACTGCACGTAGTGTTTGCCATCCGCGACCTGGGCAAAAGTCATCGTCGTTTCAGTGGTATCAGCGCTACCAGCGCCGCTGGCGTCCGCCGTGATAGCGTTTAACGGTACAACTACACCGCCCTGCGCCTCACAGGTACCTGTGTGGATATGACCGTCGTGCTTGGTGTTAGGGTCAAAGCCACTCAATTTAACGCTGACCATAACGCCATTGCCGGATTCGGTCAGAACCGCTGTGCCGGTTACTTTGGAGCCTTCTACCGCCTTCATCTGAAGGGTGGTGGTCCGGGCACTCTGGGCTGAAGCGATACTCATAGTCGCTAAAACCAACAAAAGAACTCCGAAAACACTTAATTTTCTCATGAGAAAATATCCTCGTTTCGTGTCTATAAGTTTCCTTTAAAATAGACGCTTAAAATAGAAACTGGTTAACGTTGTCGTAAAGTAAGGGTTGCCGTGCGAGCTGGCTGCCGTTCCTAAACAGCAGCAGGTAAGGTACTTTTGCCCTTTTCAAAACCGCTCAAATCTAAAATAATCCTTAAATTTGAGACTGTTTTGTCTGGACAATATATGATACGGAGTAAGCGGCGGGTTGGAACATTTCTCGCCGCTTGTATTATTATAACCTGCAAATTCTCTTTAGGGAACAGCTTAACCAAATCTTCCCCGATTGTTTCCCTTAAATAGGGTTTTTAGGGGCCGGAATGGGTTGTTTTTACACCGCTATTTTTATATTATTTACACAGGGCAGTTTTAGCCAGTTTATACGCCTTATCGGCTAGCAGAAGTTTGGCTTTGCAATTCCCACAGAAAGACCTTTTTTATGTCTCGGAAAACCTCAACTTATATTGAAACACCGGCAAGCTCCCTAAAGCCGGAATTTTGCCGCCTGGAAGAACTGGAAGCGGTCGCTATCGAGCATGCTTACGAGCATTGCCGCCTGGTAACCCGGCAGGGTTCCAAAACCTTTTACTTTGGCGCTCGCTTCCTGCCTTACGAAAAACGCCGGGCCATGTGGGCGGTCTACAACTTCTGCCGCCTGACCGACGATATGGTTGATAAAGCCGAAAACCTGACCAATGCTGAAATTTGCGCCCGCCTGAGGGACTGGGAAGCCGAACTGCTTGAATCATTCAAAGGCCGCGTCCAACCGTCCAAGCCCTCGATGGTGGCCTGGCTGCACGCTGTCCAGGCTTATTCTATGGAAGCCCAACCGTCCCTGGACCTTATCAAAGGGGTAAGGATGGACCTGGAAAAGACCCGCTACGCCAATTTTGAAGAGCTGCACCTTTACTGCTACCGGGTCGCCAGCACGGTGGGCCTGATGGCTTCGCAGATAATGGGTTATAGCGACCACGCAGCCCTGGAATACGCCGTGAACCTGGGTATCGCCATGCAACTGACCAATATCCTGCGGGATGTTGGCGAGGATGCCCGGGCCGGGCGCATCTATTTGCCCCAGGATGAAATGGTCCGCTTTGGCTATACCGAGGCTGAACTTTTACGCGGTGAGGTTAGCCCGCAGTTCGTCCGCCTCATGCGCTTTCAGATCAACCGCGCCCGCCGCTATTATTGCCAGGCCTTGCCCGGCATCGAATACCTTCCCGAAAACTGCCGCCTGTCTATCAGCGTAGCGGCCCGGTTGTACAGCCGTATCCTGGATAAAATCGAGCGGAATAACTACGATGTCTTTACCCGCCGGGCCTTTGTCCCTAAAAAAGAAAAACTGTTTGGCCTGACCGGGGCGTGGTTGGGCCGGAAACTTGGTTGGAACCTGGTGCTACCCGACTCCCTGGGCAGTTATGAGGAAGCCGACGCCTGATACAACGCCTCCCGAACCCCTTGTCATTCCGAGGAGGCTGGAAGAACAAGCACTTTTTGCAGGCGAACGACCGACCAAGGAATCCGGGGCACCCGGATTCCTCGACTGCGCTCGCTCTTGAAAGGCGTGACAAAAGCGCGGAATGATAAATGCCCCCGAATTCCTACACAAGGTCGCACCTGCGGCCAGCAAAAGCCCTGCGGCCAGCAAAAGCCCTGCGGCTAGCAAAAGCCCTGCGGCCAGCA
>CADDZM010000206.1 GCA_902812345.1 Chloroflexota bacterium | reverse complement strand
TTATCTGTCTGGCCGGACGCAGGGGTAACTGGTTGCCCTGACGCAGGAAAGAAATGGTCGCAAAAAGCCCGGATAGTGTTCATGACCGCGAGGACACTATTCTGGCCGTTATAAGCGATTACCAGCCCAACTTGCGCTTCGGGTAACAGGATTAGTCCGCTATGAAAATTCGGGATGTCACCCAGGTGCGCCAGTAACTTCTGATTGTTAAGGGTCACAACCATAAAGCCGTGAGCAAAGCCGTTTACCCGCAGGTCATTGCTAAAACTCGGCTGGTGCATCTGCTGGGCCGAACTTTCCTGTAAGATGCGACCCTCGCCGAACTTGCCGTTTTGCAAATGGGCGACCATAAAATTCGCCAGGTCGGTAGCAGTGGTGCGGAGGGCGGCGGCCGGAACGGACTGTGACCAGCCGGTTGCCTCAGAGTGGTAAAGTCCGCCAGAGTAATGGTAGCCGAGCGCCGTTTTATCTGCCAGCGCGAGAGGCAAAGGCTGGCGGAAACTGCTCTGCCCCATGTGAAGCGGTTTGAAAATATACTTCTCAACATACTCTTCGAAAGGCAAGCCGCTTACCTCACCAACGATATAACCGGCGAGGGAAGCGCCGTAATTGGAATAGGCCGTTAGTTGACCGGGAGGGCGCACCCGCTTCGGCATGTGGGTCACCAGGTATTTACCCAGCGGCTGGCGTTCCTCCTCGGTGCGAACCCATTCTTCCAGGTTATTCTCCTCAAAACCGGCGGTATGGTTCAGCAGGTCTAAAAGCGTGACCGGCTGTGGGTAGGTGGCGGGAATTTTGAATTCTTTAAGGTAAAGGTTCACATCGGCTTTCAGATCTAACTTACCCTGTTCGGCCAGTTGCATTACCGCCGTCCAGACAAACAGTTTGGAGAGGGAGGCGACATTGAACAAAGTCTGGTCGGCTACTACCGGCTTACGTTGCTCAACGTCGGCGTAGCCATAGCCTTTGGCAAAAATTAGCTTATCACCCAGGGTTACGGCCACACTTGCGCCGGGAATATGCTCGGTATCCAGTTGGGCTGCTAAAAGGCCGTCAAAAAAAGTTTCCAGGTCAGCGTGATTAAGCCCACTAGCACTTTGAGCATAAATTGAACGAGCTGAGTGTGCCAAAAGTAAGATTAAGGCAGTTAACACCAGTAGGTTTCCTGGAATTAGTTTTTTCCTAACCCGTTTCACTTTCCATCACCTTTAAGCTTTATTAAGCATTTTAACTTATTCTTATCAGCCGCTAATTGTATATACTACACTTAGTAACTGAACCTGGCTATTGTCCGAGTGGGTCTTAAAGAGGGGACCGTTCGGACATTGGACTAACGGACAATAGGCTCAGGCGCAGGAAGGATTTATAATAAAGTTTAGCGAAGGCTGAAGTATTAGACGTTGGGCCGCCGGCTATTACTTTAAAAAACACGCCTTTTGAGTAGAAGATGAATTGCCTGGCTCACGTCTGGCTCTTGCTTTTGGTAGGCAGAAAGTGGCAAAAGGTGAAGATGTATCTCAATGAAATTAAGGCTAAATAAAAATACGGTTAAAGCCAGCCTGGGCAGGTCGCTAAAACTAAATGTGGCAATTTTCGAGGGAAAAGCGGAGTGGAAAGCCTGGCAGTCTTACCGCCTGCCCTGTTTTTTGTTTATCTGGTTGAGCAGTCTGGTAATTTTCCCGGTGGTTTTCCGCCTGACTGTGCTTTGCGGTCCGCACGTAATGTATTTGTTTACGGGGCTGATGCTGGTGCACGTCTGGCTGCATTGTTACCGCTTTCCGCTTAAAGCTTCAGGGTGGCAAAGTGAGTTACTTTATTTTGGGGGTCAGGCGGGGCTGGTCTTTGTGATAAACCTTTTTGCTGCCGCTGAAAGTCCGCTTGAAATCCTCTATTTACCTCTGCTGGTAGAGGCAGTGATTCATTTTGCCGCATTACCCCGGCTAATTCTGGTCATATCGGCTTATCTGACAGTCTACCTGGTGAACATTATAGGGCTGATTGGTTGGCAATTTGGCCCACTTTTGGCGGCACTGGTCAGGTTTGGCGGTTTGGTGCTGCTTACCGTCGGTTTTGCCTTGATTTATATGCAACGGGTGCGGGCCTACCACCGTGACCAGCAGCTACTGCACGAACTGGAAGCGGCCCACTCGCAGATTGAAGCGCTGACACTGGCAACCGAACGGCAACGAATGGCCCGCGATTTACACGATACGCTGGCCCAGGGATTGGTTGGACTGGTACTGCAACTCGAAACCATTAACGCTCACCTCACTAACTCTCAAAGCGAGCGGGCGCGGGAAATTGTGCAAATTTCGGTCAGCCGGGCGCGTAGTACGCTTGCCGAGGCCCGGCAGGCGATTGACGACCTGCGAAAAAATGCAGCAGGGGAGAGTGATTTCTTCCAGCTAATGCGGCAGGTAGTAGCACAGTTTACCGCTACAACCGACATTGAGTGCTATTTAGATGTACAGCCTGTTACCCTTAATCAGCTTGGTCTGCTCCCGGCGCTGGTACGCGAGTGTGTTTTGCGAGGGTTGAATGAGGGTTTAACTAACATTGCCCGCTACGCCCAGGCCAGTTGGGTTAGCATTTCCCTCACCCTTAACCCACTTAAATCCGGCAACAGAAACTGGACTTTAGAACTTAAGATTGAGGATAATGGGGTAGGGCTTAAATCGGATGACCTTAAACAACTGGCCGCGACCGGCCATTACGGTCTGGTGGGGTTGCAGGAGCGTGTTCAGTTACTGGGAGGTAATCTGGAAGTAAGCCGGCCTAAAAGAATCGGTACGCTTTTACGCTTGCAACTCCCTATCGCCTCTGGCGAGCAGACTATCTAATCAAGAGCAGGCAACAACCCAATGAGTGAAGCACCGCCGGAAAAGTTAATTCGAGTGCTGGTAGCAGACGACCATCTAATCGTGCGCGAGGGGTTACGGTTACTTCTGGAAACTAACCCCCGTTTTTGTCTGGTAGGTGAGGCCGAGGAGGGGAGTAGCGCAGTGCGGCTGGCGAAAGAACTTGAACCGGATGTGGTGCTGATGGATTTACGCATGCCCGGTATGGATGGCCTGGAAGCGATTGAACGGTTACAGGCCGAAGCGCCCCAGGTAGCAATTGTTATCCTGACCACTTACAACGATGACGAGCTTATGATTCGGGGGTTACGCGCCGGAGCACACAGCTTCCTGCTTAAAGACGTTACACCGCCCAATCTTTTCCGCACCCTCCAGGCGGCAGCGAACGGGGAGATGCTAATTCAACCCCAGATAATGCAAAGAGTGCTTGCTTACCACCCCGCTGGCCTGGCTAATAGTTCTGATTCTGGGCTGGCCGGTGAGACAACCCCCCGACCGGCCATTTCGGTGGAGTTAACCGAACGAGAGCGGAGCGTACTGGCCGGGCTGGTGCGGGGCGACCGCAGCAAAGAGATTGCTCGTAAGCTTGGCATTAGCGAACGAACGGTTAAAGCTTATTTGAGTAATATCTACAGCAAATTGAGAGTAGACTCACGTACCGCCGCCGTAGCCGTTTGCCTCAAGTTGCATCTTTTGGATTAACCAGACGCAGAAAATTAGAAACAGAGTGTCATCTAAGCGTCATAAAGCCAGGCTAAAATATAGAGCGGTCAAGGTTGGTCGGTTGGGCTAAACCACCGGGCTTAGCCGCTGACACCAAAAACCAGAATAATTATGAATCAATTGAATTGTAAGGAATTGCTATGCTAGAAACATCTCAAAATTCAGTAGAGAAAACTTTTATTTCCCCCTGGCTTTCAGGGCAATGGGCCGGTTACGGGGCCAGTGCCTGGTCATTTATATTTGCAGCTTTAAGTATTTATTGGGCAGCAGGCGGGACAGGCTTGAGTGGTACGATTGGGAAGGATTTGGAAAGCCTGGCCCTTGCTGGCGACCCGGTGTTTTTGGCAATTTTATGGATTAGTGGGCTTGCTAAAATCTTTATTGGAATACTGGCCCTGGCGCTGGTTCAAGCCTGGGGCCACCGGTTACCCCGTTGGATTTTACTGACCGGTGGTTGGGCGACCGGTCTGTTAATAACCTTATATGCCCTGGCAAATTTTGTGGAGCACGGGCTGATGCAGTCAGGAGTTATGACTGTTCCCGAAGGCTTAGGCGTTATTGCGCTACGTTGGCATTTGTTACTCTGGGATCCCTGGTGGTTGGTTGGTGGGGTGCTATTTACGTTGGCAAGCTGGCAATATAGCGATAGGCGGAAATGACTTAAAACCGCCCTTTAAGTATCTTGAAAGGAAGCAAACTATCATTACCGGTCACTTCTCCCCTGATTATCAGGGCCGCAACTGATCTTTCTAAATCCAAAGCTGAGTTGAATGGCTTACCTCAGGCCTATCAAAGAACGGCTTGAGCCTCTAGCCAGTAATTTCAAGTTAAAAAGAGCCGAACATCAAGGGTATTACCGGCGAGACGGTTGGTTTGTCCGGGTTTTAGCCGTTAATTAAAAGGTATTGGGTCTAAGACTAAATCCCAATTACCCATATCCTCTGGCAGTTGGTAGGTTCTTATCCCTGTAGAGCTATGCAAGCGAATTTCAATTGGGCGGGCCGGCGTTTGAAAATGGCCTTCTCGATTGGCCCAAAGATGTATCCGGGAAGCTTCATCGGTTGCTACGGTGTAAGTGGTAGTGCAACTCTCACCCTGAGTATATGCAAAACTTTCCCCATCGTCCTCGTAAAGCCGCCCGGAGGCCGCGCCTTGCTGATCCAGATAAATTTCCAGCGTCAGCCGATCCAGCGGTCGCTCCTCACTGTATTGCATAACCGGGCCAACGGGTAGCACCGTTCCGGCGCGTACATATAACGGCAAAACCTCCAGCGGTGCGTAGGCCAAAATATGTTCTTCCCGGATAAGCTTCCCACTCCAGAAATCGTACCAGTGGCCCCCTGGCAAATAGACGTGGCGGTACTGTACCCCGGGGCGGTAAACCGGGGCTAACAATAGACCGCTTCCTAGCATCACTTGATCGGAAAGTTCCAGGGTCTGGGGATCGGTATAAAATTCGTAAAGTAACGGGCGGAGAATAGGACTACCCTTGCGAGAACTTTCCTCAAATAAAGTGTACAGATAAGGTAACAACTGATAACGCAACTCAATATATTGACGTGCTATCTTTTCGATGCGCTCTCCCCACACCCAGGGTTCTTTTTGGCGGACGCTATTTATGGAGTGACCCCGCGAAAAAGGAAAAAAGACACCTAGCTCAATCCAGCGCGCCCATAGTTCGCCGTTGCTGTGCCAGTGGAAGCCGCCAATATCGGTTCCGGCAAAGCTAACCCCGGACAGCCCCATATTGCACAACTGGGCCATCGCCATTTCCAGGTGCTCCCAAATAGCCAGATTATCCCCTGTCCAGACTGCCGCCCATTTCTGGATGGCCGCAAAACCGGCCCTGGTCAAGTTAAAAGGCCGCCTTTCCGGTTGTAATCTCCGCATCCCCTCGTAGGAACTGATATTCTCCAGCAAACCATAGACATTATGCACTTCAGCGTGAGAAGTTCGTTCTGCCGGGTCGCCCTGGGGGGCATTGCCGGGAATATCTACTAATTTACCTGGTGTGCCAAAAGGCGCAGAGACCAGCGCCGGTTCGTTCATATCATTCCAGATACCTAGCACTCCGAGTTCCGACAACGACCGGTGCAGATCACCCCACCACTTCCGCACGTCTTGTTTAGCAAAATCGGGGAAAACGGTATCCCCCGGCCAGACATAGCCGTGAAAAAGGTCGCCGTCTACTCCGCGAATAAAGTAATCGTTTTCAACCCCTTCCTCATATACCGGATAATGGTTATCCGGGTCATATTTAACACCGGGGTCAATAATGGTTACAACTTTAACGCCCAGCGCCTTTAGTTCCTCGATTAATTTTCCGGGATCGGAAAAATGAGCTTTATTCCAGGTAAAAACCCGGTAGTCATCCATATAATCAATATCAAGATGGATAGCGTCTAGCGGAATCTTCCGGTTGCGAAAGGTTGTCACAATCTCACGCACTTTAGTTTCAGGGTAATAGCCCCAGCGGCTCTGGTGGTAGCCTAAAGCCCAGCGGGGCGGTAAAGGCGTACGCCCGGTCAGTTCTGTATAACACTCGACAATATTGGCCGGGTCTGGCCCGTAAAACAGGTAATAATCCAGTTCACCGCCATATGCCTCCATGCTCAAAAAATCGGGCTGGGTATGACCTGCATCAAAAACAGTCTTAAAAGTATTGTTGAAAAAAAGGCCATAACCGCCCTTTTGGGGACGTAAAGCCATAAAAAACGGGATGGACAGGTGCAGTTGATCCGCGCCGGGGCCATGATCGAAGTTGGTATCACCGGGGTCGCAATTCCAGCAGGTATAGCGCCGGCCTCGCTTCTCAAGCAAACCGCTGCGCTCTCCAAACCCGTAATAATACTCGTCCGGCGGCAGCGTCTTAAGACTTAGCAAAGAGCCATCCGCTTTACAAATTGGCCCTTGTTCGGGCGCGTCTTGCATAAGCAACCGGCCCGCAACCGTTCGCAGCTTAACTCCGCCATCCGCCCGGCGTACCAGCAAGGAGAGTTGGTCAGTCGCCAGTTCTAGCCCCTCCAGTCTTTCGGTGATAAGCAGGGGCGCGCCTTCAAACTCACCGTCTTCCCTTGCCACCGCCCAGGAACGGCGTGGCATAAATTCGCCTGTAAACGAGTAATGCAGCCGCAAGATTTTACTGTTTAAGGCGGTTACAACCAGCCGGGCCTCACCAAATTCAAAGGCTACTCGGTTAAACTTCTCTAACTTATGACAGGTGAGGTTTTCCAGTTTCTGGGTTTTTACTTTCATAATCAAAAGGAACTCTTTCTATTCAGGACTTTCGCTTATCACTTTGAGCCTGGCAAAGAATGACAAGATAGCACAAAAGTGAAGTCCTAATTTTGTCCGTTTATCGGCGGCCTCGACTACTGTCTCTAATGACTAAACTTGGTTCTAAAACGACTTGTTTTTTAGGTAAAGTTACCCCTTGAATTTCAGCCATCAATAAATCAACCACTGTAGCGGCCACCTCATTTACGGGCTGCCGCACCGAAGTCAGGCCCAATAATTGGGCGACCGGCGTATCATCGTAACCTGTTACCGCTACGTCTTCACCCATTTCTAAATTCATACTCTCCAGGTAGTGCCGTACTCCTAACGCCATCACATCGTTTACGCATACAACAGCCGTAGGTTTGGGATTAGCTTCTAATATTTGCTGGGCTGCCTGGTGAGCGTACTCAAAGATATTGGGGGTATAGCCAATCCATTGCGCTTTCGGTTCAATTCCGGCCGCCTGCATTGCATCATAATAACCCTGTTTACGGGCATCACCTACTACCGTACCATCCGGCCAGCCTAAAAAAGCGATGTTTTTATGTCCTCTCTTAATTAAATGCTCCACCGCTAGTTGCATCCCTTTGCGCCCATCCACGTCTACATAAGAATAGCTCCAATCAGGATTGGAGTAGCCCCAGGCAGCAAATGGCACTTTCTTTTCCATGAGATATTTAATGCGGTGGTCGTTAAAACTAGTATCTGTAAGTACAAACCCATCTACCCGGTTTGTTCTGATTAATAGCTCATATGGGTTAAACCCCGGCTGGATGGGCTGGGTAAAAATCAGGACATGGTAGCCATAGGACTCTGCCGCTTGCGCCAGATCATACAGGAAGCGGTCCAATATAGCGGCACGCCAGATAGGGTCTTCCATCACATGCCAGGCGTAACCAATCATGCGGGCTTCATTAGATTTGAGGTTGCGGGCGTTCGTATTCGGATGATAATTTAAGTCTTGGATAGCCTGCATAACCAGTTCTCGGGTGGTCGGTTTAACCAGGGGGTTTTTATTTAGAACATATGAGACCGTAGTGATAGACACTCCGGCATGGGCCGCCACATCCCGCAGAGTTATATTAAAATTATAGTTTAGCGAAGCAGCCGCTTCTGTAACTGTGTTGCGGGTACTAGCATCTACCCCGTTCAAGTTATTTAGAGCCTGGTAAGCGGTAAGAACTGATACATTCGCTTTATCTGCGACCTGTTTTAAACTCGGCATAGTAATGATCCAGATTCATTTTAGTTATAACAATAAAATTTAAATAATAGAATTTTCGCAGTTCAAATGCGTTAAGAAACACGACATAAAGAACCAGAAAAATCAGTACCTTAAAAGCTAAATAGTGGCAGAAAAAACGAGAACCTTCCGATGTGCTAAGCCTGGAGTGCCTAATTTCCAACTCTACACAAAGGAAGGTTCAAAAGGCAGCATAGCAAACTCCGCTTTTTTCACCAAATCGTCCTGCCGGTAATGGCTCTTTAGCCCGACTTGGTGCTTAAACATCACGGCGATTACGGCTACCGCAAGTTTTTCGCCCAACAACAGCTGTTGTTGAATGCTCAGCCGCTTGAATTATACTTCAAACTAACCTTTGATGCTGCCAATAGAAATGCCTCTTAAGATAAACTTTTGGAGAACGATTGCTATAAAGATTGGCGGTAACATTGCTACAAAAGATGCCGACATTTGCAGATTTAACGGCTCCGACTGAGCGATAGTCCATAATCTTACCGTGATTGGTTGTAGGTCGGCTTGTTGCAAAACCAGATAAGGCAGTAAGAAGTCCTTCCATAAATTCACAAATGCCAGAATAGCCAGTACCGCAATAATAGACTGCGATAGAGGCAGGATAAACTTCAAGAAGAGGGTTAAATTGTTAGCCCCTTCGATTCTCGCCGCATCCAATAGTTCGCCCGGTATTTTCTGAAAAAAATCTTTGAGTACCAGAATGGCAAAGGCGCTCATGCTGTAGGGCAGCCACAAACCACCGTAATTATTAATCAGGCTAATGTTCAGCAAGGGTATATTTACCAGCGTCCGGTACAGCGGAATAATATAGGCAATGGAGGGTATCAGCAGAGTTATTAGCATCCCGAACTGAATATACCGCCCGCCCACCGGGTTAAGCCGCGCCAGACTATAAGCCGCCAGAGTAGATACCACCATTTGAAAAAACACTCCCCCGCCCACGATTATAAAAGAGTTGAGGAACTGGCGAAAAAGGTTATATTTAATGATGCTATCCGTATAGTTCTCAAAGCGGGGATTGTCAGGCCAGAGATGAATCCCTGGTTTATATAGCTCGGTAGCGTTAAACATCCCACCCACAAAAGCATAGTAAATCGGGAAAAAAAAGACCAGCGCCATCACCGTCAGGCAACCTACCAGGATATAATACCGCATACGCCCGGGTACCGAGCGCGACTCAACTCTGGAAATCACGCCTCGATCAGTACTATTCATGGCTATTTCCCTTCTGCGCCAGACGCTGGTAGATTATTGAAAAGGCCGCTAAAAAGAAAACTAGCGTGACGCTCCAGGCCGAAGCCAGCCCAAAATCGTTGTTGGCGAAAGCCTTGCGGTAGATAGACAATACCGGGGTTAAGGTATTATTAGCCGGGCCGCCGGAGGTTAATAGGAAAGGTTCGGTAAATAATTGCGCCACTGACAGGAACTGCAATACCAGCAAAAGTTTCATAGTAGTGGTCAGGTAGGGCAGCGTGATATGGCGGATGCGCTGGAAAGGAGTAGCCCCATCTATTTCCGCCGCCTCGTATAATTCCGCCGATAAATCCTGCAACGCCGCCAGATAGATAAGCATGGTGCCGCCGAAATTAGCCCAGGTTAAAATAACGATAATCGCCGGTTTCACGGTATCTGGATTCTGGAGCCACAGTTGTGGTTCAATTCCAAAAAGAGCTAAAAAGGAGTTCAGAATGCCGCCTTCCGGCGCATAAATTAACCGCCAGACGAGCAGGTAAATCACTACCGGGATAAGGTTGGGTAGAAAAAAAACAAGCCGGAAAGCTACTTTAAACCGGCGTAATTCATTTACGCCTATCGAAATCACTATCGGTAATGCAAACCCGATAATTATACTGAGCAAGGCAAACTGCAAGCTATTCAGCCAGCTCTGGCTAAAAGTTGGGTCCTTGAGCATACGAGCATAATTATCCAGGCCCACCCAGGTGGATTCGCCTCCCAGTCTGATGTACTGAAAACTCATAATTACCGCACTGAGCATCGGATACCAGGCGAACAAACCAAAGACCATAATTGCCGGTAAAAGAAAGAGATAAGCCTGAATTTGCTCGGCCCACTTAATTCTTTTGCGGCGTACCTTTACCGAACTCTCGCCCCGCGTCAGGGTTAAAGTTTTAAATTTGCTCATGCAGATCAAACTTCCTTTAATCTAATAACGACCAATCAGGTTGGAAGGAGGTAGCGCCTGGGCTGCGCCGCCTCCCTCCTGTAGCTGTTACCGTTTGGCAATAACCTGGACCACCCTTATTTATTTTTTCAGAAGGTCTAGCGTATTTGCCTGAAAGGTCGAAGCCGCTTTCTCAAGGACGGAGGCGGGCTCGGCATTTTTATCGGTAAGGATTGAGCTGACCGCCGTACCTGTCAAAGCGTAGTAATCTTGCCCGTTGGGGGCAGGTTCGGGTTGCAGCTTGACTTTACCGGTAGTAACTGCGTTGTTAAATTCCTCGTAATTACCGATCGGCATGTTGATATAAGGTTTCTGGAAGTTGGTAAGCTCTTGCTGGTAAGCGCCAACATAGAGCGGCAGAGTGGGAGTACCAATTGCGCTAGACGGCAGAGACTTTGCCAGGTCTAAAGCAGCCTTGCGTTCGGCGGGGTCAAAAGTAGCCCAGAGTTTGAAATAAACGGCGGCTTCTTTCTCATCGGCGCTGGCAGCGTTGCTAATCATCGCTACATTACCGCCAATCAGGGACACACTTGTCCCCCCCGGCATGGTCGGTAGCGGCGCAAAAGCAAGTTGCTTGAGGTCTACGTCGGGATAGGTAGCCCGAATCCAGCTGAACTGGTCGCCCGCCATTACCGCCATCGCGGCTTGCCCGGTGGCAAAAGTTTGCCCGTTCTTGCCCCAATCCATGTTCTCACGAGGGAGTACGTCATATTTCCAGCGTAAATCCTTGATAAACTTCAGGGCCTCTACCGGTGCGCCTTTAGCAAAGGTGGAGGTATAGGTGCCATTGCCGTTATCCTTGATGAAATCTGGGAGTTTGGCTCCAAAAGTATAGGCCATGGTAGTGTATTGCCAGCCGGTCCCGTTAGTACCGTCGGAGATAAATGAAAAGCCGGATAACCCCTGGTCGCGCTTGGTCAAAAGCTTGGCATCGGTCGCCAGCTCATCCCAGGTAGCGGGCGGTTTGTTAATCCCCGCCGCCTTTAATAAACCAATATTATAGGCAAGGCCCATTCCATAGGCAAATTCGGGAATACCGTATACCTTGTTGTTCTTAGTAGTCAGCGACAAAATATCGGGGTTGTAGATACTCCGCAGGTTGTTGGCATCAATATAAGAGGTTAAATCGGCAGCGATACCCTGCTCAACCATTTTGCCGGGGTCTGTCAACCATACAGTGAATAATGTAGGAACCTGTTTCCCGGCCACCAGCGCCGCAAAAGTGTCTGAAGCGTATTGGTAATCGCTGCTTTTTATGGTTACGTTAGGGTACAGCTTGTGGAAACGCTCCACCTGGTCATCCCACTGTTTGACGGCATCCTTGTTAGTGTCGAGCGGCTTGCCCACTACTGAAATAGTGACCGAGCGACCTCCAGCGATCTGAGCGGGTAATTTCAAGACAGAGATGCCGGTGGTCGAGGT
>CADDZM010000205.1 GCA_902812345.1 Chloroflexota bacterium | reverse complement strand
CGTCATCATTACGGCGCAAATTAAGGTGCTTTTCCAGTTCCTGGATAATCAGTTCGGCGCTGGGAAGTTCGCCGCTTTCCTCGTCAAAGCGGCGGCGGCCTTCGCCCCGTTCGGATGGCAGCGAAAATTCCCCGTTGTCATCTTCATCATCCTCGTCGTCGTCGTCGTCGTAATTTTCTTCCAAATCCCGCACGAAAGAAGCGACATCTTCCTGGTTATTGACCGCTTCGGTCACCTGCATCTCGAAACGCAAGCCCAATCCCTGGACGCCTTCCAGTTCAATGCCCAGTTCCCAGCCTTCGTTAAGCGCCCCTAAAATGCCGCTGGTAACTTTCCAGTTTGGGCTGGCCGAAAGATAGCTTGGGGCCGCTCCCCAGACCGAGCCACTTTCAATTTTTTCTTCCGCACAGCGGGAGGTAAGTATCCCTACGATGCCGGTCGGCCCTTCGTAGCGAGAGGTTCCCACGTTATATTTCTTTAGTTTCTGCAAAGTTTCATCTTTTGTGCTAAACCCGGTCAAAGGCACCTGGCGGGTGTGCGGCACCGGGGCCAGCAGTGACCCCACCAGCACCAGTTCAGTCACGTTGCAGCGGCGGCAAATTTCAAAAAAGGTATCGCTAAAGGTCCGCCATTTCAGGTCAGGTTCGACCCCGACCAGCGTTACAAGCGAGCGGTTTTTGCCGTTATATTCCGAAAGGTACGCGAACTGGTTGGTCGGCCACTCGATTTCACGTTTGTTTTCGGAGTTAAACCGCGTGGTCGGGCGCGTATCGGAAAAAACGTAAAAATCTTCCGGGTCAATCGTAGCGAAAGGTGTGGCGGATAGCCGTTCCGATAAATAGCGTACAGCGGTTGTCGCGGCGTCGGCGGCATCGTTCCACCCGGCGAAAGAAGCGATTAAAAGCGTGTCGTGCAGTTGCGGCCAATCCGAAACCCGGATATAGTCAGCCATAAAAATAATACCCCTTGTCTAACACCCATCTAAAATTGTTATCCCTGGCAGTTTAACATATGCAGCAAGTTAGCGACAAGTTGCTTGCAACCGGTCAGGGGTTGTGGTATACTGCTCCTTGCCTTTGGGGTAGTAAGTAGATAAGGCAAAGGCGGGGTGTAGCGCAGCCCGGTAGCGCGCTTCGTTCGGGACGAAGAAGTCGGAGGTTCAAATCCTCTCACCCCGATTAAAAGAAAAAGTGAAAATAAAAATTGGCCCAACTGGGCCAATTTTTATTTTCACCAGGGAAATGTAGTCGAAGTTTAACTCAGCAATTCGATAACCCGGTCGCGCACCTGCATAGTGTTGGCCGTACCGCCCAGGTCGGGCGTGACGGTGCCTTCCGCGATAACCTTTGCCACCGCTTTTTGCAAACGTTCGGCCGCGGCCGGTTCCTGGATATGCTGCAAGAGCATGACGGTTGTGAGGATGGTTGCCAGGGGATTAGCGATACCTTTTCCCGCGATGTCCGGGGCGCTGCCGTGAACCGGTTCGAAAATAGCGCCATTGACCCCGATATTCCCCGAAGCGGCCACCCCCAACCCGCCAACCAGTTCGCTGGCCTCGTCCGAAAGAATGTCCCCAAAAAGATTGGTCGTCACGATAACCTCGAAATTCTCAGGGTCTTTAATCAGGCGCATCGCCATCGTGTCAACCAGCAGTTCCTGGACCTCGATGCCGTCCGGTTGGTATTCGGCGGCGACCCCCAGGGCGGTCCGGCGAAACAGGCCGTCGGTCAGGCGCAGGACATTAGCCTTATGGACCACGGTAACTTTACGTTTGCCGGTGCGTTTTGCCAGTTCGAAAGCGTAGCGGACGATTCTTTCGCTGCCCTTTTTGGTGATAATACGTTTAGCGATAGCGGTGTCTCCGTCAACTTCTTCCTGGCCGCTGTATAAACCCTCGGTATTTTCCCGCACCACGTATAAGTCCAGGTTGTCGCGGTAGTGCGCCCCCTTGAGGCCGAGCGAGTGAACCGGCCTTAAATTGGCATAAAGGTCGAGTTCCTTGCGTAAGGTTACAACCGCGCTGCGGTATTTCGGGATGTCGGGCGGCGTGGTGACGGCCCCGAACAGGGTTGCTTCGGCCCGGCGAGCGGCCTCGATGGTGGCCTGGGGAATCGGGTCGCCGACCGCCTGGTAGCAGGCGTACCCGGCCCTGGCTTCCTCGAAATGGAAATCCAGGTTTAAATTTTCGAGGACTAACCGGGCCGCCTCGACCACCTCCGGCCCAATGCCGTCACCTTTTATAATAAGTATATTGTGTGTCACGGAAGAATCCTTTTTCGTTGAACGTTGAACGTTGGAACGTTAAACGTAAAATCAATTCAGGGAAAAACAGTAAAAATCCCTGCCAGCGCTTCTCATTTTTTTGACTTTCGCTTGAAACAATTATTTTAAGTTTGATTTGCTGTAACCCGGCAGCTTCTCAGGTTCAAAACGAAAGTCGTGCTTTTTAATCAGGTTATCACGGGTTTCTCATTCTTTACCACGTTCAACGAAAAAGGTAGCATAGCTACAAGTTCAAGTCAATTACTTTGCAAGGAGCAGGGCTTCATGGTATGCTTTTGACACGTCTATTACACACTTTGAGTCAAAATAAACTCAAAACTTTGAAAGGGTCTATGAGCAACTCTAAAGGCAAATTAATCGTCCTGGAGGGTCTTGACGGCAGCGGTAAGAGCGTGCAGTTTGCGCTTTTAAGCGAGTACCTGCTCAAAAATGATTTCCCCTTTATGACGGTAGATTTCCCTGATTACCAGGGCTCCTTTTTTGGTCGCCTGGTCGGGCGCTATCTTAACGGCGAATTTGGCGACGTTTATGAGGTCAGCCCGTATGTCTCAAGCCTGCTTTACGCCGGGGACCGCCTCGAGTCGCAGCCGAAGCTTAGCGGGTGGTTGGAAGAAGGCCGCGTGGTGCTGGCGAACCGGTATGTCGGCTCGAACATGGCCTATCATTCGGCCAAATTGCCACCGGAACAGCGCCCTGATTTTATCGCCTGGCTGAAACGGCTGGAATTTGAGGCTAACCGCCTTCCCGAACCGGACCTCGTGCTGTACTTAAACACCCCGGCGGCGACTTCGCACCGTATGGTCGGCCAGAAGGCGGCCCGTTCTTATACCGGTTCAAGCCACGATATTCACGAACGCAACCAGACCTTTTTAGAAGTAGTAGCGGGGCAATATCTCTGGCTTTGCGACCACGAACCGGCCTGGCAGCGTCTAGACGTTACCGACGCGGAGGGGAATTTGCGGCCCCGTGAGGAAATCCACCAGCTAATCCTGGCTATGCTGGCAGATAGAAATTTGCTGAATAAAGGGTAAAATTTAAGGGCTTGCATAAGGTTTCTTTAAATAATGCTTAAAAATAACTGGTTACAGGCGCTATATTTACATAAGGCTTTTGGTAAAATAGCGCGGAGAGAAAATTAAAATGCCCAGTTTCTATAATGAAATAAACATTTTTTCTGGTAACTCAAACATAAAACTGGCTAAAGATGTTTGTGATTATATCAGTTTGCCCCTGGGCCGGGCCGAGATTTTTGAGTTTTCCAACGAGAATATCTTTTGCAAGATAAACGAAAGCGTCCGCGAGAATGATGTTTTTGTAATCCAGTCGCTTTCCACGCCGGTCAATCGCTCAATTATGGAACTTCTCATAATGATTGATGCCCTCAAACGGGCCAGCGCCGGGCGCATTACAGCGGTCCTGCCCTATTTCGCCTATGGCCGTACCGACAAAAAAGACCAGCCCCGGGTGCCGATTACCTCGCGCCTGCTGGCCGATATGATAACCGTAGCCGGGGCCAACCGGGTCTTGACGGTTGATTTACACGCCGGGCAAATTGAAGGTTTCTTTAATATTCCGGTAGACCACCTGACGGCGGTGCATATCCTGGCCGATTATTTTATTGCCAAACAATTGCCCAACCCGGTAGTAGTCTCGACCGACCTGGGGAACGCCAAGCGCGCCCGTAACTTTGCCGAACTGCTAAACTGCCCGTTGGCCCTTATTGAGAAACGCCGCCAGGGTAACGAAGACCGGACTTCGGTCCTGAACCTTATCGGAGCCGTTAAAGGCCACCAGGCCGTCCTGATTGACGACGAGATTGATACCGGAGGTTCGATGGTGCAGGCCGCCGAGCGTGTCCGGGACGATGACGTGACCGAAATTTACGCCGCCTGTATCCACGGTATTCTAAGCGGCCCGGCCATAGACCGGCTTAAGACCAGCCCAATAAAAGAACTGGTCATTACAGACTCGGTGCCGCTGACCCCGGCCAAAGAACTTCCCAACATCAAGGTTCTGACGGTGGCCCGGCTGCTTGGTGAATGTATAATGCGAGTCCACGCCGGGGCTTCGGTCGGCGCCATGTTTCATCCCGGTAATTCGAACTTTTCCGGTTAATATATTAAAGAACAAAAATAAGAGGATTTCATGTCCGATAAATTTGATAAAGAAAAGCCTGCCACTAACTCGAACCAGAACCCGACCGAGCCGGAAAAGCCGGTCCTGGGCCGGTACGAAGATTTCGAAGATACCACCGACGAAACGGCTGACGACGAATACTTCCGCGCGAAAAGTCCTGCTCTCCCGGTCGTGCCGGGCTTCGAATGGGAAGACGAAGACCTGGACGATGAGGTAGACGATTACGGCGCAGCTAACTTGCTTGATACAGACGATGAGGATGATTTCGAGGAGGACGCTGCCGAGTTCGAGGATGAAGACGAGGACGACCTCGAAGACGCTGCCGCTTTAGACGACGGCGAAGAGGACGACGATGAATTTGAAGATGAGGATGACGAGGAGTACGAGGACGATGAAGAGGCAGACGAGTCTCAGTTCTCGCAGGAGCAACTTTTTAACCAGTTAACCTCGAACCCGCTTTTCGCCCAGGTCCAACAGATGCTTAACAATACGCTGAGTGGGCCGGACCGGACCATGGCCGAGGCCCGCATAATGCAAGCCGGAGGCGACCTGGAAGGGGCGGCCCAGCTTTACCTGGACGTGATTCAGGAGGCGCCCGACTATGTTAAAGCTTATATCCAGCTTGGGCAGGTCTTGATGGCGATGGATAAACCTGCCGAAGCCGAGCCGTTCTTGCAAAAGGCCACCGAACTAGACCCCGAAGACACCGCCGCTTTTCTCTACCTGGGCTATTCCCACTACGGCCAGGAGCAGTACGAGAAGGCCATTGACGACTTCAAAAAAGCCGTCGCACTGGATAAAGGCAATCCGCTGGCCCTGAATAACCTGGGGTTTGTCCAGTATTTAACCGGCCAGCTTGATGACGCGGCGGCTACTTTTACCCTGGCCGGGGATTTTGGCAGCGACCGGGCTTATTACAATCTGGGCCTGGTGCGGTTAATTCAGGGCAAAGAATCGGAGGGGTGGTCGGCTTACCTGGAAGCGTTTGACCTGGACCCAAACGGTCGCCAGATTGAAGACCATTTGAAAGATGTTCAGAATGCCATCGTCAAGTACCCGGACAAAGCGCCACTGCTGGACGACGCCGTTACCCGGCTTTACTCACGCTATGGCGACGCCGGGGACGATTATGAGGATGACGAAGATCTGGTCGACGAAGATTAGTCTAAATTATGGCGTTTAAGAAGTTAAGCAACATTTAGAAGTCTGGTTGGAAGCAAATTGTGGGGGGAATTGTATTACCGATTAGTTTTGCGTCGGGAATACAATTCCCTCTCACAGGTGAATAGTTAAAGTTTTAGAAAGGAAACGGCTTATGAGCCAGCAATCAGCGTCGAATGCGGGCAAGGAGGGCCAGGCTCAACCGGTCGCGGTTTCGGAAAATCACCGGGAGCGGCCAATCCGAGTGCTAATCGCCAAACCCGGCCTGGATGGTCACGACCGGGGCGCAAAAGTGGTCACTCGCGGCCTGCGGGACGCCGGGATGGAAGTTATTTATACCGGGCTGCACCAGACCCCTGAAATGATTGTCGAAGCGGCCTTGCAGGAAGACGTGGACGCTATCGGCCTGAGCATCCTGAGCGGGGCGCACAACGTGCTTTTCCCCCGGATTATGAAACTGCTCAAGGAAAACCAGATGGAAGATGTGCTGGTTTTCGCCGGGGGCATTATCCCGCCCGAAGAAGAACCGAAAATAAAGGCGCTTGGCATCGGGGCGGTCTTTGGCCCTGGCACCACCATCGAAGAAACCGCCCGCTATATTCGCCAGAATGTTCGCCAGGACGCCGGTCTGGCAAGTGGGGAAAGCCTTGGGGGTGCGGAGACCTGGGTGGATGCCGAGGAAAAAGGGCAGTAGCCGCCATGACTACTTCTCAAGTTGACCCGGCCCTGCTCGAACTGGCCCGGCGCGGTCTGGCCGGAGAACGCCGGGCGATAGCCCGCCTGATTACTTTTGTAGAAAACCGCTCCCCCACCGCTGCTGCCCTGATGCACGAACTGACCCCTCACACGGGCCGGGCGCACGTTATCGGGATAACCGGCGCGCCCGGCAGCGGCAAAAGCACCCTTACCAACGAATTAATTAAAGAATACCGCCGCCAGGGTAAGACGGTGGGAGTGGTGGCGGTTGACCCGACCAGCACTCTGACCGGCGGGGCGGTCCTGGGCGACCGGATTCGCATGCTTGAAAATTACCAGGATGCCGGGGTCTTTATCCGCAGCATGGCGACGCGCGGGCAGCTTGGCGGCCTCTCGGCCATGACAAACGACGTGGTGCGAGTGCTGGATGCTTGCGGCAAAGAAATTGTGATTGTGGAAACGGTTGGGGTCGGCCAGGATGAGGTTGATGTCGCCAGGGCCGCCCATACCACTATCCTGGTGGAAGTGCCCGGCATGGGCGATGATATCCAGGCTATCAAGGCCGGTGTCCTGGAGATTGCCGATATCCTGGTCATTAACAAGGCCGACCGCGAAGGCGTTGAGAAACTTGATTTGTACCTGAAAGCCATGCTTAATCTGGCGCCCAAAAAGCCCTGGCGGGTGCCAATCCTGAAAACTGTCGCGGCCAGGGGCGAAGGAACCGTCGAACTGACCAAAAAGATTGAGGCGCATTTAGCCTTCCTCAAAAGCAGCGGCGAATACGAAAAGCGGGAAAGAGCCAGGCTGCGCGATGAGTTACTATCGCGGGTCCGGGAGGAAATCTCCCGGCGGGTCTTCCGCCGCGAGACGCAGGCGGGCGGCCTGGCCGAACTTGTCACCCAACTGGAAAACCGCCAGCTTGACCTGAACGAAGCGGCCATGCAACTCTTGCGGCAGAGCCTGGGCTAATTTAAAGGGTATAAAAATAAGAAGAGGGCTACCGGGAAGGTAGCCCTTGTAAACTAGCGAAATTAAGCCGTTCGCACGCGCTGGCCGTCTTTAAGAAACGGCTCGGCGCAGTAGAGAATTTCGTCGCTATCTTTCTTGTGAATCGGCTCGGCGCTGTACTGGGCAATCCAGGCCCGGCGGAAATTTTCGGATGTGTCGAAACCGCTCCGGTGCAGCAGGTGGCTGGAGAAAACCGCGATGCTACCCGAGGGACAATCACCGGGATGCCAGCAGACCCTCTAATTTATAGACAAAAAGAAACAAAAGAAACCAGTAAAATTAAAAAAACGAAAGGAATTTTTCTTTGCCAGGTAAGATTGTAGGCTTCGAGATAACCCGGATTCAGTTCCCCAGGGCCAGGGTTATCGGCGACTCGCAAGTGCGGTCGGATTATCACTACAAAGGGCTGCTCGAACTTTTTACCGATAGCGGTCAGGTAGGGCTGGGCTTCTTTGAACACTTATTCACTCCTCTGCCCGCCCAGGCTGAGTTAAAACGGGTCTTCGCGGCGGAAGTCTTTCCCGGCCTGGAAGGAAACAATCCTTTTAGCCTGGTAAACCGGGTAGGCCGGTTGCGGGGCGGCAACCAGCGGCCCCGTACGTTCGGTCAGGCTGTCGAGCAGGCTTTGTGGGACTTACAGGGCAAAGAGTTAGGGCTGCCCCTCTACAAACTCCTGGGCGGCAAAGATAACCGGGTGAAAGCCTACGCCAGCGGTCTTGATTATCACATGACGGACGACGAATTTGGGGCTTTCTTCGAGGAAAAAGCCCGCCAGGGTTTTGAGGGTTTCAAGATAAAGGTCGGCCATCCCGAACTGGACTGGGATATTCAGCGATTGCTGCTTGTTAAAAAAGTGGTGGGTGACAAAGCGGTCCTGATGGCGGACGCTAACGAAGCCTGGTCGCCCAAAGAAGCTATCCGGCGGCTCCACGCTTACCACCAGGCCGGGATAGACCTCTACTGGATTGAAGACCCCTGCCTGCGCGACGATTTTGACGGCCTGAAACAAATTATGCTGGAAGTACCCTTGGTCCACGTCAACAGCGGAGAATATCTCGATTTAAGAGGCAAGCGAAAGCTGCTCCAGGCGCGCGCGGTGGATATTTTGAATATTCACGGGCATATCGGGGATAGCCTGAAAGCCGGGTGGCTGGCTGCCGAATATGGAATACCGGTTTCGCTTGGCAATACTCCTCACGAAATCGGCGTCCACCTGGCGGCCGCTTTACCGGAAGTGGCCGGGTTTGAGTACTCGTTCCTGGATTACGACCAGCTTATCGAACAGCCGGTCGTCTTCAAAGATGGCTACGCCTATGCGCCAGACCGTCCCGGCCACGGCCTGGTGATATCGGAGGAGGCCCGCAAAAAATACACCCTGGCGGCGGACATCTCCGTTTAATCAGGGCGTACCATGTATTAACTTAGAAATTAACCAATCTGGAAAGTCAGCATCGAGACTGAGCCGCCATCAACGCCTTCGACCGGGAATTTAATTGGTTCTCCGGGGCGACGCAGGGCGGCCAGGTAGACCAGCGGCAGGTAATGTTCGGGTGTCGGCACCGAAAGGCGGGCGTCCGGCGTGAGGGTTTCGTAATTTACCAGGGCTGCGTCATCCCCGCTTTCCAGGCTTTCCTTTACTTTAGCCTCGAAACGGTCGGCCCACTCGTAAGCCCCGGCCTGTCCCTGGTTTCGGATCCAGGTCCGCAGGTTGTGGACAACATTCCCACTGCCCGCAATTAAAATGCTTTCGTCCCGCAAAGGCGCCAGGAGTTTAGCCAGTTCATAATGAAAACCGGCCGTTTTGGTTCCGTCAATGCTAATTTGAACCACCGGAATATCGGCTTCGGGGAAGGCGTGAATAAGCACCGAACAGGTGCTGTGGTCAAAGCCCCATTCGGCTTCGTCCAGGCCAACTTTAGTGGGGGCAAGCATGGTTTGAAGCCGCCCGGCCAGGGAGGGGTCGCCGGGAGCAGGATAAACCACGCTTTCAAGTCCGGTGAAGCCGCCAAAATCATAAATGGTTTCCGGGTTCCCCTGGCCCGTGACCCAGGTGCCGCGCGTAAACCAGTGCGCTGAAATCACCACGATAGCCTTTGGCCGGGGCATTTCCGCCCCTATTTTTGACCAGGCTTTTGTATAATCGTTTTGCCAGAGGGTGTTCATCGGAGTGCCGTGGCCGAAAAAGACCAGGGGCATCGGGTTTGCCGTTTTTCCCAACTTTACCTTCTTTTTCAGACCCTTTTTTTTATACTAACATTTTCTATAAATGAACGGGCCCAGGTTTACTCTACAGGTCGCCTGACTGCAACAGGTCGGAGTGATGGCGCTGGGCTACATCCGGGTGCGAACGTAACCGGCTCTTCATCAAATTTTTGCCGACTTCGTAGAAAAGCGGGTTTAGCTTGTCCCGGGTCAGGCCGCGCTGTTCCTTCGCCAGTTCGGGTGGCAATTTTAAGAGCGGGATACTGGCATCAAGCCGGGCGCTGAAAAAGTAGCCAATCGAAAGGCGGTCGGTCCCGGCGGGAGGTGTAATTCCCCGGTGAACTGTCGCCCGCAGGTAGCCGTTTGAAGCCATTTCAAGCAGTTCACCGATATTTATGACGAAAGTGCCGGGGACCGGGGGCGCGCCAATCCAGTTCCCGTCATACTCGACCTCTAAACCTTCCTGGACATCTTGCAGCAAAATTGTGACGAAGCCACCGTCTTTGTGCGAACCGACGCCCTGGTCGTCTTCGGTCTGGTCGCGGCCAGGATAGCGAATTATCTTTATCAACTGGTGGGGATTGGTTTCGAAAAGCGGGTCGAAAATATGCTCGTCCTGGCCCAGCACCAGGGCAAAGGCCCGCACCAGGCGGATTGCCAGTTGAGCGGCAGCGGCCTGGTACTGCAAAACGGTTTCTTTCAGTTCGGGCAGGGCGGAAGGCCACTGGTTCGGCCCTTGCAGGCGGGTCCAGATGGGCCGCCCGGGGTCGCTGCCAAGCGCGGTACGTTCGGCCCCGATGTCAATTTGTTCGCGCCAGTCCGCTTTGCCCCGGGTACGTTCCATACCCACCCGGTTATAGCCCCGGAAATGGGGCGAATTAATCATTTCAATTTCCAGCTTATCCGCTTCCGGCAACCCAAAGAAACGGCGTGAAAGCGCCAGCAACCGGCGAATTAATTCGGGGTCAATGCCGTGCCCGGTCAGGTAGAAAAAGCCCAGGTCGTGGGTCGTGCGCCGGAGTTCAGCCAGGAATTTTTCTCTTTCGGCTGGTCCCGCTTCCAGGCGAGAAATATCGAGTACCGGTAGGGCCGTCCAATTTGCAACCGCCATAATTGCTCCTTTGGGTCTTTTACCACGCTTGAAAGTTTTTCTTTCTTCCAACTGGTTTAAATATTTTCGCTTTTATGCAAGCTATCTTTGACAGGTTAGATATAGATAAGCCATTAGATAAACTCTATCAAGAATAGGTTTATTATAACACTTTCTTAAATAATTTTGTTAGATTATTTCTCCAGCCACCCTGCCAGGGCTTGCCGGGTGCCGAGGTTGCGAATATCTTCGAGGGCATTTTGAACCTCTAAACTCAGCCGGGCGTTCCGGCCAAACCCACCGAAAATCTCCCGGATAGCCAGGAATTGAGTTGGGTCGCCCGGGTTGTGCCGGGCAAGGGTGGTTAATCTTTCGCTCAACGGGTCTGCAACCTCGATTGGTTCGCCCTGCTCGTCCACGCCCTCCAGATAGCGATACCAGGCGGCCAGGGCAAAAGCAAACCAGCGAATTGACCTGCCTGTTTCAAGCTGGATTTCGAGCGGCGGCACTATTGAGTTTGGAGCCTTGGCTGAACCGTCCAGGCACAAACGCTGCACCTGGTCGCTGATAGCAGGGTTGGAAAAACGCTCTCGCAGGATAACCTTGTACGCCTCCACATTTACGCCCGGCGCTTCCGGCAATGTCGGGGTAACATCCTCGTCCATGTATCGCTGGACAAACCGGTAAATAAGCGGGTCGTTCATGGCTCGGTCCACCTCGCGGTAGCCCATCAGGTAAGCCGGGTAAGAAAGGGCCGAGTGCGCGCCGTTGAGCAAGCGAACCTTTAGCTTTTCGTAGGGTTCAACGTCAGTGGTAACCTGGACGCCGACTTCTTCCAGGCGGGGCCGCCCGTTGATAAAATGGTCTTCCAGTACCCATTGAATAAAAGATTCCGAGGCTAACCCGGCCGGGTCGTCCACTCCAAAATTATCTCGAATGAAAGCCAGGGTCTTAGGCGTAACAACCGGGGTAATGCGGTCCACCATTGAGTTCGGGAAAACGACGTTTTCTTCGATCCAGCGAGCAGTTTCCGGCTCTTTAAGGCCGGCGAATTCCAGGAGCAGGCGGCGGGTCAGGTGGCCGTTGCCCGGCAGGTTGTCACACGACATAATCGTGAAGGGTTGGCCTTTGTTTAACCGGCGCTGGCGGGCCGCCGCGAACAGGTAGCCAAAAGCCGACTTTGGCGAACCTTCTCCGTTTAAATCAGCTTTCATAACGGGATGGCCTGTTTC
>CADDZM010000204.1 GCA_902812345.1 Chloroflexota bacterium | reverse complement strand
GTTTTGGGTTCGAAAACCGCGTCCATATCGCCCAGGTTGGCTTCAACACCGGTATTAGTATCGGCTGCGGCGGATAGGCGGCTGTTGTTGACATCAATTAAAGGCCGGGCGGCAGTTCTACGTTCGCCGGTCGGGCTGGTTCGCTGGGCCTGTAACGCACGAGCCGAGCGGCTCGTCTTCTTGGGCATAAAATACTACTCCTCTTTCTCCTGAAGCTGCGTATGTAACGGGCAAACAAGGGTGAATATTCTAAAATTCCTTAACTGCTTAATTATACTGGTTTTGGCCTCGCTTCGCAACTGACCTCAAAAGAAGTGGTGAAGGTGGTAGAATTAAGCTATATTCAACAGCCACAAGTATAAACTATATAAAAAGGCGGAGAAAATGACAGTTTTAACCCGGCGTTATAATGAGGCTTTCGAAATGGCGGCCCGCCTGCACGCGAAACAATTCCGCAAGGGTACGACTATCCCGTATCTTTCGCACCTGCTCGCGGTTAGCGGTCTGGTGCTGGAGCAAGGTGGGAGCGAAGACGAAGCGATTGCCGCCCTGCTGCATGACGCGGTGGAGGACCAGGGGGGCCAGCCCGTTTTAACGGAAATCAAAAGAGTTTTTGGAGCGGAGGTCGCCGATATTGTTGAAGGTTGCAGCGATACGGACGTACTTCCCAAACCGCCCTGGCGGGAGCGCAAGGTGGCGTATATCACGCACGTTGCGGCAGCCCCGGCCCCGGTCAGGCTGGTTTCGGCAGCGGACAAGCTGCACAACGCCCGCGCTATCCTGGCTGATTACCGGGCGTTGGGCGACGAACTCTGGCCGCGGTTTAACGCCGGGCAGACCGAAATTTTATGGTACTACCGGGCGCTGGTGGCGGCTTTCCGGCAGGCCGGCCCTGAAGCAAACCCGTTGGTAGACGAACTTGACCGGACGGTTGAGGAGTTGGCCGGGCTGATCAGTTCCAACCGCCGCCGGGAGTAGTCTGCCAGCGGTGATATAATGCGCGGTCCTGGCCCATGCCGAAAATCTCCATACGGCCGTCCTGGTTCTGGCCTATGACGGGGTCGCCCGCGAAATTCCCCCCTAAACTTTCCCAGCCGGACCAGGGACCGCTCGGCACGGTCTGGTACATGTGCCAGAATGAGCTATCCTGGCCGCGCACGAAGACTTCCAGGCGGCCGTCGTAGTTGCGACCAACGGCAATATTGCCTTCCCCACCGTGACCGCGTGAAACCGCGCCGGACCAACCACCATTCGGGGCGGTCTGGAAATGGTGATGAATGGTACCGTCGGTGGAGCGCAAGAAGATTTCGAGACGGTTATCAGGGCTGTAACCGAGAGCGGGCGGGCTGTTATAGTAGCCGCCCATGCCCTGCCAGCCCGACCACCCGGCCCCGACTGCAACTTGCCAGTTGTGGACCAGGGTGCCATCCGAGCCGAGGCTGAAGGCTTCGAGACGGTTATCAGCGTTCCGGCCAATAGTAAGGTTGCTGATGATGTAACCGCCAAGGCCCGACCACCCGGACCAGCCACCGTTGGGGGTATTTTGCCAGGCGTGGTAAACACCGTGGTCCGCGCCTATGAGGAAAAGTTCCATTCGGCCATCGTGGAGATAGCCGACAGCAGGGTCGCTAATAAAGGTGCCGCCAAGCGGTTCCCAGTTGGACCAGCCGTTATTCGGGGCAGTCTGGTAGAGATGCCAGAGGGCGTTGTCGTTGCCGCGCACGAAAAGTTCCAGGCGGCCGTCCTGGTTTTGGCCGGCTACAATGCGCCCACTGCTCACCCGGGCATTGCCGAGCGGGGCAGGGTTGGACCAACCGCCGCCAGGGGTATTCTGCCAGATGTGTTCGAGGGAACCGTCATAGGTCTGTAAGAATAGTTCCAGGCGGCCGTCCTGGTTGCGGCCAAGTGCCGGGGAAGCGGCTAAATTCTGGCCCAGCGATTGCCAGCCCTGCTGGTACGGCTGATTGTATCCGTAGCTTTGCATGATGGTTTCCTTTTGTTTTGGGTATACCGTTAATTTAGTCCGGTTTGGTGTATAAAAATCATTATATTACGTTATAGCAAGGCTGTGAAGGCAAGTCAAGAACGGTGAAAATTTTAAGCATGGTGCCTTTTGGCAAAACCGGGTTTAAAGAGCAGGCAGGCTGTCGAGGGGGTAGGGCGGCCTTTTTATTTGAGGAGTCTGGTGGATGGTAAGAGGTGGGGAAGGCGGTTCTTTTAAGTGGAAATTACTAATTATATGAGTAAGATTTTAAAGTTTGTGGAAAACAACCCGGTTTAGCGTTTTGAAGTTGACAGGATTTTAGTTGCTTCTTATACTCATACTTTAAGTAATGTTCATATTATGAGCTTTTCTTATGAGCTTTTCGGATTAAGGTTTGTCCTGACTTTACTGTTTTCTGGTAGCTGGCAAAAATCCTTAAAAAGTTGAAATGGAGGAAGAAAACCCCATGTCCAGACGCCTGCCTGGAAAAGTAACCGGGCCGGGAATTGTGATAATGCTCCTGAGCGTGTTTAGCTTGCTTTTAGGAGCTTGCGGCGATAATACCGCGACTGCTAATCCAGCGGCGACCGCCCGGGCAAATTCGGCGACCCTGACTACTGCCCCTGCCAGCGTCACGACTGCGGCGGCTACGACCGGCGTGACGGGGACGACTGCCGCAACCGGCGGCACGATAACTGGCAACCTGGTGGTGTACGCGGCGGCCAGCCTTACAGAGCCGTTCAACAGGATTAAGGCAGAACTTGAAAAAGCAAACCCGGGCCTGAAAATTACTTACAGTTTCGGCGGCTCGAACACCTTGCGGGCCCAACTTGAGCAGGGCGCGAAGGCTGATGTCTTTGCCAGCGCCAACCAGACCGAGATAGACAACGCTTTCAAAAGCAACCTGGTAGCCGATAAAGGGCAGGTTTTCGCGCAGAACCGCCTGGTAGTTATCCTGCCCAAGGATAATCCCGGCAAAGTCACCAAACTGCAAGACCTGGCTAACCCCGGCCTGAAGTTGGTGGCAGCGGAAAAAGGCGTGCCGGTAGGCGGTTATACCCTGGACGCGCTCAACAAGATGAGCAAAGACGCCGCTTTTATGCCCGATTTCGCGGCCAGAGTCCGGGCTAACTTTGTCAGCCAGGAAAGCAATGTCAAGCAGGTGGTCTCGAAGGTGCAACTGGGCGAAGCCGATGCGGGGGTGTGCTACCTGACTGATATTTCGGCCCCGGTGCAAAACGATATTATTACCCTGGCGATTCCCGACCAGTTTAACAGCCTGGCAAGCTACCCGATTTCAGCGCTTAAAGGCGCGTCAAATACCGCCGGGGCGCAGGCTTTTATCGGTTATGTTACGGGAGCGCAAGGGCAGGCGACGCTCAAGACCTACGGCTTTACCACGGGTGGCAGTTCGACCGGCAGCGTCAAAGGTGGCGCTTTTTAGAAAAAGCATAACGGGCAAACCATAATCCCCAGGAGCAAACCCGGCTTGGATTCCTCAAAAACAACATACCGGCCTGATGATAATCCAGGAAAATTTTCTTCGCCGGACGGAGAGTCTGGCGCAGGGCTGGCGAAAAGCCCGGTTGCCGGTTTTGACACGCCCGGCTCCGAGCCGGTTTCTACCACTTTTCTTGAACCGCCTCCCGCAACCGGCCCGATTCTAGCCGGTTATCCGCCCTTGAAAAGAGGGATTTCTCCGAATGTATTCTGGCTGATTCTTAGCGGTTCGGTGATGCTGGTATTTTTGCTCGTGCCGATACTGGCCCTGGTGGCGCGTTCGTTTACGGATGGAGCCTTAGGGGCGTTTTTGTCGGCTCCTTCGGTGGTGGAAGCGTTGCAATTGAGCCTTATAACCACCGCAATTACGGTAGCCCTGGCGGTGGTACTTGGCACGCCGCTGGCTTACCTGCTGGCCCGCTACCGCTTTCCGGGGTACGGCTTTATTGATACTTTTTTAGACTTGCCGATTGTTTTACCCCCGGCGGTGGCCGGTATCGCCCTGCTTTTGACGCTGGGACGGCGCGGGTGGGCCGGCCAGTGGCTCGACCGCCAGTTTGGAATTACAATTGGATTTACCACCCTGGCGGTGGTGCTGGCCCAACTTTTTGTGGCCGCGCCTTTTTACATCAAGGCGGCCAAAGCCGGGTTTGAGTCGGTAGACCGCAACCTTGAAACTATCGCCTTGAGCCTGGGCAGCCGGTCGTTTCGCACGTTCTGGAAAATAACGGTGCCGCTGTCGCTCCCGGCCCTGCTGGGCGGTATCGTAATGACCTGGGCGCGGGCGCTTGGCGAGTTCGGGGCGACAATTATGTTTGCCGGTAGTTTTGAGGGTCAGACCCAGACCATGCCCCTGGCGATTTACGCTTCATTCGACAGCGCGGGCGGCCTGAACGAAGCCGTTACCCTTTCGGTTATCCTGATAGTGGTTTCTTTCGCGGTGCTGCTCATTTTCAAGGGATTATCCCGTTTTGGGACCAGAGCCTGGAGCCGCCTGGAACAGGTTAACTTGCTCGGTAAATCCCAGGAAACGCCAGGGTAGTTTTTAAAAATGCCGGAACCTTCTTCCAAATTTGACGCAGACCACTACCCCCATACCAGGCCAAAAACGCTGCTGGCGTTGGCTATCCGCAAAAAATTGACCGGTTTTGAGTTAAAAATTGAAATGAGCCTGGCCGCTAACCAGGGCCAGGTCCTGGTACTGTTCGGGCCGAGCGGCAGCGGCAAGACCATGACTTTGCGCTGTATCGCCGGGGCGACGGACCCCGACGCGGGGGTTATCTCGATTGGCGAACGAGTGGTCTTTGACAGCCGGGCGCGGCTGAATGTGCGGCTGACGGACCGGCGAGTTGGCTACCTGCCCCAGAATTACGGTTTATTCCCCCATTTAAACGTGACCGATAATATCGCTTTCGGGCTTTTTAAGTGGGAAAAGCGGCGGGTCGAGAGCCGGGTAGAGGAACTTGTTACCCTCATGCAGTTGCAGGGACTGGAGAAAAGGTTTCCGCGCCAGTTATCCGGCGGGCAGCAGCAGCGGGTAGCCTTCGCCCGCGCCCTGGCCCCGGACCCGGCCATTTTGCTGCTGGACGAACCTTTCTCCGCCCTTGACGCGAATATCCGCTCGGAACTGCGCGACAACCTGGCGTTACTCAGCCGGAAGCTGGATTTGCCGGTAGTCTTTATCACCCACGACCTGGAAGAAGCTTATATGCTGGCGGACCGGATTGCCGTCTACGAGCGCGGGCAGGTGTTGCAGTACGGCCGCCGGGACGACATTTTCTACCGGCCCGCCACACGGGAAGTGGCCCGGCTGGTGAATATCCGTAACGTCTGGCCGGGGCAGGTCCAGGCCAGCGGGGCAGGCGGCAGCCTCGTCCAGGTGCGGACGAGCTTTGGCAGCCTGTGGGCTAGTCACCCGGAGGGCGAAAGTTCCCTGGCAGCAGGCAGCGCGGTGACGGTTTGCCTGAGGCCGGAACAGGCAAACCTTTTGCGGGCCAGGGTGTCTCCTGCTGGTGAGAACCCGGCGGGCAAACCTTTTGTAAGCCGTTTCCGGGGAAAGATTGTGGGCGAAATAACCAGTGGTTCGTTTTTTACGCTGTTCTTCCAGGTAGAGCGCGGGAGGGGTGAATTTTTTAACCTCGAAGGCAATGCCCATCCGGGCGTCGACCAGCCGTACGACATCGAATTAGCGGTGCCAGCCCGGCAGTACCACGAATTAAAAAGCGCCGGGTCGGAGGATTTTATGGTTGAAATCGAGCCGGGCGCGGCGCATTTAATACTGGCAAGTTAAAAAGAAAAGGTTATTTCAGGGCGACCGTGGCCCAGCTTTCGATACCGGTCGGGTTGGCGTTATAGCCCGTGACATTGGGCCGCAGCGCGACCACGCCTTTTACATAGGCCAGGGGTATAACCGGAAGCTGATCATAGATAATGTCCTGGGCTTCTTTGTAGGGTTCGCGGCGCGCTTTCAGGTCGGAGTCGGCCAGACCTTGCTGGATAAGGCCGCGCAAAATTGGGTTCTCATAACCCCCTTCACCGCGCGGGCTGCCGAAAAACTCACCCAGAAATTCGTCAGGGTCGCCGTTCTGGCCCTGCCAGCCGAACATATAAAAGTCAAGGTTGCCGTTCTGGCGGTCCCGGTAGAAATCCGGCCACGACTTCCCATCCTGAACTGTGACCGAAACGCCGACTTTAGCGAGGTCGGCAGCGATGGTATCGGCGGCTTTGCGCGGGTCAGGATAATAGGCGCGAGGGACCGGCAGGACCCACAGGTCGAGCCGGAGCGGGTTAGTCGCGTTATACCCGGCGTTGTCCAGCAGGCGGCGGGCGCGGTCGGGGTCGTAGGGATAGGGGTCGTGTAGGTCAATCTGGCCGAGGGTTGCCGGGGGCAAAAAGACGCTGGCAGGTGTCCCCAGGCTGAAATAAGCGCTATCCATCAGGTTTTGCAGGTTAATAGCCAGGGCAAAAGCCTGGCGGACTGCCGTGTTGCTGAAGGGCGGGCGCGTCACGTCCATGCCGAGGAAGGCCAGGTCGAGCGGCTTGCGGTCGAGCAGTTGAAGATCGGCGCTGGTGGAAGCGGCTGCGACCTCTTCGGGACGAATCTTGTCGGTGGCTGATATGGCGCCCCGGCGCAGTTCTTCGAGGCCGTCCTGGTTTTCCTTCAACACCGTGGCGACAATAACCGGCGACTTGACGTAGGGCGTGCTTGGGTCGTCCTCGGCGAAACGCTCAATGAAATAATTTCTATTTTCCTTGAGGACAATATACTTGCTCGGCTCCCGGGCCATACTGTCAATCTTATAAAAACCGCTGCCAATGTTTTTTTCAAATTCGCCGTTCTTCTTGTTAAAGGCGCTGGGCGCAACAATGCCGAACTGGGGCATTGCCATTACCTGGTAAAAACTGCCCATCGGCTGCTTTAGCTTGATAATAACCTTATTGTTGGCCGTATCAGCTTCAACCCCGGCCAGGTTGCCGGGAAAGCCGCCAAAGTAAGTAGCCCAGGTCTGAAAGTCACCTTTGTGGTAAAGGTTACCGGGGTCGGACCAGCGGTCGAAGTTAAACTTGATAGCCTCGGCATTGAGAGGGGTTCCGTCGGAGAACTGCAAGCCTTTACCTATTCTCAGAGTGATAGTCAGACCGTTGTCACTTTCGAGCGGCGGGTATTTTTGGAGGGCCGAGTTGTTGTACTGCATATCGGACGGCTTGAACTCAAAAAGGGTTTCGTAGACCTGGCGGCTTATCTGGAGCGAAGGGCGGTCAACGAGGTTAGCCGGGTCGAACAGGCTGTGTATAAGGCCAGCCGGTTCCTGGGATAGGCCAAAGCAAAAGACTTTGGCGCAATCGTAGGGGAGGCCGCTCTTGGTGGCGGCAAAAGTCGCGGCCGCCGGGGCGTTGGCAGGGTTAGGAGCCTGGGCGTTTGGCGAGGGCGGGGCGATTATGGTCGAGCCTACGCTATCAGAGCAGGCCGCCAGCAGTGTGCACAATAGCAGGGCCGCCAGCAGACCCGCCAGCTTTTGGGAAATTTTTGCCGGGTTACTACACATTACTTTTGTTACTTACTTTATCCAACCTTGAGCGGTTAAAAGTTCGGCGTTAAGGATACTCGCGCCCGCCGCGCCCCGGATGGTGTTGTGGCCGGTCAGGATAAACTTGTAGTCCAGGATAGGACAGCGCCGCAAGCGGCCCACGGTGGTCGCCATCGCGCCTTCGCCTTCACGGTCCAGGAAAGGCTGGGGCCGGTCGAGTTCGGCCCGCAGCAGGACCGGTCTGGCCGGGGCGGTCGGCAGGCCCAGGCGTTGCGGTTCGGCTTCCCAATCCGCAAGAGCGGCGGCGACTTCTTCCAGGCTGGCTTCCCGGCCAAGCTGGACCGAAACGGATTCGGTGTGAGCCTCGCGGACGGCGACGCGGGTGCAGGTAGCGCTGACCACAAAATCGGAGTCAACAAAGCGGCCTGCTTCAAGCCCGCCCATTATTTTAAGCGGCTCGATTTCAACCTTTTCTTCTTCCCCGCCGATGTAGGGAAAGACGTTATCAACAATATCCAGGGAAGGCACGCCCGGATACCCGGCCCCACTGAGCGATTGCAGGCTTGTGACCATTACTTTTTTTAGGCCAAAAGCGTCCTGCAGCGGTTTGAGGGCTAGCACCAGGTGAATAGTGGTGCAGTTTGGGTTGGTGACGATAAAGCCGCCTTTCTCGGTCCAGCCCCGGTTTTTTTTCTGAACTTCGAGGACAGCCGAATGTTCGGGGTTTATCTCCGGCACCAGGAGCGGCACATCAGCGTCCATGCGGTGGTTTTTAGAGTTGGAAAAGATTTTGTACCCGGCCGCGGCAAATTCTTCCTCCACAGGACCGGCCATTTCCCCCGGGAGCGAGGTGAAAATAATTTCGCAGTCCCAGTCCGGGCCGGGCTTGCCTTCGACCAGAGTTATATCGCGGGCGTAAGCCGGGACATTGGCGGAAAGCCGCCAGTTAGCGGCCTGGGCGTACTTTTTGCCGACGGAGCGTTCGCTGCCGCCCAGGGCGGTAACAGTGAACCAGGGATGGCCTTCGAGCAACTGGACGAAACGCTGGCCGACGGCCCCGGTTGCGCCGAGCACTCCTACTTTGATAGGCCGGGATGGCTTAAACCCGGCCTGGCCTGGTAAAGGGGAAAGCGGGTTCGAACTCATGGGCTATCTCCTACTTTTATAAAAAACGTCTTTAAAACGTCTATAAAATATCCTGAACGATTAATAAATTTCGCCGGTAGATAGCCGCCTCGTTGGGGCCGTATTTCCAGGCATGGCCATATTATAACATTTCCAGGCAAATTGCTTCACAAAGAATAACCCCGTTCCAGGCATTTTCCTGCATATATACGACTTTCGCTTGAAACAATAGTTTTGAATTTGTTTTCCTCGCATCCTTAAGGCTCCCGGGTTTGAAGCGAAAGTCGTGATAAAGCACCCGATAAAGGACAATTTTCCGGGCTAATTGCTTCATTTAAGGGCAAAAGGTATTATTACCGGGCGATACTTTAGCGTATAGCAAGATTTCTTTAAGAATAATTATGTAAAGCAATGGTGAAGAAAAAAAACGAGATTAGAATTTTAATAACGGGCGGCGGAACGGGCGGTCACGTCAGTCCGGCCCTGGCGACCGTCCAGGAAATCAAGAAGCTGGCGGAGGGTGAAGGCTGGCAGCCCATCTTTCGCTATATGGGCAGCAAGACCGGGGTCGAGAAAAGGCTGGCTGGGGAAGCCGGGCTGGATTTTGTGGGCGTGCAGACCGGCAAGCTGCGACGAGCGGCTAATATCAGAGGCCTATTTACTCTGCAAAATCTAAAAGACGCTTTTCGTATCCCCGTAGGCATCTTTCAATCGCTTTGGCAGGTCGCGAAGTTCCGGCCCGACGTTATTTTTAGCACGGGCGGGTTCGTGTGCGTGCCGCCGGTGGTGGCCGGGTGGATTTTGCGGGTGCCGGTGCTGACTCACGAACAGACCGCGACCGTTGGTCTGGCAAACCGGATTGCAAGCCGCTTTGCCCGCCGGGTTGCCCTTTCCTTTGAAGGTTCCCTGAAGGAGCTGTCAAAAGGGGCGCGTAAAAAGGCTTTTGTGACCGGCAACCCGGTCCGGTCGCTTATCTTCCAGGGGGACCGGACCAGGGCAATAGAGCGGTTCGGGTTCAAGCCGGTCGAGCGGGATTTGCCAACCCTATATGTGACGGGTGGGGCGCAGGGCGCGAGAATTATCAACCAGGCGGTTGAAGCGGCGCTGCCGGAACTGCTGCAAAGGTGCCGGGTTATTCACCAGTGCGGCCTGCAACCGGTCGGGCAACCGCAGGACTATGACAGCTTGCAAGCGGCGGCCCAAAAACTCCCGGCGGAGTTGCGGGAGCGCTATTACCTGACCCGTTTCGTGGGTGAGGAAATCGGGGATATTTTCGCCCTGGCCGACCTTGTGCTAAGCCGGGCCGGGGCCGGAACCGTGACCGAGCTTTGCGCGACGGGCAAACCGGCGGTTTTTGTGCCGCTGGTGCCAACCGGCGGGGACGAGCAGACGCGCAACGCTAAAAGAGTCGAGGAAGCGGGCGGGGCGGTAATTATCAGCCAGAGCGAGTTGACGGGGCCGCGCCTGCTGCAAGAAGTTAAAAAGCTGCTGGCCGACCGGGGGAAACTGGCGGAAATGGGGCAGCAAACGCGGTCCCTTGCCCGGCCAGACGCTGCCCACAACCTGGCCGAAGCGGTTATAAGTCTGGGCCGGGGTTAAAATGGCAAACACCATCGAGCCGGTAGGCGCGCCCGGCCCCAAAATCTCGCTGGTCGAGCAAGACCGCCTTAACGCCCGCAACTTTCGCAAAGGCATCTTCCTTATCGGCCTGGCGACTTTCGTCTTTTCGACCACCGGCATTTTTATTGATAAGCTTTTTTCAGATTACCACCTCGGCGCGGTGCAAATCAGCCTGAGCCGTTCGGCCCTGGTAACAGCCGCATTAGCCCTGTTCCTGGTCGTGCGCGACCGGAGCCAGTTCCGGCTCAGTCGTGAGGAGATTCCTTTTTACCTTGTTTACGGGCTGATTGGCATCGGCTTTTTTAACCTGGTCTGGAATATTTCGGTTGAGGTAAACCGGGCGGCGGTAGCGACGGCCCTGATTTTCTGTTCACCGGTCTTTGTGGCGATTGGAGCGCGCTTTTTGTTTAAGGACAGTCTCAAGCCGCTGCAATATGTTGCCATCGGCTTGAATTTAATCGGCTGCGGCCTGGTCGCCGGAATAACCGACCCGGCCCAGTTGTTAAAAAGTCCCGCCGGGCTGCTGGTTGGGTTAGGGAGCGGGATGTGCTACGCCGCGACAACCCTGTTTGGCAAGGTCGCCACGAACGCCCGAAAACGGAGTTCAGCCACAATTTTGTTCTACACTTTCTTTTTTGCCACGCTTGGGCTGCTGCTCTGGGCCATTATTAGCGAAGGGCCCGGCCGGATGGTCCCCGACATGGACGGTACGGGCTGGCTTTTACTGGTGGGATTGTCTCTCGGACCGACCCTGGGCGGGTACGGGCTGAATATCGCCGGGCTGCGGCATTTACCGGCGGCCCTGGTGAGCATGCTGAACACGCTCGAACCGCCGATAACGGCCCTTTTAGCCTGGGCGCTGTTGAGCCAGGTCTTGAGCGGGCTGCAATGGCTGGGAACAGGCCTTATTATAGGCGGCGTGATACTGATGCAGGCGGCGGCCAACCGAATGGCCCGGCAGCCAGCCCGCCGGAATAAAGTGTGATTTTGAGGTTGAACAGGAGGCAGCGGAATTTATGACCCAGGAAACCGGACAAGCACCGATGCAATGGGACGCTTCGCCAAACGCCGGTTTCACAGGGCCGAATGTCACTCCCTGGCTGCCGGTGAGCGAGGTTTTCCAGAAAGAGAATGTAGCCGCCGAGCTTGCCGAGCCGGGTTCAATGCTGAATTTTACCCGCCGCCTGCTAGAGTTGCGCCAAAGCAGCCCGGCCCTGCACAGCGGGAGTTACCGGTCCGTGAATGGCCTGCCGGTGAGTTGCTTTGGCTACCTGCGGGAAAGCGGCGGTGAGCGGTTTCTTGTGTTGCTAAACTTCTCGGACCAGGCCGCCACGATAGAATTGCCGGACTGGGGCGAGGGTCTGGCGGCGCTTGGGACCGGGCCGGACGGCCTGGAAGAAAAAGTTATCAGGCTGGATAAAATAACCCTCGACCCGCCGGGAGGACTGCTGGTAAAACTGGCTGTTTAAGGGGCCGTCCCAGGGTGGAGAATTCTCTAAAAGGAAAATAAAAGGGTCTCGAAAAAAGATAATGATAATGATAATGATAATGA
>CADDZM010000203.1 GCA_902812345.1 Chloroflexota bacterium | reverse complement strand
TTCTAAATCCCGCACAGATAGGGTAATTATTCTAAATCCCGCACAGATAGGGTAATTATTTCATTAGGGCCCACCGGAAAGCGGTAAGCTCCAACCTCGTCCGGTTTCAGCGGGCCGGACAAATCGCGTTCGGCCAGGTTAGCCCGGCGCACCGTCCCTTTAAGCCCCAGGTGGAAAACCGCTTCGACCGGGTAAGGGGCGGTATTGTAAGCCCGCAGCAGCAAGGCTTCGCCATCCTCGCCGCGCTTGCACGCGCTGAATAGCAGCTCGGCCGGTTCGAACCGGTAGAAACTTTGCCGGGCTGGTACGGCTGTTCCGTTCGAATTCAAGGGAGCGCTATACACCGGGGTAATATAGGTTTCCGCCTCCCGGGCAACCTGGCCGGAGAGCCAATTGCCCTGGTGAGGCACTATCGCATATTCAAAGCGGTGGCTTCCCTGGCACTGCGCCCCGGGGGTTTCCAGGGGCGGCCCGGCGTGCTTGTAACGAGTTGACAGGTCATCCCGGCTGAGCCAGCCCACGCAGCGCAGCAGGGTTAGACCCAACCATACCCCGTCGGCGGTTGTCTCAGCCTCATATTCAGGCAAGCCCCGGTTCAGCACCGCTAATCCGCCTCGCTCGTCCGACACATCCACAAAAGCCCGCTGGGGGTGGTAATTTACTTCCTGTTCTTCATCAAATTCCGGGACGCGGGCTCTTTCCTCGGCGGAAAGGTCTACCGGGCGGCGGACTACCTCAAATTGACCCTGGGCATCAGCCGTTTCGGTGTAGACCCCGCTGGCAAAAAAAGCGCGCAGGCGGTGGTCGCAAGCCGTGTTTTCAAGCTCGGTGGTAATTTCGACCCGCCGCTGTCCGGCGCTGAGGGATACCAGGGTACGAATGGGTAGCGTTACCTTTTCGCTTACCCGCCGGTCGCGCGCATTTGCCAACCGGGCCGGTACTTTCAATTCGAGGTTTATTTCCAGGGTAGAACGTAGCGGGCCGCTCTGGACCAATTTAATTTCACTGGCCTGGCCGTTTAGGCTGCTGACCGCCTGGTCGGCCGGGGCCGGACAAAAGCTGTATTCATCGCCCCGGTCGGCTTCGCTGCGAAAGACATTCAAGGGGCCATAACTGCGCCCGCTGGTTTTATCCAGCATATTAAATGAACCGTCCGGCGCAACCTGGACCCTAACAAATTCGTTTTCCAGGGCTGGAAATGCGGTCTGCCCGGAAGCCAGGGTTGGCTGCGGGGCCGCGCCGAGGCCGCCGGTGGGAGGTGGGGTAACGGGAATTACATTTATAGTGGTATAACCCCCGGCCGGTAAATCAGCTTTAATCAGGACTTCTACTTCTTCGCCCAGCCAGCGCTGCCAGTAATCCGACCCCGCCCCGCTGGCGGGACTTGATACAACCATCGCCGGGCGATTGCGCCCGTCACAGTGATACTGGCGGCGCTGCGGATCCCACTGTATTTTGATGGGCTGGCGGTTTAATTCCTGGTATTCGATAGGTTGCCCGCTGCCATCTTCCAGCCGGAAGTTTACGCCAGGCTCCAAAAAGTGAAGGCGTTCCCGGATATTTTCAGTCCGGGGTGCCGCCAGGGTGTTAAAAAACATTAGGCCGTTTGCGCCGTGGGAAGGTATCTCCGACTGTCCGGTAGCCGCCACCAGGGCGTGCGCGGCCCGTTCTACCAGGTCACTGCCTATTTCCCTGGCCCAGCGATAGCGGGCTTCCCCGTCCAGGTGGACCGCATCTACACTACAACCACAGATAGAATCGTGGGGATGATTTTGCAAGAGGTAGCGCCAGGCTGTATTTAACAGGCCGGTATCGTGGTTTTTCCCTAAAACCCAGGCCAGGGCTTGTAGCGGTTCGGCCCCTCGTTCCAGTAAAATTGCGCTGTGGAAATCGGCTTGCTTCAGGTACATTCGGGAAGAGAGGACTCCCGGGGTAATCCGGGCCGGGCGGTTATAACGCCACTCGCCGCTTTCAACCCTTAACCGGGGATGAGACTCGCGGACCAGTTCAATGTATTCGCGCAGGCTGCCCTGTTTCAAAAATACCCGGTGCTGCAAACGGTTAGCCTGGTCCAAAAACTCCTGGGTAGCCGGTTGCGGCTCAAAATGGTCGCAGCCGTTCATAAGTAAAACCGTACCGGTGGTGGCAAAGTCGGTAAGCTGTTCAAGCGAACTCGCCAATTTTTCCTGCAACCAGAAGCCGGGTGCGCGGGCTAACTCCATAGCATTATAGTAGCCGCCCGGCAGGTAAATGGTCAACAGTTCGGTGCCGTCCGGAGCCTGCCAGATAAATTCACTGGTAGCTGATTTTACCCCCCGGAAAATGACGACGCTGTTCAGGTCAAACCCGGCCAGCATTTGCGGCAATTGGGCCGGGTGGCCGAAAGTATCCGGCAGATAGCCCACGGTGGCCGGGGCCGCCTTTAAGGCTTGCATTTGCCGCCGCCCCAGTATCAGGTTGCGAATAAGGCTCTCGGCGCTGGGAATGAACTCATCCGGCAGGACGTACCACGGCCCCAACTCTACCCGACCGCTCTGGATGTACCCGGCCAGTTCGGCCTGCTTATCAGGGCGAACTTCCAGGTAATCTTCGACTACAACCGTCTGCCCATCCAGCATAAAACCGGCGTAATCGGCCCGGCCTTTCAAAATGTCCAGTAAGTGGTCAATCGCGTCGACGAGCATCACCCGGTACCGCTGGAAAGGCATGTACCATTCCCGGTCCCAGTGAGTATGATTTACTACAATTCCCGTGAAAAGGGGTGTTGCGGGCGGAACCCTACCGGGCAACTCCCGCGCGGCGTTGTCCGCCCGATTGGTAGTTGGACTTGATTTAAGCATTTAACATTAATTCCATTGATTATCCATGAAGGCGTGAAAATCCGTTTGCAACTGGCGGTTACTGCGGGCCAGGCGGTTTGCAACATCTCCCAACAGAGCTGTTTGGGCTCCGTTCGGCAGGTGGTTGGGTAGCATAAAGTCGAAATTCTGCCGCATCAGCTTTCGCATAGTGCTTTTCCAGGCGCGGCTGCTGGAGTTAATGCGTTTGCTAAAAGCTCCGGCCACCGAATCGCCTGGAATCAAAATTACCTGCCCGGTCCGGCTATACTCGAGCTTCACGCCGATACAGCCGGGGGTATGACCGGGCAGGTGCAGTATTTCCAGGCGGTAATCTCCCACCTCGTAGGTTTCACCGCCCTCCAGTTCCAGGTCGACCGGGAAAGGATGGAACGGCTCGTTGTAAAAAAACCCGGCGCAAGTCAGGTCAGGGTCTCCAGTTCGGACTGCTTCAGCGTCGAGCCGGTGCAGCGCGAATTTAGTCTGAGTATCCTGGCAAAGGTGGCCGAAGGCTTCTACGTGGTCCCAGTGACAATGGGTGCCGATCACCAGCTTTAGCTGTTTAATGTCCCCAACCTGGCGGAAATTAGCGCGTAAAGCGTCATACCCGGAGTGGCTGCCGCTATCTATCATTATGCATTCCCCGGTTGACTCGTTTGCTATCAGATAGCTGCAGGCATCTCGCGAGTGGCTGTATAAGCCTCCGCCTACCTGAAAAAGTCCCGGCAGTAGCCGGACCGGGTGAGGTTTATCGTGTCCCGTTTTTGGTGCTGCTGTACGACCCGTGAGTAAATTAGACGCCTTAGCTTTAATAAGGACTGTCATAAAGTATTTTCAACTAAATTAAATAATTTTTTTTGCATAACAAAAATCACCTGCAAATCATCGCTCGAATTAAATTTTAGCCTTAACTTACTACAAGTTTTCGAATGCTACCAGTTACCGGCTGGTTTAAAAAGGATCCACCAAACTTCAAATTTGTTATTTAGTTTACTTTTGCAGGGTTCGCTCTACTCTTCAAACCCTGCCTGGCTCTTGCCACCTGGAATATTAGTCAGCAATATTTTTAAGGGGCGAAAAGTTTTCCTGGGGCTGTTTATTTTTTGATCCGTATCGCAAATGTATATATGTTCGAACTTTAGCCATGTTAATTTTGCTTTTTAGGGATTCTTCTCTTTGTCATCCCCTATTTTAGAACTTACCTTGATTATAGGTGGCATTAAAAATTTCAACATCGCATATTTTCAGTAATTTTTATCATATATTCAGCTTATTCTCATTTGAGCCTGAAACCTGATTGCAATTAAAAAAACCTAAAACTATACTAAAACCCGGGTATTACTTTATAAGTAAAAGTTACTTCTTCCCGGCTGCATTTTCCTGAATAATCAAAGGAGAGGCTATGCCGCCTTTGTTAACCGGGGCGCGGCAGGGTGCAGAAGATATTTTGCTATCTTAAAGGGCTGAGCCTGGTTTGTAAGGGATCCCGCTACCCCTGTTAAAGCTAAAAGAACTAAAAATAAAAGAGGAAATAAGTGACACAGCTAACCACACGGCAAACCGCCGAGACAGTCCGGCCGGACCAACCCTCCACCGACCGGCTAGGAATTGTAGTCGGGCACACCCATTGGGACCGCGAGTGGTATTTGCCTTTCGAAGGGTTTCGCACCCGGTTGGTCGCCATGTTGGATGCCCTGGTTGAAATATTGGAAAATGACCCGGAGTTCCGCTCCTTTATGCTGGACGGCCAGGCAATTATGGTAGAAGATTATCTGCAGGTCCGCCCCGAGATGGAAGAGCGGGTAAAACGGCTGGTTAAAACGGGCCGCCTTAAGGTTGGACCCTGGTACACCGCTACCGATACCCTGCTGCCCGACCCTGAATCGCTGGTGCGTAACCTGCAATTGGGCCGATGGGCCGCCCAACGGTTAGGCGCTGAGCCTATGGCGGTAGGTTATATGCCCGACCTGTTCGGTTTTAGCGCCCAGATTCCTCAAATATTAAAAAATTTTGGCATTGATAATGCTTTCGCCTGGCGCGGTTTACACCCGGAGGGCGGCGCAAATATATGCTGGTGGGCTTCGCCGGACGGCACCCGGGCGCTTACCTTGCGGTTGCAAGAGGGCTATTCGGAGGCGGTGGTAGGGGCAGTTGACCCCGAGCGGTTCCTTAGAGAAAACCTGGCCGCTCTGGTCGAGCAGCAGGATAAAGGGCTTTACCGCAACCGCCTCTTTATGATGGGCAGCGACCACTTCATCGCTAACGCCAGGCTCCCCTGGCTATCGGCCCGGATAGCCGAGCAGGTAGAACACCCGGTACAGGTTGGCTCACTGGATGAAATGGTGGGCCTTTTGAGAAGCGAAGTAAGCACCGGGTCTCACCTGCCGGAAATTTCAGGCGAACAGCGCGACTCATGCCTGGTCATTTGCCCGGCCTCGGTGGCTGGCACTCGAATACCGCTCAAACAGGCCAACCAGCGCGTAGAAGCCGCCTTGCTGGGCGTGGCCGAACCGTTACAGGCGCTGGCCGAACTGGCAGGCGCGGGCAGCGACCGTTCCCATTTGCGCTGGGCCTGGCGTCTGCTGACCCAGAACCATGCCCACGACTCCATCCCCGGTTGCAGCATTGACCAGGTTCACCGGGAAATGATGACCCGTTTTGCCTCGGCGGCAATGGTTGCCAGGGATGCTGCCCAGCGGGGCGCGCGCCGTTTAGCCCGGACCCTTAACCCGGATTCCCGGGGTGAACTGGGCGCGCTGGGTGTGGTTAGCCTGGTAGGCGGCAAAAACCGGTTGCGGGCCAGGCTGCACGGCCCGGTCGAAGGCGTTCCGTCTTTCCGGTTAGTTCAGCCGGATGGTCAGGAGATTCCTTTTAGCGTTACAGGCCGGGGCAGCGGATACGTTCAGTACCACCGCTTGCAAGACGCTTTCGCGACCCATGACGCGACCGCTTATGTCCATCTTGCGGCGCCCCAGGAGTGGCTTGATAACCAGCGCAACCGGCCTAGAATGCTGTACTTACCCTGGGTCGAAATTGAATTCGAGCTTGACGCGCCAAAAGCGGGCTACCGGGTGCTGCGTTTAGAGAAAGCAGGCCGGTGGCCGGGCCGGTCTAAAGCCACTTCCAACCCCCCAAACGAACTTTCCAATAGCCTGGTGCGGGTCTGGGCGGAAGAAGCCGGGCTATTCATAGAGCATAAGCCATCGGGCCGCACGGTTGGGCCAATCAATTTCTCACATATAGGTGAAAGAGGCGATGAGTATACCGCTTGCCCGGTGCCAGGGGCCGAGGTTACATTCGCGCCGCAAGCGAACCGGGCCAGACTTACCCGGCCCGGTCTGGTAGACCAGTTGGATTTGCCCATTCAGGTGCAGGTTCCGGCCCGGCTTGGTCCGGACCGCCTGACCCGGGTTGGCCGGGTAAAACTGTCCGGCCAGATGACAATCAAATTGCTTGATGAGCGGGTTGATATAAGCCTGACCCTGGATAACCGGGCTCTTAACTACGACCTGCGGCTGGTAACGCGGCTTGAAGGCGCGCAAACCGGCTTAAGCGGAGCCCCTTTTACGGTTGAGCAGCGCCCTTTTGAGCCGTCCCATGTCCAGGAAAACCCGGCTCAGTCCAACTTACCTGATTTTCCCATACGAGGTTGGGTAGCCCTGCAAGGGGCGGATGGGGCAGGTTGGGCTGTTATGGCTCGCGGGCTTTACGAAGCCTCCGTGACGCGGGTTGAGAAAGGCGGGGAAGCGGCTTTAACCCTGCTGCGCGGGGTAGATTTCCTTTCTCGCCACGACCTGACAACCCGGCCCGACCACGCCGGACCTATGATACCGACCCCGGATGCCCAGTGTATCGGCCGCCACGATTGGGAACTGGCTTTGCTGCCTTTTGGCCCCGGGGAAGCGGGCGAAATACCGGCCCGGGTTGAGCAATTTTTGCGGCCGGCCGCGCCTTTCCCGGTCCAGTGGTCGGCCGGTTCGGCCCCGGCTGAGCAGGCCCTCTTTGAAGGAGATGCTGCGGTGGTTATCAGCGCCTTAAAACCCGGCTTTGAGGAGGAAGGCGTAATCCTGCACGCCTATAACCCTACCGGCGCGCCCCGAAAGGTCGGCGTAGCGGGGGCAAGGTTGAAGCTGGATGAAACCCCTGACCCTGCTAATGAGGGCGATACAATCAGGTCGTTTGAAGTGGCGGCCTGGCAGTTGAAAGACAGGTAAAATGTTCCGGCAAATATCCCTGAACGACGGCTGGCGGCTGCTCGACAGCAACCCTAACGAGTGGGAATGGAGCAACCGGGCTGCCCGCCGCCATAACCTGGGCGGGTGGCGCCCGGTTAAAATCCCCGCTTCGGTGCAAACGGCCCTGGCCGAAGCAGGTGAGATAAAACACCCTTACCACGACCTGAACAGCCGCGAGGCCGCCTGGATCGAACACCGAGACTGGGTCTACGGCCTCGACTTTAACTCGCCCGACCTCCCTTCCGGGGGCCGGGCCTTTCTTGAGTTCGAATCGGTTGATGACGATTGCCTGGTCTATCTTAATGGAAAAATGCTGGCAAAAAATGAAGGGCCGGGCGCGCCTTTTTCCGTTGAGATAGGGCCGGAGTTAAGCCAAGGCTCCAACCAGCTAATCATCGTGGTTAAAGCGCCGCCACCGGAATTCCCTCAAATTGGCTGGACCTGGCAAACGCGCAGCCTGAAAGGGCGGATGGGTTACGGCTGGGATTTTGCTCCGCGCCTGGTCCGGGTTGGTATAGTCGGGCGGGTGAACCTGCGCGTGACCGGGCCAGCCCGTTTGAACGATTTTTGGGTCCGCAGCGCTCTTTCCCCGGACTACCGCCTGGCTACCCTTACTCTACAGGCTTGCCTTGCTGCCGGGTCCGACCGGGCGGTCCTGTTTAGTGTGTGGCGGCAAAATCGGCTGGTGGCCGAGGCCACCGCCACCCCTGACGCCGATGGGTTAGCCACCGCGAACCTTGAGCTTGCCAGCCCGGAACTATGGTGGCCTAACGGTCTGGGCGAACAACCCCTTTATACTGCTCACGCCGAAACTGCCGAAAATTCCGACCGCCTGGAAACAACCTTCGGCCTGCGCCGGTTGGGATGGTCCCAACGGCCCGGAGCAAGTGAGGGGGAATGGCCCTTTACCCTGGTAGTCAACGGGCGGCGGATTTTTCAAAAGGGCTGGAACTGGGTGCCTGCCGACCAGATGGGCGGCCCTGCTGCGGACGAACGCGCTTTAAGTTTACTCCGACTGGCCCGTCAGGCCGGGGTTAATATGCTGCGCTGCTGGGGCGGGGCGGACCCTGAAACGCCCGCTTTTTATGATGAATGCGACCGGTTGGGGCTGCTGGTCTGGCAGGAATTTCCCATGTCTTCCGCCGGTATCAGTAACGTTCCGCCTGCCGACCCGGCTTACCTGGCCCGTTTGGAAATTTATGCCGGGGAGGTTGTGAAGGCCCGGCGCAATCATCCCTGCCTGGCTCTCTGGGGCGGCGGCAATGAACTGACTGAGGAAGGCAACCAGCCCCTTACTCCCGGCCATCCTTACGCGCGCTGCCTGCAAGCGGTGTTAAATCTTTTTGACCCCGGACGCCAGTTCCGTCCCAGTTCACCGCTCGGCCCCGAATTTGATGCTGACCCCGAAAAAGGGGAACTCTGGGATGTCCACGGGCCGTGGGAATACAGCGAGCGCTGGCCCGGCCCCCAATACTGGCGTTTTAACGCTATTAACCCTCTTTTGCATTCCGAGACGGGTTTGCCCGGCGAATCCAGCCTGGCAACCCAAAAGCAGTATCTACCGGCCGGGTATCCTATTCGGCAAAACCCGGCCCGGCGGCATCACGGCGGCGACTGGTGGGACCACCAATCTACTATTGAAAAGTTATTTGGCCCGGTCCAGGACGATGAGCAGTATATCCTTGCCAGCCAGTGGGTGCAGGCCGAAGGTTTGCGCTATGCCGTTGAAGCATCGCGGCGGCGCTGGCCTCACAACGCCGGGGTTTTTCCCTGGCAGTTAAATGAACCCTGGCCGTTAGCGGTCTGTACTTCGGCGGTAGAATATACCGGGCAACCTAAACCGGCTTATTATGCGGTTAAACAGGCTTACCGGCCCCGGTTGGCGGCGGTCCGGTATGCAGGTCTGAAGCTGCCGGAGGGTGAATCGTGGGAGGGCGAGTTATGGTTTCTGAACGACCTGGAAGCCGTAAGCGGCGTTATAAAAGTAGACCTCCACGACCTTAACGGGCAGCCTCTGGCCGCTTCAAGCCTGTATGAGTATAATGTAGCTGCTAATTCAAGCTTGAAGCTGGCGGAGTTAGAATTAGCCTTACCCCCTGAATTCAGGGGCATAATGGCGCTGACCCTGTCCTGGCCGGAAGGTTCCAACCGTTACCTTTTTTCCAATCTGCCCGAAGCGCCTTTACGGGAAACTTTGCTTTATTCCGATTTGTTAAAAGGGATGTTTGCAGAGTAAAACCTTATAATCTTAAATACTTTTAGTTGTGGTAATAGGCCCTTGTCACAGGAGATTAACTAAATGCAAGAAACGGTTGAAAAAATAAAAATAGGTCGAGGTAAATTTGAGGGTATCCAGGCTCTCTCAAATGAAAAGGGCGTAATAGCCGCCCTGGCCTTTGACCAGCGGCATACCCTGCGAAACGCCCTGGATGCCGCCCGCGGCTCCAGGGGGCCGGTCAGCGACGAAGATATGTATACTTTTAAGGCGGCGGTGGTTAAAGCCCTCAGCCCTTACGCCAGCGCCCTCCTGATTGACCTCGGCTACGGCGCGGAAGCCCTCAAGCAAAGGGCCGCCCACGTTGGTTTACTGCTCACTTATGAGGTGACAGGGTACGATAATACCGTTACAGGCCGCTTGCCGAACCTGATTGCGGAGTTAAGTGTGCGGCGGCTGGTTGAACGGGGCGCGCAGGGCATCAAAATCCTGGTCCATTACAATCCGGACGATGTGCCGGAAATAAATGAAGTAAAACACGCCTTTGTAGAACGGGTGGGCGCGGAATGTGCCGCCCTGGATGTAGCGCTCTTTTTAGAGCCAATCGCCTATAATGAAAAAATAACCGGCGGTGACGCTCAAACCCTGGAATTTGCCCGTAAAAAACCTGAATATGTCACCCGGTATATGGAAGAGTTTTCCAAACCGCGTTATGGGGTGGATGTTTTAAAGGTAGAGGTGCCGGTCAACATGAAGTTTGTGAGCGGCGCCCGTTCCTTTGCCGGTGGGGAAGCGGCCTATAGCCGGGAGGAAGCTTTAGCCTATTTTAAATCAGCCGCCCGGGCCGCCGGAAAACCTTTTATTTATCTCAGCGCGGCTGTCAGGGGAGAAATTTTCCTGGAGTCCCTGGAATTGGCGGCGGAAGCCTCGACGTCTTATTCGGGTGTTTTGTGCGGGCGCGCTACCTGGCAGGATGCTATCCCGATTTATGCAAATGAGGGTCTGGCAGCCCTTCAAAACTGGCTGTCCAGCCAGGGTGTGCAGAATATCCAGGCTTTGAATGCAACCCTGGACCGTGGGGCGCAGTCCATATGGTCTTTTTATGGCGGTGTTGAGAACCTGGAAATTGGCTAGGGCCATCTGAGCGAAGGTTTTTAAAATGAGTCCCTCGGTAGCTAATTTGCTGGTTGCTCAATCCGGTGGCCCCACGGCGGTTATTAATAGCAGCCTGGCCGGTATTATTCAGGCGGCCCAACAGGCTCCTGAAATTGATAAAATTATCGGGTTGCAAGGCGGCCTCGAAGGTTTAATTAATGGGCGCCCCCCTTATGAGTTGAGCCAGTTAAATAAAAGCCAGCTTGAAACCTTAAAAAGCAGTAACGGGACGGCCCTCGGTTCCTGCCGCCTCAAAATTGAAGAAAGCCATTATCCTTTGCTGCTGGATTATATCCGGGCTAACCGGATACGTTACTTCCTGTACATTGGCGGTAACGGCTCAATGCGCACCCCTTTAGAGTTAGGGGAACGGGCCAGGCGGGCGGGCCTGGACCTGGTTTGTCTCGGTGTACCTAAAACAGTTGACAACGACCTGGGTGGGACTGATTTCTCTCCCGGTTATCCCAGCGCCGCCCGCTGGCTGGCCCACACTACCAGGGACGCCGGGCAGGACTTGCTGGGTATGCGCGGCTTTGATAATATCAAAATTATTGAGGCTATGGGGCGGCATAGCGGCTGGTTAGCGGCGGCCTCAACCCTGGCCCGTAACCGCCCCGGCGACCCGCCTCACCTGGTATACCTGCCGGAAATCCCCTTTGAAATCGATAGTTTTCTTCAAGATGTAGCCAGGGTGTACGAAAGGGAAGGCGTCGCCCTCGTAGTAATCGCCGAAGGCCTCCGGGATGCCCAGGGCCGCTTTCTGGCTGAAAATAGCGGCTTACCTCGCGATGCCACCGGTAGAGCGCTTTTTGGTTTTACCGGTGGGGCCGCCTTTTATTTGTGTAACCTGGTAATCGAAAAGTTGGGCCTTAAAGCCCGGTTTGACCGGCCTGGCACGCTTCAGCGGGGCGCGGTCTTTTTCTCAGAATTGGACCGCCAACTGGCTTTTGAGGTTGGACAATATGCCGTAGAGCTGGCCCGGCAGAGTTCGGGCGGTTTTATGGCAGGCCTCACCCGCCTTTCCGGGCCAGGCGAAGCCTACCGGGCTACTTTGAAACCGGTTGCGCTGGCAGAGGTAGCCGAACGCGAACGTTTGTTGCCCCAGGAATGGTTAGGGCCGGAAGGTTTAGATAGTTCGCCGGTAAAATCTGCTTTTCGGGATTATGCGCTGCCGCTGATTGGCGGAGGTTTGCTCGAACCCCCACGCCCTTCGGAATATCCTTTGTTTAAAACTGAAGTGTAAAAAAATCCAAATAGTTAGTCAAGATAAGAAACCTTATCTTGACTAATATACCGAGGCGTTTTGAACTTAAAAGGTGGTTGGATCAGGTTATTGCCCTGGTCGCCTAACCTGGCAGATGCTGTCCTGTATAACTGACAGACTAAATATTACTTGTCAGGCATTCCAGGGAAGAGCTTCATTTTT
>CADDZM010000202.1 GCA_902812345.1 Chloroflexota bacterium | reverse complement strand
CTCGCAGGTATAACCTCGCAGGTATAACCTCGCAGGTATAACCTCGCAGGTATAACCTCACAGCCTCAACTCCCCGGGTAAACTTTGCCAGGGTAAGCGCCAAACCGGCCTTGTGAGATGGCTTAAAAGTGGATTATCAGAAAGGAGTTAGCATGGAGCGCCAGAATTTCTCGAGCAATACGACCTGGGAACCGCTGGTCGGCTACTCGCGGGCCGTCAGGAAGGGGCCGTTTGTATTCGTGGCCGGCTGCACCGCCTTCGGGCCGGATGGCGAACTGGTCGGACCCGGCGACTCCTATGCCCAGGCGCGCCAGGCTATCCTCAATATCGAGCGGGCGCTGAAGATGGCCGGAGGCAGCCTGCGCGATGTCGTCCGCACCCGCATGTTCGTGACCAATATCGCGGACTGGGAAGCGATTGGCCGGGCGCACGGCGAGTTCTTCAGCGATATCCGCCCTGCCGCCTCGATGATTGAGGTCAAAGGGCTTATCTCGCCGGACCAGTTAGTCGAAATCGAGGCCGACGCGGTGCTGGACAACTAATTTCAATACTTGATAATAAAAAAGTCCCGGCTCACCTGATGAGGGCGGGACTTTTTATACCAGGTCCGGTTGAAAACTTGTCATTCTGCAGCAAAGCTGCAGAACCGGGTCACCCGCTTACGGGTCCCGTTGGCGCAAGCACCGGAAATTGTCCAATAAATGTATATCAAGTTTATCAGCAAAAGTCGGCCCTTAAAATCGTTAAAACTCCATATTGGGTTAAAGTTGGTGTAATTAACCTCCTCGTTCCAGCATTATAATATAGAGAATATTACTTAACTTTGCTGGCATTGGGGGATTTATGGAAAAAAGAAAAGTTTTGAATATTGCCATCGGCCTGGTCGTGTTTGCGGCTTTGCTGATTGTTTTATTGGCCGCTTTCACCAGTAATCCGGCCCCACCCGCGCCACCTGTAGCCGCCCAGCCGACCAGCCAGCCTAAAATTACCACCAAACTTCCGCCGACTGCCGCGCCCGCTACCGTAACCCCAACGAGCCAGCCAGTTACCACAACTGCCGCCGCCACAAACACGCCGGGCGTTACCCTGACACCTACGGTAGTACCTGTAGTCACGCCTACCTGGGGCGGTTTTCCAACCATCACCAACGGCCCGCAATATCCATCAAAATTCGCCGAACAAGGGCTTTTTATCAAGCCGGTCGCGGGAACCCCAATTGTGTCACGGGATGACGCGCTCCGGGCGATGCTTAACCGGGGCGAACAGACCACTCTCACGATTGTTTCGGACCATCAGATTGTGGTAAACGGCCAGTCAATTTTGTACACGGCTTATTATGGCCTCGTAACGGATGGATACCGGGGACCGAATGGTTTGTGGGCAGGCGGCAATTTAAATGTGCCAGTTTCGAAATGTACGGTAGACGGAAAATGTGTGCCGACCGGGGAAGTGCTCGACCACCTTGAAAACCGCCCGATGTGGGTGGTGGATCTTCAAATTACAGTCCAGCCTAGCATGCCGACCTGCCCACCGGTTGGAACGCCTTGCCCCCGCTACCCCTTACCCAATCACTCTGTTAATCTCATTGATGCCCAGACCCTGATGTTTTTCGGTGGAATAATCTATTACCAACCCTGATATTTAGGGGGTTACTCAGTCGAGAAGGCTTTTAGCGGCTTCCCGGCCCTGCTTCACACAGGCCGGAATACCGACGCCCTCGTAAGGCGACCCGGCCAGGCGCAGCCAGGCGGGGCTTTGTTCGCGCAACTGCCGGAGATGTTCCGGGTAGCCGACCGCATACTGGGGGTTGGCCTGCCGCCAGCGGAAAATCCGGCTTATGACCGGCGCGGCCTCGATATTCATCACCCGGCGCAACTCGGCTTTCGCCAGGGCCATAAGCGCGTCGTCGGGCAAATCTACGTCAGCTTCGTGCCGGTGGCCGCCGAAAAAGACCCGCAAGAGAGCGTGACCCGCCGGGGCGCGGCCCGGTAGCTTGGTGCTGCTCCAGGTCGAGGCCAGCAGGTGGGTCGGTTCGTTAGCCGCGACCACGAACCCGAAGCCGTCGAGCGGGCCGGGTAAATCTTCCTCACGGTAGCCGAACGACACGGTAGCCGAACTGAGGGTTTGCATGGAAGCCAACCGGGCCGAAAGGGCCGGGGATACCCCCGCGACCAACCGGGCGGCCTGGGCGGTAGGCGCGGTCAAAATTACAGCCTGGGCCGCGATTTTCTCGCCGGAAGCCAGGTGGACAATTTTTTCCTCGTCTATAGAATCAACCGGGCTGTTCAGCCGGATATTGTCGCCCAACCGGGCTTGAAGGGTTTCTATCAGTTCATATACGCCATTTTTGAGAGAAACAAAGGCGGTGGTCGGCTGGCCCGGCAGCAGCGGCGCGGGTTTGCTGGCCGCCTGGCGGGTAGCGGTGGTCACGCTGCCATACTCGCGCTCTTTTTCAAGGTAATCGGGGTAACTGGCCGCCATGCTCAGGATTTCGGGGTCGGCGGTATGGATGCCGGCCATGAGCGGTTCGCCGAGGGCTTCGAGGGCTTCCGGGCCAAAGCGGCGGCGCACGAACGAAGCCAGGCTTTCATCCGAGCCGGTCGAGCCAGCCGGGATACTCGCTTCTGCCAGGAGGCGCTGCTTGCCTTCTTCGGAAAAAAGGGTCGATTCAAGCAAGCCGTCCGGGTCAACCGGCACCAGCAGGCGCATCCCGCGTGGCATCAGGTGAAGCTTGCCGTCTTTCAAAACGTAGGTCTTGCGGAAGTGGTCGTTAGTGCCAATCAGGCGGTCGCCCAGGCCGATTTCGCGGCACAACTGCCAGGCCCAGGGCTTAACCGCCAGGAAGGAGTCCGCCGCGCCCTCAATGATAAACCCCCCGGCCCGTTCGGTTAAAATCTTGCCGCCCGGGCGGTCGGAGCCTTCCAGCAAAAGATAGGGAAGGCCGCGCTGCTGCAATTCCCAGGCAGCGGCCAGCCCGGTAATGCCGCCTCCAATGATAATAACCGGTTTCATAATGTCGTTTCTGCCATATTGCCTTGTCTTGCCTTGCCTTAGCTTTCGACTTGCCAGCGGGCGCTGTGTTCGCGCACCAGGTCGGCCAGCGTTTCGATAAAGAGCGGGTCCAGGTTCAGGGCCGGGGGCCGTTCCAGGCGTACCCCTGACTCGCGGGCCAGCGCCTGAGCCTTGATATCAATATCGAAAAGAATTTCCACGTGGTCGCTCACGAAGCCGATAGGCACGCTGACCAGATTTTTCAGGCCGCGCCCGGCCAGCGCCGTAAGGGTTTCCTCTAAAGGCGGGCCGAGCCAGGGTTCGGGACTGCGCCCGGCGCTCTGGAAACTCCAGGTCCACTGGTCGGGACGCAGCCCGGCCGCCGCCGCGACAAGTTCAGCCGTTTCTAAAAGCTGGTCTTTGTAGGGGTCGCCCATGCGAATAATCCGCACCGGCAGGGCGTGGGCGCTCAGAATGACGTGGACCTGTTCCCGCTCTTCCGCCGGGAACCGCTCGATACCGGCGCGGACCCGGTCCGCCAGGGCCTGGATTAATTTTGGCGCGGTGTGGTAGCTGTCCACGAAATCAAACTCCAGGCTGCCCCGGTTCAGGGCCAGACCGTTCCGCACCCGCTCCTGGTACTTCGCCACGCTGAAACTGCTGTAATGCGGGGCCAGGACGAGGCCGACCGCTTTTTGAATACCGTCGTTGAGCATGTCCCGCACGGTATCCTCAATCCAGGGCGACCAGTGGCGCATGCCCATGTAAACTTTGTATTGCGGCCGCGCGGCGGCGCCGTTCAAGCGCTTTTCGAGAGCCGCGCCCTGCCGGGTGGAGATTTCCAGCAGCGGGGATTTGCCGCCAATCTGGCGGTAGTTGTTGGTCATTTCGGCTAAAACAGCCCCGGTAGTCGGGCGGCCGCTGCGAATGTCGGCCAGGTAGCCGGGCAGTTCGTCCAGGCTGGCCGGTCCGCCGTAAGCCATCAGCAAAACGCCAATTGGCGGAGTAGTGAGGCCCCTGCTCATGCGTTCACCTGTTCCAGCCGGGCGGTCTTTTCGTGGATATATTCGGCCAGCCTTGCCACCGTTTCAACCGGCGTTCCCGGTAAGATGCCGTGTCCCAGGTTGAAGATGTGGCCGGGCCGCCCGTCCGCCTGGGCCAGGATTTCATCGGCCTGGGCCTGGACTTCCCGCCAGGGCGCGAAAAGCAGCAGCGGGTCGAGGTTGCCCTGGATAGCCCGGTCCGGGCCAATATTCTGCCAGGCCCGGTCAAGCCGGACGCGCCAGTCCACGCTTACCACGTCGCTGCCGAGGGCCGCCACCTGGTCGAGCATGGCGGAAGTGCCGGTGCTGAAATAAATCACCGGGACGCCGCTCTTTTTAGCATTTTCGACAAGCTGGCGAGTATACGGCGCGACATAGCGGTCGAAGTCGTAAGGGCTGAGCGCCCCGGCCCACGAGTCGAAGATTTGCAGGGCCGACGCCCCGGACTCGACCTGGCGGGCCAGCAAGTCCGACAAGACCGTAACCAGCTTATCCATGAGGCGTTTCCAGGCGGCGGGTTCGCCGTACATCATGCCTTTGCTGCGCTCGTAATTGCGGGAACCGCCGCCCTCGATAGCGTAACTTGCCAGGGTAAAAGGTGCGCCGCAAAACCCGATGAGCGGGATTCCGCGCGGGGTGAGTTCGGCGGCGGCCAGCCTGATGGCTTCGAGGGCGAACGGTAAGGCTTCGGCGGCGGCTGGAACGGCCAGCATATCCACGTCGCGGGTCGAACGCAGCGGGTTTTCGATTTGCGGGCCTTCGCCTTTTATAAAGTCAAGGTTGATACCCATGCCGATTAGCGGCGTGAGAATATCGGCGAAAATAATAGCAGCGTCCAGTTGAAAAGCATTTACCGGTTGCAGGGTAATTTCCCGGCTGACTTCCGGGTTGCGGATGGCCTCCAGCATGGACATTCTGCCCCGGATTTCGCGGTACTGGGGCATATAACGCCCGGCCTGGCGCATGAACCAGACGGGGGTAGCATCTACCGGCTCGCGGCGGCAGGCTTTTATAAAACGCGACTCGCTTAACATTAACCCTCTCCATCTCTTTGCTGGAAACTTCAAAACAAGAAATTCTGTGGAAAGTATACCAGCCCAAAACTCAAATATAAAACCCGCTAAGTTAGGGTTTGGTAAAGTTTGCGAGTGTAGCTGCGAGCCTGGCGAAAAGGTCGCCGAACATGGCGTCGCGTTCGAGCGAGAAAATTTCGCGGATAAGATGGCGGGAGGGGTCGCGGCCCCAGGCGTTCTCGGCAGTCAGGACCGGGCTGTGAATCAGGCCGCTTTTGGTCCAGGCCGGGTTGACCAGCCAGCCGATAGGGCCAACGTCCCAGATTTCTTTAGACCGGCCAAAGTGGTCGGGATAATAATTTTCGAAAATAGTGTAGAGGTAGTCACCGATTTTACCTTTGCCTTTGACATATTGGGCCATTTCAGGCAGAGTTGTTTTCAGGTGTTCGGTCACGTTGATACAGGGAACGTGGACGAACGGCACGCCCGAATCGAAGATTACGTGGGCCGCCGCCATGTCCTGGTAAACGTTGTATTCCGTAGCGGGGTGCCAGTAGTGCGGGTTGCCGCCCAACCAGACCACCACGATTTTATCCGCAATATCGGGCGCGGTCAGGAGCGCCGAGGCCACATTGGTAATCGCGCCAATTGCGACCACGTAGAGCGGCGTTTCGCGCTGCTGCCGGGCCCGGGCTATCAGGTCGGCGGCGGCAGGGCTTGGAACGGGTTGGTCGGCGGCGGTCAGCCAGGACGTTGACCCCTTAAAGACAAAGTTTTCGCTCGGTCGGCCCATCAGGTCGAGCAGCCGCAAAATTTCCTCGTAACTCTTTTCCATGCCTTCGCCCGGACCATTGGGCGCGTGTCTCCCGGCGAAAGGGGCGGCGTAGATAGCCTCCAGGCCGATTTTTTCCGGCGAAAGCAGGGCGTAGGTGACGGCGAACTGGTCGTCAATCTCGTTAAAAGTGTCGGTATCGAGGACAATTTGAACTTTGCCCACAGGCGGTTCCAGCCGGGCGACCCGTTCGGCTTCACTCAACTTTGAAAGAAACATCGGCTTTTCCTCACGGCGTTGTAATTAGCCCTGCAAGATTTTAAGGGCTTCCTCGACATGTTTGGTCGCGCCAAACTGCGAGTTGAAAACGTGGCGGACTATCCCATCTTTATCAATGACATAGGTCACGCGACCCGGCAGAAGGCCAAAAGTCGAAGGGACGCCGTAGAGCTTGCGGACCTTGCCGCCCTGGTCGCTGAGAAGCACGAATGGCAGGCCGTGTCTGGCGGCGAAACTCTGGTGACTGCCCTCCGAATCGGAACTGACCCCGATAACCTCGGCCCCGGCCTCCTTAAAAACATCGTAGCTGTCGCGGAAGGAGCAGGCTTCGGCGGTGCAGCCAGGGGTGTTGTCTTTAGGATAGAAATAAAGGACTACCGCGCTTTTGCCTTTATAGTCTTCCAGGCTGACCGGCTGGCCTTCCTGGTTGGGCAGGGTAAAATCGGGGGCAGGCGCGCCAACTTCTACTTTTGAGGCGCTATTGCTGGTTGGCATGGAGAAATTCCTTTCATATCGCCCGTATATAGCTTATATACCGGCTCAAACTTTTATAATAATTGCTTCTTTCAAAAATAAAAGCTTATTCTAAAAGCAATTCTTATATATTGTGTACGATATCATACAATAAAAATATCATATAATAAAAAAGCAGAGCTTTGAATTTACGAAAATTCGCGGCCCAGCTTTTTACTAAAAGGAGAAATTAGGGCTGGACAATAATCCTGGCCTTCATGAAAGGGTGCGGCTCACAGTGGTAAGCGTAAGTCCCCGCTTTATCGAAGGTGTATTCATACGTTTTATTCTGCTCAATCAGGGACGACTTTAAGAGTCCGCCCGTATCGTCGCTGGTGACGGTGTGGCCGACACTGTCCTTATTGGTCCAGATAACTTTGGTGCCGACCGGAATGGTAAGGGTATCCGGGGAAAAACTAAAATCGCTAATGCTAATTTCCATCGTTTTACCCGACATAGCCTGGGTCGCACCGGCGGCGCCGGTGGTCATCGCAGCAGGTGTAGTCATCGCGGCCATACCGGTCACGGGGGCCATCGTGGTTGCGGCAGGTGTAGTCATCACCGCCATACTCGGCATAGCCGCAGTCGTGGCGGCGGGCGTAGTCATCACTGCGGTAGTCATAGCGGGCATACTCGTCATAGCCGCAGTGGTCATAACTGCGGTTGTCATAGCCGCGGTAGTCGGAGCCGCTGCCGGGCCGGTGGTCGCGGCATTATCGCCGCAGGCGGCCAGGGTCACGGTTAAAAGCATTAAAAGCAGGCCGGGAATTAAAATTTTATTGAGTTTCAAAACTTCTCTCATTTCTCGTAGCGCGTTTCAAAATTAGGACTTTCGCTTGAAACAATTGTTTAAGTTCAATTTCCTCATATACCTGGGTTTCTCAGGTTCAAAGCGAAAGCCGGGAAAATGATAAATTAGCCTTATTTCCCACAAAAAAGCCAGCCCTTGACTGGCTTTTTTGCGCTGGTTGGACAAGGGTGAGAGGAAACGTGGGAAAGCTCTGCTCAAACTTTCCCGCGCAACCGTTCTTACTCCTCGTTGGACTGCTCTTCGGCAGTCTGAGCAGACTTGCGGCGAGTAACCGCGTAAGCCGCGCCCGCTACCGCTGCCGCCAGGCCAAGCACCCCGGCCCCGGTCAGGTCCGGACCCTGGGAGGCCGAGCCGCCCGTGCCGGTCGCCGGAGCGCCGGAAGGCATGGTGGTCGTGGTAGCAGGGGTGCCGCCGCCCTGGCCGCCGCTCGGCGCGCCCAACAGCGAGTTAGCCGTCGCCTGGACCTGGTCGAAAGGCGTGCCGGTTACAAAAGCGGTCGGAATGGGGTCTTTCTGAAGGGCCGCGCTTAAAATAGCCACGTGGGTCGCTTCCACGCCGACGATACTTGCGGCGGCTACGGCCAGGTCGCGGTTCGAGAACTTACCGGATGAAGTGTAATACGCGCCGACCGCCGCCGACTCCAACGCCAGGGCGAAGTTCAAAATATCGGCCTGGTTCTTGAAAGCCGGGAAGTTAATCTTGGTCGGGACCGCCGGGACATCGCCCTTGACGCTTTGAAGGGCGGCTTTAAGGGCATTGGCGTGGTCCTGGTGCTGCCCGGCGAACTTGATGCCAACCGCCTTGACATCATCGGTCAAAAGTCCGCTACCGGCGGCGGCCTTATAAGCGGCGATGGCTACATTTTCCAGGGTATAGGCAAACTGCAAAGTCTTTACATCGTCTCCGGCCGTTTGCGCGGCGGCGGACCCGAAAGTAAGTCCTTCGCCGACAATACCCATCGCCATCACGCCGCCGCCAATCATGCCGACCTTTTTGAGGAATCTGCGGCGGGAATGGGCGCTGGTTAAACCTTTATAAGCTAATTCTTCGAGTGACATTTATATCTCCTTATGTTATCCGAATCTGCAAAACACACCTTAACGCACAAACTCCACCGCTACTTGAAGGGCAGGAAACTGACCGGGGACGGGTCCATTTTGAGCGCGCTGCGTAAAAGAGCCACGTGCTGGGCTTCGTCGTTCTGAATGCTGATGACCGCGAGGACAAGCGAATTGTCCTGCAAAGTCTTGACCGCGCCAAAGTAAGTGTTGGCGGCATCCTGTTCCAGGCCCAGGGCATACTTCAAAATGTCTTCCGCCGAGCCAAAGGCCGGGAAATCGAAGCTGGCCGGTTTCGCGGGCGGGGTGCCGCCCATTTTGGTTAGCGCCGCCGCTTCCGCTTTTTCGTGTTCGGCGTGCTGGCCCATAATCTTGGTAGCGAGGGCCACGGTGGCTGCGTCGAGCTTGCCGCTGGCCGCCCCGGCGGCATAAGCAGCCTGGGCCTTTTGCTCGGCCTTGATGGCGGCCGTAAGAATGTCCATATCCGCTTGAGTAGGCGCGGCGTAAATGCTGCTGAATGACATGAGTTGTTTCCTCCCAGTTATTCTAAATAAACTAATTTTGCGCAAATTTAAGAAACGTCTTAAAACGCCTTCCTTTTACTTTTTAGACTCTGTAAAAGCCTTATAAGCTTGCCGGAGGGGTTATAAAAGTTCCACCAACTGCGCGCCGGTCCGACGCTTTTAGCGAATTTATCCGAAAAATCTCGCTTTCAGCGTGGGGTAAAAAGGCTTCATCCCATTGGAATTGCTCGCCGGTAACATAAGGTCCATTGTGCCAGATGTGGCCGGGAACAGGATAAAAGGTGGAAGCCTCACCATTAAGCGCGGCTAACCAGCTTTCCGAAAGCCGGTCGAGGTAGCGATTGAGATAGGCGAGCCAGTTGGCCTGTTCCGCGCCGCGCAACAGCCAGACCCAATTTCCGCTATTGGTGCGCGAACTCTGGTTTAATAATTCCAGGTAACGCTCCATCGTCAGGTCGCCACGATAGATTTCCAACCAGGTCTGGATAAGCCCCAACCGGGCCTCCCCGGACAACGGGCTATCCTGGCCCGGTAAAACGGCCAGGGCGTGCGCCTGGTGCTTTCGCAGGCTGGAAGCAGGAGCGAATAAACCGCCACCGGCGACGAACTCCCCGCAATCGGGGCAATAGAACAGTTCGAAAAGCTGGGGGTCCGCCGGGTTGGCCCGAATTTGCAGCAAAAGGTCTTGTTTGTTTATTCTTATCGTCACCCTGACATCACTCCTTGCGGTCTTCTTCCATCGCTTACCGCTACTCTTGTTTCACACACTATTACGCAGCCTCGCAATGGTTAGATTAATCAAAAAAGAAATTGGGGTTTTTATATTACTTCCGGTTTGATTCAAAGCCGGGCTTTGCACTATACTCCGCGCAATAGTTTCGCTGGCCCGGTCCGTTTTAAAGCTGCTTGATTTATTTTTTATAGTTGTGGGAGAAAAGAAAAATGGCACAGACTGTAGACGGTGCGAAATTCGCGGTAATGCTAACTTTCGACCTCGACGCCGAGTCGGCTTTCCTGGCTAACGACCCGGAGAACGCTCACCGGGTCGGCGTCCTTTCGCAGGGACAATACGGCCCAAAGGTGGGCGTGTACCGCCTCATCGAGCTTTTGCAGCGCAAGGGTTTACCGGCCACGCTCTATGTGCCGGGCTGGTGCGCCGAGAAATACCCCGACGCGGTCCGGGCGGCGGCAGGGGCCGGTTGGGAAATCGCCCATCACGGCTACCACCACATACCCCCGGCCAGCCAGACCCGCGCGGAAGAAGCCGAGGCAATCGTCAAGGGCATCGCGGCGATTGAAAAAGTGGCGGGCCGCCCCCCGGTCGGCTACCGTTCGCCATCCTGGGACTTCAGCGCCAACACGCTCGAACTGTTGAGCCAGAACGGTTTTCTCTATTCAAGCAATATGATGGATAACGACGCGCCCTACCTGCACCCGGTTTCAAGCAGCGCCGGGCGAATTGTCGAGCTGCCGATTCAGTGGATTCTGGATGACGCGCCCTTCTTCATGTTCAGCCGTCCGGCGCTGCGCCCGATTAGCGCCCTGAGTAACGCTTACGAGCACTGGAGCGAGGAGTTCGAGGGGTTATACGCGGAGCGAGAGCGGGGCAAAATCTTTGTGCTGACCATGCACCCCTTTATCAGCGGGCGGCCCAGCCGGGTCCGGCTGCTGGAAAAACTGATTGACTTTATCCGGCAGCGCCCCAACGTGGCTTTTTACACCTGCGAGGACGTAGCCCGGCACTTCCAGGCAAAAGCAGCCAAAGAGGGAAATTAACGCTCTTTGTTTCGTCCTTCAGGTTCTTTGCCTTAAAGTTCGCGCAGCCAGCTTCCCAGCACTTTAACCCAGCTTGTCTCGTTATTTAGTTCTTCCAGGGCGGCCCCGACGTTCGGCTGGGAAGGATAGCCGTTAAAGTCAATAAAGAAGAAATAGTCCCAGGCTTTTTGCTTGCTCGGGCGGCTCTCAATCCGGTTCATGTTCAACCCGTATTTTACGAAAATAGACGTGATGGCGTGGAGCGCCCCGACCCGGTCCTTGATGGAAAGCATGATAGCGGTGGTGGCCCGGCCGTGCTGGTTGAGGTTTGCCTCGAAGGGCCGGTAGCCGATTACCAGGAAGCGGGTCTGGTTAAAATCCGCGTCCTGGATAGACGGCGCGATAATCCGCAGGCCGTACATCTCGGCGGTCAGGCGGTTGGAGATAGCCCCCGACTTCGGGTTGGTCAGGGCCAGTTCAGCGGCCCGGGCGGTGCTGCTGGCCTCCTGGAACTCGACTTGCGGCAGGTTTTGCTGCAACCAGTTCCGCGATTGGGCTAACGGCTGGGGATGCGAATAGACCAGTTCTATTTCGGCCAGCGTCTGCGGTCCCTCCGGCCCGACCAACAAATTCGCGACAATTGGCAAGTACAGTTCGGCGGAAATGGTCAGGCTGGCTAACTCCGGGTCGGGCCGGGCGAACATATCAAGCGTGTACGTCACGGAGCCTTCCAGAGCATTTTCAACCGGAACGATGCCGTAATCTACCTCGCGCCGGGCCGTCGCGTAAAAAACGTCCGGAATAGAGCGCATGGGTAAATACCGGGCATCCGGGCCGAACTGCTTGATGGCGGCTTCGTGACTGTAGGTGGCGGCCGGACCAAGATAAGCGATTTTTTGAGGCTGATTCATTTTTCTGTGTCTGCATTCTGCATAAATTAGGTGGACGGTTTACAGAAAAGCATTTAACCACAAAACAGCCTGACCGACAAATGGATGGGCAGTAGTCAGTAGGTAGTAAAAAGGCCACCTAAAACCGGCTAACCCATTCAGACGGGTTGGCCGGTTTTTTAACGCAAAGAATTTTAAAACTATTCAACTGTGGGAGGGAATTGTATTCCCGATGCAGATTAATCGGGAAAATATTTCCCTTCCACAACCCAGAGCCCTCACAACCCAGAGCCCTCACAAC
>CADDZM010000201.1 GCA_902812345.1 Chloroflexota bacterium | reverse complement strand
TATATCTTCTATGGCTGTCGCTCATGTTTTCCTCCTGGTTATTTTTTAAATTTGCAAAACCAGTTTAACATGAGTGACAGCCTTTTTCCTCCTCTTCAGTTCAAGTCCTTTTCTGTACGGTAATGAATTTATTTTTAGATTTTAACCAGCCTGAATATTTGCCGGAGCGTTGCGGTCTTACGGTATTGCGGTATTGGGACAATAATGTTATAAATGTTGCGGTATTGCGGTGTTGCGGTATTCCCCAAAGAGGTGTTGCGGTCTTACGGTATTGCGCTGCGGTTAAAAAAAGCGGAAGCAAAAAGAGTGGAAAGAGGTTAACCGGCCTTGGCTAGCGATCTCGATACTTTGCGGCAGTTAATAGCAGGTGGCGAGAATGACACCGTCGAGTTCAAATTAAACCCACCTCGCCTCAGCGAACTGGCCGACCGCGTCTGCGGCTTTGCCAATTCGATCCGGGGCGGCAAGCTTATCATAGGCGTCGAGGACAAAACCTGGGAGATAAAAGGTTTAGCCAATCCCTCCCAGGCGGTAGACGACCTTTTGAAAGCCGCCCGCATGTGTAATCCCCCGCTTCAATATGCCGGTGGTTCGCCCCAGACGATAGACCTGGATGGGCGAAAGGTGGTGCTGGCTGTAGTGCCGCCCAATGACGGCCTCCTGTACCAGTCGAGCGGGGTCTTCTGGCTGCGGATTGGTACGCATACCGTGCCCATGCAGGCCGCCCAGGTCTCGGAATACCTGCACCGCCAGGGGTTACTAAGCTGGGAAACCTGGCCCAACGAGCGGGCAACCATGCAAGACCTCGACCAGCCCAGGATTGATAGATACCTGGAATATATCTCAAAAGTGGTCGGACGGGCTTCGCGAGCGCGAAACAGCGAAGATTTACTGATTTTACAGGAGTGCGCCGCCCGCTTGCGCGACGAGAATACCGGCCAGGAGATTTTACGGCCTACCAACGCCGGTCTGCTGCTTTTCGGCCAGGCTCCTCGCTACTTTTACCCGCAGGCTGAAATTGTGTGTACCTACTACCAGGACGATAGCGGCGTGCGGCGTTATGACGACCGGCGTATAATTTCCGGCGCCCTTACCGACCAGATCGAGCAGGCCATGGCCTTTCTCAGGCTTTATACGCCGGTAGCGGCCCGCATCGAAGGGTTTAGCCGGGTAGAGGAACCCTCCATACCCCTGGAAGTATTGCGCGAGGCGGTTGTTAACGCGATAGTCCACCGCGATTACAGCCTTAAAGGGGAGGCTATCCGCATTTTCTACTACTCCGACCGGGTGGAAATTCACAACCCCGGCCTTTTAATGCCGGGCCTGACCATCGAAGACCTGAAGGCCGGCCGGACCCGCTCCAAACCTCGCAACCCGGTCATGGCAAGCATCTTACGCGATATGCCGGGCAGTTATATGGAGCGGGTCGGCACCGGTATTCCGTTCATGCTCAATGTTATGCATCACTACGGGTTGCCCACGCCTGAGTTTAACCAACACGGCGAGTTTGTTGTGACGCTCTGGAACAATCTTCAAAGAAAAAGTAACATTAGCGGTAGCAGTAGCGTGGTTCCGGCGCGTCCGGTGTCAAGCTCTAACTTTCAGTCCGAGCAGCCTGTTAAAGAGCTAGAGCAAAAAGAGCGAATAGTTCTGCCTGAAAACGCCGGCGCTATTCGGGTGCTAAACCCCAGCCCTGATATGCCCATTGTAGCCGTGCCGGAAGAGCGGGAACAGCGTTTGCGATTGGCCCTGGAGCACGTGCGAAAGAATGGTTTTATCACAAACAAACACTACCAGCAGCTAACAGGCGTCTCCGAGAATACCGCCACCAGGGACCTGGAAATCCTGGTAGCCCAGGGCAGCCTGGTTAAGAGCGGCAAAGGCCCCTCCCGGCGGTACGGCTTATAAGAAAAGGTTGCTGCCTATATCCGTTTATAGACCTTGACCGGTAACTTGCTGCAGGCATAATTGATGTTGTAAACAAAACCCTGGTAATATATAATTTAAGCGCGTATTATGTTAAAGAAAGGTACCTGTTATGAACATCAACTTTGCGCCGGTGGATGAAGCGCAACTCAAACAACTGGTAGAGGACGGTCATTATACCAGTGTCGCCGAGGCGGTTCGATTTGCGGTGAAAAGCTTTTTACGGGATAGTCCTGTAAATAGCCTTTTTTATTCCGCAGTCCTCAAAGGTGAACAAAGCTTACGAGAAGGTAAAGGTATTCCCTACACTCCTGAGCTAGCAGACGAAATCTGGCAAGAAGGCTTAGAGCGCGCCAAAACAGGATACAAACCTAACTCTGATGTCATCCCCCAATGATTACACCTTGATATTCTCACCGGAAGCTGTCATTGACATGAAAGATATAGTTGCTTCAGGTGTAGCAAATTGGGGAGAAGCTCGAACTAGAAAATACCTCCAAAAACTCAAAAACGCTCTGGCAGTTATCCAGCAAACCCCTTATTACACACTTCCTCTACAAAAATAATTCCATTTTGCACCTGGGTTAACTGACAATCTGAAAACCGCGCCCCTTTGTTAATCTTTGTCGAAATGGGCCTCCCCGCCAATCCAGTACAAAGGCACCGCTGTGGCTATACTGGTGCCTTTTTCGTGTAGCATCTGGTACTCGGCGCTGGCCGGTACGCCCGAACCCACCCCGCTCACCTGGGGCCCGGTCATTATCCACTGAAAATCCTGTAGTACCAGAAATTCCATAATCTTCTGGGTGTTTGTCAGGCTGGCTTTATCGAAAGCTTCGTCCAGGGCCAACAGGCGGGGACTACCAGGGGCGGCGTAACCGCTGTAAAGAGCGGCCAGGGCTGAAAAAAGTGGCACATAGAGGGCGAAAAGCTGCTCCGCGCCGCTGCGGGTCCCGGCATTGCGGTCGGTCAGGCGCACCCGGTTACCTCCCTGCGGCGTGATATAGATACTGAACAAAAACCACTGGCGGTAATCAAAAATTTGAATTAACGCTTCCATAAAGCTCAGGCCCGGCTCATTTTTCAATCGCAAGCGCAACCCGTCAATTTCCTGGCGCAAAGCATCTTGAATTAATTGCCGCTCTTCCTGAGTGAGAGTCTGGACCGGTTTACTTAAAAGGCGGTGGTGCCGGGCAATGTGACTGCCCGAGCCTTCGCTTATTTCGCTGGCATCAAGCGGTTTCCAATCGAGGGTGTAGCGTTCGCCGACCATTGGCAAATCACGGAGAACCCGGTTGATATTATTCAGCCAGCTGTTAGCTTCCAGAATATGTGAGCGAATAGCCTCGGCCATTTCCTGCAAAAGAAAATCTTCAAAAAGACTGCTTTCTTCTTTGGCAAGTAAAGTCTTTTGCAGTTCAATGCGCGTTGCCAGGACATTAAGTAATCCCGGTATTTCAATCTGGTCTTCGGCCAGGAAGATTATCCGGGTTTCCTCGTCCAGGTCGGGGCCGTAATCTAACAGGAAAGAACGCTGCCGGGTAAATTCAGCCACAAGCTGCCGGGTGGCCTGGTCGAAGGCATTTTCAAGTTCTTCCTCGGTCGGCGGCGTATCCGCTTCCTCTTTATGAAGACCCAGCAACCGAATGGCGGCGCCGTGTATGTCACCTCGTTCGGCCAGGCTGCGCGCCTCAATCAGACCGGAGGCTGGATAAAAGGCCATCTTGAGTAAAAAGGTAGTTTCAGCCGCCTGGCGCTTCTGGCGGGCTTCGGTCAGGCTTTGCCGGGCTTGTTGCAATGCTTCGAGCAGGCCGCGCAACCTTTCTTCGGCTTTACCCCGTTCGGCGGCGGCTTTTTGCAAATCCTGGGGTAAGGTTTTGCGCCGCTCTTTAAGGAAAGCCAGCCTTTCAACTACCGCCTGCAAATCCTGTTCTTCCATCAACTTTTCAAGTTCGGCCAGTTCGGATTGGGCGCGGGTAGCGCGAGAGTGGCTTTCCGAGAGTAAATTAGTGGAAAGCTGGACCATCGCGCGGGCTGCTTCCAGGCTATCTTGCATTTCGCGGTGTTCGTGCCAGCGTTGAATAGCGCCCGCCAGGCTTTGCTGTAACCGGGCGGCCTCACTTTTCAATCGCTGGGCGGCTTCCCGTAGCGTTCGGACCTTGCGCCGGTCATTAGCGGCCCCTGGAATATCGGCGCTTGAGTGTAGGATGCGGGTGGTAATATCGTTTAATTGCTGCCGGACTTCGCGTTCGCGGTTTTGGGCTTCAATCAGGCTTCGCTCGGCGTTATGCCGTTCGCCTTCTATTCGTTCGCGTTCGGCTTCGGCAGTTACTACTTTTTCGGCCCGGTAAAGCTCTTCCAGGCGGTCCAGTTCCTCTTTCAACTGCTGGCGGCGCTGCCGGTTTTGATGGGTCTCTCCTTCCAGCCTTATTAATTCGTCCTCAGCCTGGCTCAGCCGTTTTTCGAGTCCGGCCAACTCTTCCTGGCGCAACCGCTCCCGGTTTGCCAGCCCGATAAAACCGGGGGTCTGGCTTGAAGTGAGTTGGCCGGTCAACAAACCGTGCCGCCAGTTAAGCGGTTCTCTCCGGTCAGGCTGCTCTAGCGGGAGAGCCTTTAAGATTTTTTTTACCAGGCTTTTCCAATCATCCTGGTTCAGGGCCATATCCGGCGGTGGGGCGTAAACCAGCCAGTCACTTAAATTTGAACCGGATGGTAAATTTTTATCTTCTCTATCTCCCGGTCTAAGAAAAGCGTCACTCAGGTTGTGGTCAGCCAGGATTTTCTGGGCAAGCGGCAGGTCCTGGCGCTGGACCACCAGGCCGTCCAGAATTCCAGCTTCTTCAAGCATAGTTTCGATTTGCCCGGCTTGCTCTCCGCTCAAAAGGGGCCTGAAGTCTACCAGGGCGTAGAACGGCCAGGCTTGAATACGCGCTTGAGCCAACAACTCGCGGGCAGTCTGCCGCCGAGCTGTGCGCAAGGGCAGGCGGTCGCCTTCCGCCTTTTTACGCTCGAAGTTGCTTTTTAGCTCGGCCAGGCGGTTTTGCCTGGCCCCCTTTTCCTGCAAAAGGGTGTTATGGGTTTCATCGAGCTGACGCGCCGCTTTCTCAAGCTCCTGGATTACAGGCTGGACCAATAGCCGGTATTCATCCAGGGGTGTTTGTAAAGCGTTGCTGGCAAGCCCGGCCAACCGGTAGTCCGGCAGCGCGCCTACCTGGCTTTGCGGTTCGCGCTGGAACTGCCGCCAGCTTCGCGCTAACTCGTCCCGGAACTCGCCCACTCGCTCCTGGGCCGCGTCCCGGCGCTGGCGCAACTCATCGTAGGCGCTCCGTTTTTCGGCGGATTTTTCAGAAGCGTTTCGGACCTCGAAAGTTTTATTCTCGCGTTCCTGGTGCAGTTCTTCGAGTTCGCCCAGCTTAACAAGCCGCTCCTCGGTTTGCTGGCCGCCAAGCGCGGCGAGAGCCAGGGGCAGTTCCAGGGGGGTTGGGGATTGGAGAGTGAAAGCAGTCATTTGACGCTCCACTCCTTCCAGTTGACCGGCGGCGAGCGGCCATTCTGCTTCCCTCGCAGCCAGGGTAATCAGGGCCGCCAGTTGCTGGCGGCTCTCAGTCTGCCAGGTATTATGGCGGTCGTTAAGACGCTCCTGGCGAGTTTGAAGCCCCTGTAAATTCTGGCGAGCGTTTTCAAGCTGCCGGCTATTTTGTTCAAACTGGCGCACACCTTCCTGGGCCTGGCTGCGAGCAGCGGCAATTTTTTCTACCAGTTGCAAGCCCTCGCTGGCTTCCAGGGCGGCCAGTTGTCCGGTCACTTGCTCGTCTTCGGTATTGAGAGCGGCAAAAGCCGCCTCGGTTGCCGCCAGGTTAGTTTCGGCGCTGGCTTTGCGGTGTTCAAGGTTGGTTACGGTGGTTTGAAAACCGGCTTCGTTTTTATAAGCCGCTAAATAACTCAAACCGCCCCGGCGCGCCCCGGCTACCGCCAGTTTCTGAGTGGCTTTATCCAGGACACTCGCGGCTTCGTAGGCTTCCTGTAAGTTTTCAAGCTGGGTCTGGATATTGTCCATCCGCTCCAGGGTGCCGGTGACGCGCCGGGTGATTTCGTCAGGGATACGCGGCAGGGCCTGCTTCAAATACTCGTGAACCCGCGTAAAGTTAATTTCGGTGCCCAGGTTAGGGCGCCGGATTTCCATCATCATATTGATGATATTTTGAAAATCTCGTACCTCTTTGATGCCAAAAAGATACGCGGCTACCTGGGATTGGTATTCGGCTACCGTGTCGCAGACGATGCCGCGAGAGCCTTCGGAAAGCATTCGTTTAAAGGTGGGCTGGTCATAAGCTACGTTTCGCTGGTCTACCATGCGCAATTCATGACCGAAGCGCGACCCGTCCGTGACCAGAAAGCGGACCGGGCGAACCTTTTCGTTGGCGTTATTATTCCCGGCCAGGCTGAGTCCGATGGTTAGCCAGCAGGCTTTTTCTCGTTCTTCGCTGGTGCGGGCTTCCAACCACTGCTGGCGCAGGTCGGGGGCGATGGGCGGGTTGTGAGGGTCGCACCATTCAAATTCGAGAGCGATATAGGTGGTGCGCCGTTCGTACTGGTAGGGCGTGGAAGACTCGGAGCTGCCCAGCACATAATAATCAATTTTGCGCTGGCGGCCCCCAAAAGTATCCAACCGGGTAGGGCTCAGGTTGCCATCCAGCGCCAGGGGAAGGGCTGCCGCCAGCACACTTGATTTGCCGGAAGCATTTTCTCCGGCCAGGAAAAGCCTGCCGTGCGGAATCTCAAATTCTTGCAGGCCGTACAGCCAGAAATTGCACAGGATAACCCGGCGCAGGCGGTACCCTTGCGGCCCGCCTTCCAGGGCCTGTAAATAATTTACCCGGCCGGTCTGGTCTTCTGTTCCGGGTGTCAGGTCATCCTCTACTAAATCGTCCCACAGCGTTATTTTTCCGTCAGAATCCACTTGCTTTATTAACCTCTTACCTTATCTTACAACTTACCTGAATATCTTACCTGAATCTATTTTAACCTTGTGCTTTTCACGCGCTCAATCTCGCCGGCGGGGATTGACCAGTTCAAGCCTATTTTTTCACCTTTGAGTTTACCTTTTTTGAGCCAATCTAAAATTGTAACGTCCGCGACCCCCAGCAGCCGGGCCGCTTCGTAGGAATTATATCCCCGGTTGCTCTCGCCGTTGTTCCGGCTGGCCTTTATGGTTGCTTTTGCTTTATTTTCCGGGGCAGCTTCATCTTTTGGCCGGGTTGTTTCGAGGGTTGGCTGCGGCCTTGACGCCCCACCCTGGCCCTGGCGAATTTCTTTCATTCGTTCCAGTTCCGCTTCCGGGATAATCCAGCCGCGCCCTGACCGTTCGCCCCTTAGAAAGCCAGCCTCGAGCCACCTTGAAACGGATTGCTGGCTGACGCCTAAAATGCGCCCGGCCTGCACCGTATTATAGCCTGCCGCCATCTCTTTACTCGCTGCCCGTGAGATGGAGGAGTTAGGTTTACCGTTGTGGTCAGGCTCAGGTGTCTGATCGAAAGCCAGTTGTTGGGGTTTTTCAACCCCACTTTGAGGCAGAACGCTTTCTTCTTCAACGAAGTAGCCGACACTAAAGCGGGCCATGGTTGGCAGGATTAAAACGTTGCCGCTGCGGTCAGGACCGCGCATAAGACCGGCCAGGCGCAACTTCGCATATACTTCCTGCAATAATTCCTGAAAAGAAGTCTTGCGGGCAGTGCTGCCCCAGCGCGAGCCGTGTTCCTCGCGGACCTGCCGGAAAACCTCGGCAATTTCGCTTTCCGGGACCACCAGGCAACCATCGCTGGCCGGGTAGCGCCACTCTCCTTCGATTTTTTGCCGGATAAGCTGGCAGCAAAGCAAAGCAGCCTGGTCGGCCGCTCCGGTTAGATTGAGCGGGCCGTTCGGTCCCAGGCCGGTGCCGCTGGGCCGGATTATCATGGCGTATTCGTAGCGTAAATCAAGCTGCCAGCCGTAAGTCTGGCCGACTTCAAACTGGAAAGTTTCCTGGTGCTGGCGCAGAGCCGCGAAAGCCTCCGGGTCGTCGTATTTCAACAGGACCGGACCCAATAGCAGGGTGCGCCAGGCTCTCTGTAACGGGTTAACTTTTTCCGTGCCGGGTAACCGGGCCGAAACCAGGGACCTGGGATTGCCCTGGAGAGTTTTAGCAGCCAGCCGGACCTGTTCCATATCCAGGGCTAAAATCAGGGAGCGGGTTACCTCGGTAAATTCGTACAGGGCATTTTCTTGCCCGGATTGGTTAACCCATTCTTCCGAACTGCCGTCTTCCAGGTGCAGGCCACCCAGAGCCTCTAAAGCCTTGAGAGCATGGAAAAGGCTGTAGCGGTCGCTCTGGCGCTTGAAGTCAAAAGGGGCGACATGCGGGGCCAGGTAGCCGGTAGCCGACTGTTCTTCCAGGCGTTCGGCCAGTTGCGACATCAAGAACTGCTGGGCGTTGCTATGTCCGCCTCCTCCTCCCCCATCATTCAGGCGGGTTTCGGCGTACCAGAGGGTCCAGATAAAGCAGGCAAAGTCGCGCGGTTGTCTAAGATTGCGGAAGACATATCCCTGGATAAAGGAAACCGGTGTCCGTATCAGGCGAATACTGGCGGGAGTGCGGTAGATTCGCCAGCCGGTGTGGTGATCGTGCCAGCTTTGCAGCAAATTATACTGGTTGTTGATAAGGCGAAACTGGTCCGGGGTCTGGCTGCGGCTGATAATTTCGTTTTCCAGTAAAATAACCTGGGCCTGGGTCAGAGCTTCATTTTGTGAGTTTGTTTTTTTCATAAAGTGTTACTTTGGCTACGGTGAAGACGGCCTGTTTCAGGCGGTAGCAGAAGTATTAATTTCTTATTCCTCTCATTTATTTGTCGTCCCGGCTTTCTTCTCCTGCCTGACCAACCGGTAGCGCGGCATGAGAATCGTCCCGTCCGGCGCTTTTAACAGACCATAGCCGGTTTCGTCCGGGTTGAGCAGGGTGATGGTCGAGCCGTCCGGGGCCAGGTAGCGGCGCTGGCTATTGCGCAGGCAGCCGCGCACTACCGCCAGGACGGCGTTGCGTTCGGCCACGTTAGCCAGTTTTATTTCGGCCAGGTCGAGCGCCCCTGTGGCAAAGAGCGCGGAGAACTGCGCCAGTTCGTCTTTACGAGCCTGCTGGCGCTGTTCCACCAGGGCTTTTTCGGCTTCCCGATTGGAAGTAATCGGCAGTTCCGGAGTTTTGTCGCCCCTGGCCCGGCCAATCTCGCGCAGGACTGCCCGGACGCCGGGGGGTTCCTGCCAGGACGGTTGCAAACCGCTCGTACCGGTGGCCCGGGACAGGCTTTCTGGGAAATGTCCCGGTAAAGCATGCCCCAGTGCCACCAGCAAAAGCTGGCTGCTTTCTTCCGGCTGGACCGCTTCTAACATGCGCCGGGCCAGCGCATCCAGGTCGTTAGCATAATTGGCGTTAGGCCGGGAAGATGAAGCCAGTTGCTCGGCCCGGCGCACTACTTTCTCGACTTCATTTGCCGCCGAGCGCCGGAAGATATCGGCGCTATACCCGGCGCTAAACCAGTTAACCACCGCATTAAGCTGGTTGGCGGCCTCTTTTAGCAGAACAGGGCGGGGCGGTATTGTTTCCTGGCTGGTGCCAGGTGGATGGAGGTGGTCGGCGACCGCTTCAACCAGGGCCAGGTGGCGGTCGGTATCGAACCATTCTTTTAATTGATGCCGGAATAATAAGCTGTAGTGAGCGAGAGCCTGGCCGAAATTTGTCACATACTCCACTACGGAGCGTTTGTAATTCTGGTAAGTTTCCAAATTGGCCCTGGGCTGGCGAGTAGCGGTAGTTATATTGGCAAGATACTGGGCGGCTTCACGAGCCATTGTATTGAAAAGCTCGAATAAACGGCGCCATTCTTCAGCCAGGGCCGCTTTTTCCGGGCCGGGCGCTTTTAGCAGTTGATCCAGCTTTTGCAACATCTCCCATAAACGAGCCAGGTCGCCCTGGCGTAAGGCTCCGGAGATACTACCCAGGCGGCGCTGTTCCTCTAAAAAGCCTTCGACGGCAATTGCCAGCGGGGTAGCCTGGTAGAGCAGGGCCGGAGAACGAAAACTGGCAATCGAGGTATGTCGGCTGGCGTCATAGGTAGTTATGAGGTTGCCCCAGTCTTCCAGCGAGCGTAAGTCGGTCTGACACTTTTCCAGGGTGTAGTCGGCATCAAATTGCTGGCGAACCTCTTCCCAGATTTCCTGGGCGGTCAACTGGTAGCGGTAAAGCTCGCGGTGCCGCTGGGCAAAAGTGCGCATAATGGTGCGATACCAGCCCACTCGTTCGCTTGTAACCAGGTAATTTAAGACCGGGATTTTATCGGTGAGGCCAAAAGTCGAGCTGCTAAGCGGAGCCGGATTGGCTTGCCCAACATTATTTTTCTCAGGAGAGGCCGTCTGGCCGGTTGAATTCGCTGTCGTCATTCCACTCATTTACTAGCTAATTTAAACAGTGTTTATTTTAGCACAAAATTATAGGTTTTAGTAACTATCGGGGCTATCAGGCCAAAATAGCCCTATAATACTAGGTGAAAAACTGTTTCGTCTGATGGGCTATGCTATAATCGAGTAACCGGTTAAATTTTTAATATTAAACAAACCAGTCAGGCAAATTACAAGGCTTTCAGCCATTCTGAAGACCTCAAGTATGCATCTTTAGCTCAAACCAGGCCACGGCCACAAACCCCGACCCCTTCGCAATTTAGAGGGAGAATACCAAAAATGGAAGATTTGCGAGAAAAGCGTATCTGGCTAACCGGCGGAACCGGGTTCCTGGGCCGGGCCGTGGTGGCCGAACTTCAAAGGCAGCAATTTAAAAATATTCTTGTTACCGCTCACGAGGAAGTCGACGTTAGCGATGTTGAGCAGATCCGGCGGTTTCTGGCCGACGAGCATCCCCAGGCGGTCGTTCACCTGGCGGCGGTAGTGGGCGGCATCGGCGCGAACCGGGAGCGCCCGGCCGAATTTTTCTACGAAAATATGATGATGGGTACCCAGCTTTTACACGAAAGCTACAAAAGCGGCGTCGAAAAGTTTGTAACTATCGGGACGGTCTGCGCCTACCCCAAGTTTGTGCCTATTCCCTTTAAAGAAGAAAATCTGTGGGACGGTTACCCGGAAGAAACCAACGCGCCTTACGGCCTGGCGAAAAAGATGCTGCTGGTCCAGGGTCAGGCTTACCGCCAGCAGTACGGCTTTAACTCCATCTACCTGCTGCCGGTTAATCTCTACGGTCCCGGCGACAATTTCGACCCGGCTTCCTCCCATGTTATCCCGGCCCTCATCAAGAAGTGCCTAGAAGCGGTCGAGAGCGGCAGCGAGACGGTCGAGGTGTGGGGCGACGGTTCGCCCACCCGCGAATTCTTGTACGTGGAAGATGCCGCCAGGGGCATTGTCGCGGCGCTGCGTTACTACAACGGCGCTGAGCCGGTCAATCTCGGTTCAGGCATGGAAATATCCACGCGCGCGCTTATCGAGCTGATTGCCGAGCATACCGGGTTCACCGGTAAGCTTATCTGGGATACCACCAAGCCTAACGGCCAGCCGCGCCGCTGTCTTGATATCAGCCGGGCCGAGCGAGAATTCGGCTTCCGGGCCACTACCGACTTCCGCGAGGGTCTCAAACACACCATTGACTGGTACAAGACCAGGGTTTAATAGCGCTAGCGGCAGTTAGATTTACATAACATGCATAATTTTTCGAATGAGGTTTAACAGGGGGTAGCACCCCATTAACCGGTGAAAAACAGGTAAAGTTGAAATAAAAGCGTTCATCTGGCAAAATTTGGTTATGATTACAAAAGAACAACCAATACCGATGAACGCTGGGGAGCAATTCTGCTCTTACCAGCATTGTCCCAAAAGAGGCCTAAAAAAGCAAGGTAACATCACCATTCACGACCGAGTGCGCCAGCGGTACCGCTGTAAAGTCTGTGGTAAAACCTTCAGTGAACGCACCGGCACCCTGTTCGAAGGATTGCGTAAGCCCCAGACCTTAA